>NZ_JBQQCC010000039.1:0-25473 GCF_052245635.1 Nonomuraea sp. KM88 | reverse complement strand
GCGAGTCCTTCCGCATGAAACAGGCACGAACCCGGACAGGTGGACGCCTCACCAAGAAGTAGTCAACTACGAAGGCGTGGGGACCTCTATCCGGCCACCAGCGGCGACACGCACTCGGCCGTTGACACCTGGGTGTCGCTCAGTGTCGCGGAGCGTCACTTCGTATCGCTGTGGGCGGAATTCCCCCCACCGTCGTGTCGGGAAGTGATGATGGATGCCGTGCTGTATCGCGTACACGCGAGCAACCACCGAGCAACCATGTGGTCTTGACCATCACCATTATGTGCCGTTTGCCCTTTCTCGTCACGGCTTTGTGTCGTGATGAGGCCTTGACCTCGATGACTCACGAGGTGGTCGTCCCTCTTGATCGATGCCGGCTGATGGAGTTTTCTGCCTGATCGTCCTGTTCAATCCGGACGAGTGGCGCGTCAACCACCCGAGACGCTCGGGCGGACAGCGGTTCCACGGGCCGCGAGGGGGTCCCATCGCTCCTTTCCGGGATCGGCGGGAAGCGCTCGCACTGGTCAGGTGGGCGCTGGCAGAGCACACAGACGCTGCCAGCAGATCAGGAATGCGTTCTTCCATGGCCAGGTGACGCTGATCTTCAGGATCCGTCGGCGAGCGTGAGAAACCAGCCGGGCGGGCAGGTGCCAGAGGCAGTAGCGGAGGGTCTGCGGCTCAGCGCATACCAGCTCGGCATCGTCGTGCAGGCCGAGCAACCGGGTCCAGGCGTGCAGATCGGCGGCGAGATTGCAGGTCAGGACCCAGCCGACGTTGACATTCCACGTCTTGGACGGCAGGTTGCGCAGCCCCATCGCCTTGTTGCAGCGGACACGGTCCTCCACAGCGCGGCGCGTCCGTCCAGGCCGGTGAGCTCGGCCACCTGCGCGTGCGCGTGGACCTCGCCGTCCTGGCGGATGGCGGCCTGCCAGGCGGTCTCGGGCAGTTTGGCGATCGCGCTCTCATCGGTGCCGGTGATCTTCCAGCCGACGGTGAAACGGACCGCGCGCCGGGTGGTGTTCAGGCCCTTCATGTGTTCGACGAGCTCATGGGTGGCGCCCGCTCGTCGATCCGGATCCAGATCTTGGCTCGGAAGCTGTCGGGGATCTGCCTGATGGCTTCGGTGAGCACCCGCACGTGGTCGGCCACGGTGTTGGAGCCGGCCGATCCGGTGCGCAGCAGCATCGCCAGCGATTCATGCGTGTTGGCGCACCAGGCCGCCAACGGATGAAACCCATAGCCCTTCTTGAACGTCGCCGAAGCGCCCTGCTTATCGGAGTGTGCGGTGATCAGCGTGGCGTCCAGGTCGATCACGATCCAGCCGGTCAGCACCTTGCCGGCCACGCTCTACGCCAGGGGAATCCCGTCTCGGTCGCGGTGGCCAACTGCCACACGTGCCTCCGTACCCGCGCCCGAGCCCGGGCGATCCAGACCTGCAGCTGCTCCGACGTCCCGACGGGCTCCAACGCCCGCCGCACGGTGGAATCCGAGGGTGGCTTGCCGAAGAGCTGCTCCTGGTGAGCCAGCAGGGCGATCTGCCGCATGCTCCTGGCTCCCAGCGCGATCGCCACCGCGAGTTGTACCAGCACCACGCCCCGGTCCCATACCGGAGATCCGCCCAGCCGGGCGAACGGCGTCGCGGTGGTCGGCAACGAACTGGAAGCGGCTCACCAGTTCGTCTCGCCCGCGAAATATTTGGCAGCTTTGCGAAGAATGTCGTGCTCCAGCTCCAGCTCCCGGATCCGGGCTTTGAGCTGCTTGTTCTCGGCTTCCAGCACGTCGTCGGACGATAGCGGCCCGCTGGCCGGCTCCTTGACCGGCCCCTTCTTCTTGGCTCCGGCGGTGCCGTTCGCGCGGGCCTCACGCACCCACAGGCGCAGCGTCTCGGGGTGCACGCCCAGGCCCCGGCCGACCGACGCGTACGTCCGGCTCGGGTCAGACAGGTACAACGCGACGGCGTCCGCCTTGAACTCCGGCGGATACGACTTCATCGCCACGTGGAACTCCTTGCCTCCGGATGTCCATCATCCGGCACTCAAGGTGTCCACACTTCGGGGGGAGGGCCCGGGATCCTCGTAAGCACCCCCCCTGCTTCGTAGTTGCGAACGGGAACTCATCACAGTGTTCCCACTTCGTCTCGTCGGGCTCCCCTGTTGCGCACGAAAAGTGCTCAGTGTTCGCTGGAAGAAGTCCGCCTCGACGATCAGCAGCTTTTCGGCGATGTTCACCTGTGGCGTCATGTGCGTCACGTTCGGCAGCGGCAGCACGGTGTGCGGTCGGCCGGTCGCCGTGAGCGCTGACGAGAGCCGGAAGGTGTGGGCGGCGCTCACGTTGTCGTCGGCGAGCCCGTGGATGAGCATGAGGGGCCGGCGAAGTCGGGGTGCGTCGGCGATCAGGCTGGAACGATCGTAGGCTGCCGGGTCGTCAGCCGGGTGGCCGAGAAACCGTTCGCTCCAGTGAGTGTCGTAGAGCCTCTGGTCATAGACGCCGGCGCCGGCCACCGCGGCGTGAAACACCTCCGGTTCCCGCAGCACCGCGAGCGCGGCGAGAAATCCCCCGAACGACCAGCCGCGGATGCCGACCCGGCCCAGATCGAGGTCAGGATGGCGGTCGGCCGCCTCGTGCAGCGCGGTCACCTGGTCGGCCAGCGCTGTTGAGGCCCGATCGCCATAGATCGCCCTCTCCCAGCTCCAACCGCGGCCAGGAGTGCCGCGCCCATCCGCCACGATCACCGCGAATCCCTGATCGGCGAACCACTGCGACACGAGGAATCGATCGCGCGCGGCCTGCACGCGCTGTGCCGCGGGACCACCATAGGGATCCATCAGTACGGGCAACCGGCGGGAGCCGGGCACATGGCCGGCCGGAAAGAGCACTGCGGTGCGCAGCTCATGCTCGCCTGCTCGCAGTAGCTCGATCCGCGGCGTCAGCACAGGAGTCTCCGCAAAGGAGGTGATCGGTACCTCTTGCCCCTGGCTGCTATGCACGGTTATGTGGGCGCCGTGGTGGTCCAGCGACTCGGCGACGACAACGGTCGTCCCGCCGCGGCGATGGCCATGATGCACGCCGGGTCCGTCAGCGAACGGCAAAGAGCCGGTGTCGGGCGCGTAGGTCCACAGGCCGGTCTCCGTCGGTTCGGCGGACGCGGTGAACAGAACGGTCTCACCATCGGTCCCGAGGACTTCGCGGACGTTGAGGCCGGGTGGGGTGACCGGAACGTCGTCGATGAGCAGGCGCCGGGTGTCGTTCAGATCGGCCGTCCAGACCAGACGACCGCCTGCGGTGAGGGCGGGCACGCCTGGCACGATCTGGACCCAGCACGGGTCGGTGTCTTGCCTGCGTACTGCGGTGGCGCCGGTCTCAGGGTCGACGGAGAGCACACGCATCGTCTTCTGATCACGACTCTGCACGACCACCAGGGGTTCGGGCCTACTCCAGCACGCGGCGGTGACGTATTCGAACGCCCGGCGATCCCAGTCGACGGCCACCCGGCCACCGCTCACATCGATGATCCACAGTGACACGTCGGCATTGGCGGTTCCCGCGGCGGGGTAGGCGATCTCAACCGGCGGGCGCGCCGGGTCGGCCGGGTCGGCGATGTACCAGCGCTGTACTCGGGTGACATCGGCGCGGGCCACCAGCAGCCGGGCCCCGTCCGGGGCCCACCAGAACCCACGCTGCCGGCCCATGGATTCGGCGGCGACATGCTCCGGCAGACCGTACGTGACCTGCGAGCCCTCCGGCACCGCCAGCGCCTGGTCCGTCAGGCCCCGCGTGCTGATCGCTCGAAGCGCTCCACCGGACACGTAGGCGATGCTGGAGCCGGACGGATCGAGGCACGGGGCGACGGCGGGGCCATGCGCGGGAACAGGTTGGACCCGGCCATCGCCGTCGTCGAGGTCGGCAAGCCAGATCTGCCCGTCCAGAGCGTAGGCCACTCGCCGCACACGCTGATCGGTACTGTACGCCGTGATCCCCACACTCTGTTCGCGGGTGCGCTCCCGGCGTACCGCCTCGGCCTGGGACGGCTGCTCGTCCGTGCTCCCCGGATCGGCGATAAGGCGCTCGCGGCCGGAGGCGACGTCCATCTCCCACAGGCAGGTGACCGGATCTTGCCCGCCCCGAGTACGCAGGAAGACGACCCGGCCACCGTCGGGTGAAAGGGTGAACGAGCGCGGCTTGCCCAAGGTGAACCGGCGGGTGCGCGCGTATTGGAGGGGCAGGCTGGGGTTGTTCATCGGGACTCCTTCACGACGTCGGCCAGCCGGTCGGCGGCCTCCAGCGGGTCACGGTCGCCGAGCAGTTTCCAGCGCTGCAACATGAGCGGGACGTTGCCTTCGCGCCACAACCGGTCATGGAAGGCACGCAGGTCGAAGGCACTGCCACGGCCGCGCGCGCAGTCGGCTAGGAGCTCGACGATCTGTGCCCGGCCGATCGGGGGCTGCTCGCGGTGCCGATGGCGCAGGATCGTTTCGGCGGCGACTGCTTCGTCGGTACGGTGCCGGCCCAGCGCACGCAGCCTCTTCACCGGGTACGGCAGCAGCACGACCCGGTGCAGGGAGAAGGCGAACGACCGAGCACCGGCCGACGTGTCCTGACCGAACGATCCCAGACGGGCATTGAGCCAGTCGCCGAAGAGGGCCGGTGCCCGGACCGCAGCCTCGGTGAGGTTGGGTAGCTTCCTGGTGCTCGCGTTGCCGGACGTCACGCAGCAGCTCCATTTGCAGGCGGACGAGGGTTTCTCGTGGGCGAAGCGGGTTTGTCGTCCTGTCACCAGCCTGGGTACGAGCCACGTCGATGTGGTGGTGACACCGGCTCCCCGGGCGCACAGCACGACGTCCGATGGTGTTGCCCCCGCCGGGCGTTGGTTCTGATCGGCCAGGATGTGGCGGGCGGTTGTCAAGCTGGTGGTGCCGCACCGTCCCCTTGCCCCGCCACTTACAAGGAGACCCTCGCACCGCACATCGCCGCCGCCCGCGAGAAAGGCGCGGCCTACCTGTTCGAGTCATCGTGGAAGAAGCCGTACTCCGGCCACACCAGCCACACCTCGTTGGAGATCTACTTAAAGATCACTCTCGGGCCCGACCAGGAAACCTACGACGGGGTCATCGATCAGTTTTTTGTGTAGACGACCTTTCATACCTATCCACCTGCGGGGATGGCGCAGATGGCGGCTGGCAGGGCCGTCTTTTCGACGGGCCGAAACCCACCCCGCGCCCTGGACGCCTAGATCAGGAAATCCGGGCTCGCTGAAGCCCGAAAGCGGTGGGGCTCGTCCGGGAGCCGCAGGCGGGGGGTCAGAGCGGGTGGGCAGCTCGGAGGCGAAGGGCTCTTCCTTTTCGGACCCCTACACGCCCGGCTCGTCGTTCCAGTCGGGCACCGTCACCGTCCCCGAGACCCAGTCCCGCCGGAGGATCGCATAACCGATCGAGTCGTGGCATGTCCCCTCCGGGCTCGGCCACGCCTCCCGGTAATGCGACTCCTTCACATAGCCGCACTTGCGGAACACCGCCCGCATCGCCCGGTTGTCCTGACGCGTGCTCCCCTCGATCCGCGTGATCTCCGGGAACTCCTTGAACAGGTAAGAGGTCAGCCACGAGACGGCCGCCGTGCCGAGGCCGCGGCCGCGCCATGCCTTGGCCACGCGCAGGTCGAACATCGGGGTGTCGTCGGTGAGGTCCTGGAGGCGGACCAGGCCGGCCCGGCGGCCGTCGTCCGTGAGGATCCAGAATGTGCGGCTCTCCTCGTTGTCGTAGAGGCCGTCGACGGCGCGCTTTCTGGTCGCCTCCGCATCGGGAATGCCCGCGTGGAAGGGCCGCTCTTCGCCGGTCAGGAACTCGACGAGGCCCTCGGTGTCGGCAGGCGCGGAGAATCTGGAGAAGTCAATCTGCACGCATCCGATCGTGCTGACGGTACATACGGGACGTCAATCGATCAAATGACCGGCGCCGAGGGTGAGCTGCGGGCGTCCCGGGGTCGTGGCGCGCGCTGGTTGGCCCGCAACATCAGCCCGCTGGTGCGGCTGGCCAGGACCTTTGCGCGGGGGCGTCGCCAAGGTAGCGCCCGAGCTCTTCGAAGAGGAAGACCTTCCTGACGATCAGGATGATCGCCGCGAACACGCCGCCGATCAGGACCGCGATGACACCTTCCATGACGCGTGTTGCCGATCAGGACGGCAGCCGTCGGCACCAGGGTGATGGCCACCGCAAGGGCGTAGAACGCGAGTTCGTCGAGCATCTCGAAGAAGGAACCGATCAACTGAGCCCCAGTGGACGTCGTAGGCGGCCAGGCCGAGGTGGGCCGGTGCGCCACCGCAGTCGTAGCCGTGGTTGACGCGCATCGTGCGGGCGGCGCGAGGCGGCGCCGGGCGGCAGGGTGGGACGGCGGCAGCGGGCCTGGATCGAGGTCCCTCGTCGGTGGAGATCACATGGTCGTTGCCGGTGAGGGGTTGTCCGTTCCAGAGGCGTTGGCAGAGGCCGAGGACGCGGGCGGCCTTCGTGGCGAAGTCGGGGTCGTGGATGATGGTCCAGGAGGTGTGCTGCCAGGACTTGACCACGTCGGCGGTCAGGATCCCGGCGGACGGTTGAGGCGGAGATCGCCTCGGCTCGGGAAGATCACTTTCCGCGTTCGACCTGATCGTTCCCCGTCCAGGTGCCCGCATTACGCGCTTGCGGGGCTTCGCCGAGGCCCTGACATCACCTTTGCCGACGTGGCCGGGGTCGGCGTCGCGGGGCGGGGCGATCGATCACCACCCGCCCCGCCTCCGTCGGGCCCCTGTGTGGCCGGACGGATATGCCCGCGGTGGTCACGGCGCCGAGCCCCGCCATCAGCAGCAGCCCGCCCTCGATCCACAGCGCCGTGCCGATACCCTCCAGGTCAGCACTTGTGCGCGGCTGGACGCGCCGTCGCGGGTCGACCATCACCTCGATGACCGTGCCGACCTTGGCCTCGCACGCCGCACGATCCGGCTGAGTTTCGACCGGGAACTCGTCCATCCATTGATCGGCGAAGACGCCGCCCAGGATGTATGTGCAGCGCACGACGCGCTTGGCGTCGTCGACTTCCACCAGGGAGATCCGCGCCTGCTTGGGCATGCCGTACCAGTGCAGGTATGCCTGGTTTGCGTGGATGGCCGCGTTCCCGCCGAGGCCGATGCCGAGCAGCGTCGCCACGACGAAACATCCGATCAGGCGCGGCTTGACCGTCGGCTCCAGATTGACAGCGACCATCGTGGAAAGAAGGGGGGCGAGGATGAGGTTGGCGAATATGGCGACGAACAGTGCCAGAGACGACCAGTCCGTGTCGGCCGTCGCCGCGAACACCCCCGCGGTCGCGCCCAGCGGCAGCAGGCAGACCAGCAGAAAGGCGGCGCCGGCCGGTAAGGCAGGCGCAACGCCGTGCGGGAATCTCGCGGCCGTCCACGGTGACGTGTCAGTCTCTCGCACCACTTGGCTCCCACCGGAGGATCTCGCCTGACGCTGGATGCGGCACCGCGACGACGACCCGCGCCTTCCCGCAGGACCCGTATCAGGTCCGCCGCTACGACGGTGGCACCGCCACATCACCCTGGCCATGCTCGCACACGACTACCTCGCCGTCACCGCCGCTCATGCCCCAAAAGCACGTGCGGCCTGGTCTTCCTCGCCCCAGCCGAGATCCGCCGGCTCCTGGCACATCTGACCAGCGCCGCCATCGCTCCCTGGCATGGTCACACCACCGACGCGCCCACTGAGCCCGCGCCCGCAGCAGCCGCTACTGGGAACGATGGCTACGCCACAACAAGATCCAATTCTAGATCACGGAACATGACTGTGGCTTCAGCCAGGTTGTCTCCGCTGAGGATTGGGGTTCGGGCAATACAGCTTTCGCCATGTCACGCGGGCCTCCTGGCGCACCACCCGCAGCGTCTCGGTCTGACCGCCAGGTTCCTGACATGCTCTGGTCCCGTCAGCGTTTCCCATCAAGGTGAATCATCAGGCCCGGGAACCTCCTTCCGCGTCCCTTCCGGCTGCGCCGGAGATACGCCAGAGCGCCTCATGGCGCGCTGAAAGCCGTAGGTCTCACTCTGTCCATCCGGCCACAGTCCGCCGAGCATCTGGGTCAGCCCCACTCGATCGGCGATCTTGTGCAGCAGGACCGCGCCCGCGTGACCGGCCAGCCCTTTTCTGTCGGCGGTGACAGACGACCGGCGTCCCACCCGATACACTCACTCACCGGAAAGGCGCACCTGCTCCTGCCGCGGATATGGCTTCGACATCCGAATCCTCGCAGTTCTGGAGCACCAGCTACGCCCCGGTTGAATGGCTGAGGTCGATGCGGTCGTCCAGGCGGCTCATGAACCGGTAGTTGCGACGTGGCTCCTCGGCGATCAGGGCAAGGACGCCCCGGCGCAGCTCACAGGGGCCGATGCGCCGGGTGCGGCCGAACCGTCCCCAGGCCCGGCGCACGAGCACGCCATAGAAACACGGTCCCGGACACGTCTGAACAGGGCGAGACCCCCGCCTCAAGGAGACTCGTGCATCCCGACCAGCAACGCGACTTCGCCGACTTCGTGGCCGCCCGCTCGGACAGCCTGATCAGGCTCGCGTACGTCCTCACCAACGACCAGCATGCCGCCGAGGACCTCCTGCAGAGCGCGTTGGCCAAGACGGCCGGCCGCTGGCGGAGGATCCGCGGCAATCCGGAGATGTATGTGCGCCGGGTGATGTACCACGAACAGGTGGACCGGTGGCGGAGCCCGGGGTGGGGCAGGGAACGCGTGATGGACGCCGTGCCCGAGCGGGCGACCGGGGACCGGACCGCCGAGGTCGACAACCGCATCACCCTCGACCAGGCGTTACGTGCGCTGCCTGTGCGCAAACGGGCGGTGCTGGTGCTGCGCTATTACGAAGATCTCCCGGAGTCGGAGGTGGCCAAGATCATGGGTTGCTCGGTCGGCACCGTACGCAGCCAGACGCATCAGGCGATCGCCCGGCTCCGCGAGCTGGTCGGCGAACCCGTCGCCCTGGAGGCCTGACATGACGACCGTCAACGAGCGCACTATCGCCGAGGGACTGCGCCGCATGGCCGACGAGGCCCTCCCGGTGAACGCCTCGGCCTACGCCGCCCGCGCGACCGCCCGATCGGCGCGCCGCCGCCTGTCGTGGTCCCTCGCCGCCATCGCCACGCTGGCCGCGGGGCTCGGCTTCTTCTTCCCTCTTGACGGGGCGCAGATGACCGCGAAGGTCGCCGAGCCGCCGGTCCGTGAGCTGCCGCCGAACACCCCCGAGCAGCTCCGGCTGGTGCGTGAGTGCATGCCCGCCGGCGGCCCGTCCGTCAACGTCAACCCCGACCGGCGCAACCCGGCACACGGCACGGTGCGGGATTTCCGTGTCTTGGCGGAATACCGGGACAAGAACGGCTCCAGCGCCCTTGTGGGCAGCGCCAAGGGCTTCGTTCTGTGCACGCCGACGAAAGAGTTGCCGGAGCCCCCGGTCTTCACCTACTGGGGCAACAAGGTGCCGGGGGACGTGGCCGGGTTCCCCGGCAAGCTGAGCGTGGACGTCTATGCGACGCACTACTGGTATCGGGAGAACCCGCCGCCCCATGACAATTACGTGCGCATTGTCGCCGGCCGAGTCGCTCTCGACGTGCGGCGGGTGACGATCGCATGGTCCCCCGGCGAGCGTACGGACGCCGTTGTGAGCAACGGCTTCTTCATCGCCAGGACGCTGACCAAGACCGTCTCCCGCAAGAGCAGGAACAGCGGTGAACCGGAGCGTTTCGTCGACACCCCGCCCGTCACCGTGACCGCCTACGATGCGGCAGGCCGGATCGCGGGCCGTAACGAGAGCGTGGGGTTCGGCTGGCGTGGCCCAGGAAGTCTCGGATGAGCGGGACGATCTTGTCCAGGTTGATTGCCAACGTCCAGGTGAGCATAGGGCTCGGTGGTCGCATGATCCGGTCAGGCCGACCCGTGCTCTCCCGCGCACGAGGCGGGACGGGGAAGACCGTCGGTACCTGATCCCGCGTCGGCCCCTACAGGCTGACATACGCCCCATCGCGACACATCCGTCATATGACGGGTGTGTCAACAAGAAGGTCCGGACAGGCGTAGTGAAGCGGGCACTCGCTCCGGAACCTGCCAAGACACCCCAGGCGGGGAGAGCTGGGCCGTTCTGTGTCGCCTTCTCTGTGGTGTTCGTCGGTTCGTCGCTCTTGGGCTTGTTGATCCAGGCGGGACCGGGACGCTGAGATCATCCGGACGGTGCTGCGCAAGGCAGGGCGTCAGGGGAAGACCGTTCCAGGTCGCGTGCGCCGACGACGCTGAGGCGTCCGCAGAGGAGCTCAGGCCAGGGGTGGAACCGCGTCGGTACGCAGGATGGGGTACATCGCGTAGAGGGTGTCCCAGGAGGGGTGCCTGCGTACGAAGAACTCACGGCGTGCTTCGGGGTTGGCCGCGAAGGCCGGGTCTTCGGCCAGTCTGTGCTGGAACTCAGCGGCGAGCGCCGGGTCTTGCTTCAGCATGCGCCGGGCGAAGATTTCGGTGACGTAGGGTTCGACGTATTCCTTGAACTCGTAGTGGCTGTTGAAGAACCCCCAGGCCGCGAGCGAGTCGGGTGCCTGCGGTTCCAGCAGCGTCATCACCAGGCGTGCGCCGGGCTGCTCGATCGGCACGAACAAGCTGCCCGCGGGCAACGGCTGCGACTCGACACGCCATTCGCCCTGGAGGGCGAGCTGCGTCCGTCCTTCGAACGGGATCGGTGAGAACTGCATGCCGGTGGCGCGGAACGCTTCGGTCCTCAGCTGGCCGGCGTCCTTGTCGAGGGCATGGAAGACGAGCCCGTGAAGGGCGAGGGTGTCCGCGGCCATCGCCGCGTACTCCCTTGGCACGAGGTAGCCGCCACGTGGTGCGCGTACACGGACTTTCGGCAGGACCTTGCCATAGAAGGGGACACGCCAGATCTGCGGGGTGGCGGGGTCGTAGACGGTGACCGGTTCGCCGGAGATCGGTGAGAGGTCGCGGGTGTAGGCGTAGCCGCGAAAGTCGATGGTGGCCGTCGGGTGCTGGTCGATCGCGATGTCCAGTACGACCTCTCCGCCGCCCAGTCGGGCGGCGCGCTGATCTGCTTCCGCCACGGCCGCGCGCCATGGGGTGCCGTACGAGGCGACGATCTCGACCAGGCCGATGATCGCGTTGCGGCTGACGCGGGTCCGGGTGGCGTAGTCCTTCCAGGAGTGGGTCTCCACCAGCACGGTGAACCGGTTTCTGGCCGGGAAGTAGCCGGTGGAGTAGCGCGGGGTGTAGGCGGTGACCTGGAAGCCGGAGGCGGGGTCGTCGAGCACGATGGGGTCGGGGTAGAAGGGCAGCGCCAGCGAGCCTTGCGCGTCGAGTCTGCCGATCAGCGCGTCGCGCAGGGCGGTGCCGAGAGGATGGAGGTGGGGATCACCGAGGTGGATGGGCTCGACCTGGATGGAGACGTCGGGTTCGAAGTCGGCTCCGTCCGTGGCGTGCAGGTCGGCAGCGACGAGCGGGTCGAAATCGCATACCAGCGCCAGCAGGGCTCGCATCTCGGGAGCGTCGGCCTTGGTGTAGTCGCGGTTGAGGTCGAGGTTGTGCGCGGTGGCGCGCCAGCCGGTCTCGTCCGGGCCGATCTGGTTGGGACGGTTCCAGCGGCCCGTCCGCTCGTGGCCGTCGGCGTTGAAGGCAGGCACGAACAGGACCGCGACATGCTCCAGCGGATCTCCCTGGGGCGGAAGGGTCTCGATGGGTGATCCGCCCGCCGGGCCGGTCAGCGGGTAACCGCCGAGGAGTTCGCGCAGCGCGGCGAAACCCGCGTCTTTGCCGTCGCTTTCACCCGGATGGATACCGGCCTGCACCAGCAGCACCGGGATGCCGCGTTCTCTCAGGGCGCCTGGTGTGAACGCGCCGCTGCGCGTAACCAGCAGGGCGCGCAGCGGGCGTCCCTGTGCCGAGTGGCCGAAGACGAAGCTGCGCACCTGCTCGGGCCAGCGTTCGGCGAAGGCCGCACACAGGGTCTCGACTTCTTCCAGCCGCCCGGTCAGGCGGAACTGCGACTGCTCGGCAAGGGTGTGCAGGTTCATCAACGGCTCTCTGACGTGTCAAAACAGATCATGGCAGTATGAGCGACGACGCGCTCCCCACGACCAAGATTCCAGCCGGCTCGGGCTCCGGCTGGGCAGTGGTTTGAACTGGCGCTGCTTGGCGCTTGTCCTTCCGGCCCACGCGGGTGCGTGGTTTGCACGCCCCAGCCCGCACGCCCGGTCTGAGTTGTGCGTGCTCCGACCAGGGGCACCCAGCGGCGCGGAACTGCGCCATGTCCTGCCCTACCTCCGCATGATCGCCTGGGCGAGCCGGGACCGATGCCGGGGGTCTCGTCCAACCGCTCCGACCCGGAGTCTGTACGCTGCGGCGGCCGTCCCGCCGTTGCGCCCCCGAGGTCGCCGCCATGCTCGGGATTCTCGCCGACCCCATCGCTCAGCCGGGCCTCCTGGAGCGAGACCCGTCGGTAGAGCGCGTGTCATGCACTGCCCTGAGATGCGTGATCGGGTGACGGCCGTCAGGCGGGCGCCGGTTCGAACGCCGCCGCATGGTCGGCGGCCCACTGGGAGTAGGTGATCGCCGGTCGGCCGGTGACCTTCTCGACGGTCGGCAGCACCGGCGCGGTCTTGCCGGACCGGGCGGCCAGGAGATCGAGGAGGGAGTCGGCCGCCGGCACCGGCATTCCGTGCGACAGCAGCCGCTCCCGGAACTCCTCATGGGGCGACTCCTCGAACCGCAACGGCAGCCCGATCGTCTCCCCGATGATGCGCACCCGCTCGACCTCGGTCAGCGACTGCGGCCCGGTCAACACGTACGCCTGGTCGGCCCGCTCATCGAGCAGCGCGCGGGCGGCGACCGCGGCGATGTCGCGCGGATCCACCGGGGCCGTGGCGGCGATGCCGTACGCCCCCCTGTACGACGCCGCTCTGGCGGATCTCATGGGCCCACGCGAGGTCATTGGTCATGAACGCCTCGGGGCGCACGAACGTGTGGGCCAGCCCGGACGCGGCGACCGTCCGCTCGGCCTCCAGGTGCAGGCCGCCGATCCACCCCGGTGCGGGATACGTGACGGCCGAGGAGGACAGCAGCACGACATGCCGCAGCCCGGCCTGCCGGCCCGCCTCCAGGAAAGCGCCGACCGCGTCGAACACGGGGAACAGGAACGCGCGCCCGGCACCGGACAGCGCCGCCGGCAGGGTGTCCGGCCGTGTCAGGTCGCGGGCACCACCTCGACCCCGTCGGGGAACGAACGGCCGCTGGGGTCCCGGGTCATCACGCGTACTTTCTCGCCGGCATCGACCAGCTGACTCACCAGAGCGGAGCCGACGTTTCCGGTGCCGCCGGTTACCAGGATCACGTTGGAGATCTCCTTCTTTCCGCGCGCCGCCCATGGGCGCGTGGGCTTCGTACGATCGGATCCGGCCGCCCTGCCCGCTGACAGGCCTCCGGCGGGGGCCGCTGATCCGGCTGAACCCGGATACCCGGCACAAGCGCTCTGCCGTGTGTTCGCGTGTCCATGACCGCCCCACTCAACGGCATCTGCGTCGTATCCGCATCTGTCATCCGACCGGTCTCCCGGCGCGGCCGGCCTTCTGCGGGCACCCCCGCCGGGGCTGCGCCACCCTCTCCGCCCCAGCGTACGGCGGTGATCCCGGCCTCTTCCCAGCCCGGAGCGCAGCGCTGAAATCTCTTCCCGCAGCGATCACCGCGAGGCTGTCGCATTCCTGCAATGTCATGAACCTGCCAGCACTCCACTCTACCTTGAGCGATCGGCCCCGCTATAGGACGGAGTGGGGACCTCCCCGGTTGAGCCTGTCAAGGAGGCAGTCCGTGAAAAAGATGATCACCTTGGGGATCACGGCCGCGCTCGTGGCGCTGTCGTCCGCGGCGCCCGCCGTCGCCGACGACCCCGCGGCCGGCGTCGACGGTCGCGGCGGCCGGCACCAGCCGCGTTGTGAGACGGTCACCGGCGACGGGTCGGTGACGTTCACCCGCGACGAGGGCAAGACGATCATGGCGACCAGCCAGGCGTTGAAGCCGGTCGTCTACACGACCGGGCTCGTCGCGCTCGACCGTCCGGGCCGCCTGCTCGCCATGTCGAACAACACGTTACTGACCTCGAAGGACGCCGGTTGCACCTGGACTCGGGTGGGCGAGGTGAACGGCTGGTACATCCGGCTGACCGCGGCCCGCGGCGGCCGGGCCTACGCGTGGGACAACCAGGGCGCCATCTCGCTGGTCACCCCCGGCGGCGTCACGCCGCTGACCTCGCCGACGAGCGAGGTGGCCGGGCTGGGCGCCGATCCGCTGCACCGCGACCGCCTGCGGGTGATGGACGGCGACGGGCAGCTGCGCGAGTCACGCGATGGCGGGCGCACCTGGGAGCCGGTCGGCACGCCCGCCTTCCAGGGCGGCGAGCCGCAGCGGATCTACACCGCGGTCTTCCACCCGGACGACCTGGACCACGTGGTGCTGGGCACCGTGTGGGAGGGCATCCGCGTCACCTACGACGGTGGGCGGACGTGGACCCGATCCACCGGTCTGGGAGAGCCCGGGGAGAAGGTCAACGTGTTCAGCGCGACGATCTCCCCGGCCGCGCCGAACGTCGTGTACGCCATGGGCATCAACCTGAAGGAATCGCACGAGCAGGTGCCGTCCGACGGTCGGCACATCTACCGCTCCCTCGACGGCGGAGCGACCTTCGCCCCGATCGTGGACCAGACCAGCGCCATCACCCTCCCCAACGGGCCGGAGATGGCCGCCCACCCGGCGGACCCGGGCGTGCTCTACTTCGTGTGGGGCACCGGCTGGCAGGGCATCGGCACCGACGTCTACCGCTACGACGCCCGTACCGGTCAGGTCACCACCACCCACAACGCCTACGACCGGGTCACCTCGATGGCGTTCAACCCGACGGACCCGCGCGTGATGTACCTGGGCGTCGCCGAGGAGGTCTGACCCTCCCCGGTACGGTGACGCCATGGAAGCGATCCGCCTGGCCGTCTATCGTTCTTTCGCCGAAACGGGCCGAGCGCCCACTGTTGACGATCTGGCCGTCTCCCTGCCGCGCGAGCAGGTGATCGAGGCGCTCGACCGGCTCGGTGCCGGCCGCGACCTCGTCATGCGCGACGGCCGGATCGTCATGGCGCACCCGTTCTCCGCAGTGCCGCTCGGCTTCTCCGTGATGGGGCAGAGCACGCTGTGGTGGGGCGGCTGCGCCTGGGACTCCTTCGCGCTGCCCCACCTGCTCAGCGCGGAGGGCGAGGTCCTCGTCGCCACCCGCTGCCCGAACTGCGCGGCGCCCCACGCCTGGGCGGTGGGGCGCGAGGCACCCCCGGAGGGCGAGCAGGTGGCGCACTTCCTCGTGCCCGTCGCCCGCATGTGGGACAACGTGCTCCACACGTGCGCGAACCAGCGGTTGTTCTGCGGGCCGGACTGCGTGGAGGTGTGGCTGAGCCGTACAGGCCATGACCGCGGATACGTCATGGACCTGACGACGCTGTGGCGGCTGGCCCACGGCTGGTACGCGGGCCGGCTCGACCCCGGCTACCAGCGCCGCGACCCGGCGGCCAGCGCCGAGTATTTCGCGAGGTTGGGGTTGACCGGGCCCTTCTGGCAGGCGCGGACAACCTGACGACCCGGCCCCGGTGGAGAAACTTAGTAATCGGTACCGTATCGTTTACTGAGTCATCGACACCGTTTCTCATCGCAGCCGCCGGGCGCACCGGGCTGGCGCTCCGCGCTGCGCGGCGTCCCCGTACGGCTCGTGGACGCCGCCGACGGTCCCGCCACCACCTCATGCGCGCTGGTCCTGGAGCCACGTGGCGTGCTGCGCCTCCACGTCGGGCAGGCCGTCGCGCACCAGCCGACGCCTGGTGGGGGCCACCCAGAACGACAGCGGCGTCACGGCCATCGTCCAGGCGGTGGATGGCACCGAGCAGCGGCTCGACGCCGACTGGCTGATCGGCTGTGGCGGCGCCCACAGCACGGTACGCAAGCTCGCGGGCATCGGCTTTCCGGCCGCAAAGTCATGGAACGCCTGCTCATGGTCGACGTACGGGCCAAGTGGCCGCTGGACAGGAACGGCAGCACCACCTGGATGGAGGCCGGCCACATGCTGTCGGTCACCGCGCTGCCGGACGACACCTGGCGGGTCTTCACCGAACCACCGTCTGACCTGCCGGACGGCCTGTCCGACGAGGAGATCACCGAGCGCGTGCTGAGCGAGTTCTCCCGCCGCAGCGGGATGGGCCGCGAATTGGTCACGGAGTTCTGCTGGGTCTCGGAGTTACGCATCCGCCGCCGGCCGGCCGACGCCTACGGCAACGGCCGGATCCTGATTGCGGGCGACGCGGCGCACATCCAGAGCCCGTCCGGCGGCCAGACAGAACACCGGCCTGGGCGACGCGGAGAACCTGGCGTGGGAGCTTGTGCTCGTGGCGCTGGGCCGCGCCGACTGCCGCCTGCTGGACACTTACGAGGGCGAGCGGCGTCCGCTGGCCCAGAAGGTGCTGTGGGCCACCAGCACCGCGGTCGACATCATGCTGCCGTCCACCCGCGGCAAACGCCTGGTTCGTGACAAGTTCGTGGTGCCGGTCCTGCGCCTGCCGCTGTCCAGCGCAAGCTGTGGTTGGGCACCTCCCAACTCGGCATCAGCCACCGGCACGGGCCGCTCGTGCCCTGGGGCTCGCGCCGGTGGACGCCCGGCCCGCGCCCGGGGGACCGCATGCCGGATCTTCGGTGCCTCGGTCGGAAGGGACCACCCCAAACCTCCCGCACGTCACGGGTCATGGCGGCCCCCTTTCCTGTCGGTGCTGTCGTTTGACCCAACGTCGGAACCCTGTAGTGCTCTAAAAGTTGTCGCAGGGCGCTTGACCTGCAGATCGACGTGATGCGGTGGTACGGGCAAGATCGGTTCTTGTGTCTCTCCGTCTCATGTATCTGGTCGTGATCCGGGTGTTCGGCTGGCTGATCCTCCTGGGCCGAAGTGAGGCGGCCAAGGATGCCGAGATCATGGTGCTCCGGCATGAGGTGACGGTGCTGCGGCGTCAGGTCGCCCGGCCGAAGCCGGACTGGGCCGATCGAGCGATCCTGGCCGCGCTGGCACGGCTCTTGCCGCCCGGGTTGCGGGCTCATCGACTCATGACGCCGGGCACACTGCCGGCCGGGCACCGTCGGCTGCTCCGACTCGGCTACCGGATCAGCGAAGCGACCGTACGCCGAATCCTCCGGGATTAGCGATTCAGGCCGACTCCCCGAGTCGTCGACACCTCATGGAGGGTCTTCCTGCGCGCCCAGGCCGAAGGGCTGCTGGCCGTCGCCTTCTTCCATGTCGACGCGATCTCCTTGAGGCGCCGGTACGTGCTGTTCGTGATGGAAGTCGCCACCCGGCATGTGCACATCCTGGTGTGACCGCCAGCCCACCGGTGCCTGAACGGCTCAGCAGGTTCGCAACCCGCTCATGGACCTCGGTGACCGGATCAGATCCTTCCGCTTCCTCATCAGCGACCGAGAAGTTCACCACTGTCTTCGACGAGGTCTTCGCCGGCGCGGACGTGACGGTGGTGAAGACCCCGTCACGCACGTCGCGGGCCAGCTGCTACGCCGAACGGTGGGTACGTACTGTGCGGGCCGAGTGCACCGACCGCATGCCGATCTACAACGAACAGCACCTGCGGTCGGTGCTCGGTGACCACGTCGATCACCACAACGGCCATCGGCCGCACCAGTCCCGTCGTGCCGCTGGAAGGTCGGGTCCAACGCCGGAGGGTGCTCGGCTGCTTGATCACCGAGTCTCACCGAGCCGCGTGGCCACTGCAGAGAATCCCCAGTTCAAGCCCTATGTGATGGGTTCTGAAGCGGTACAGGAATGGATGCCCGGTCAGTTGACGGACACATAAGTCCCCGATTGGGGACTTATATTGATGCGACAGAGCGATCAAGGAGGATTCATGTACGCGATGATCTGGCGCTACGACACCGGCACCGGTTCCTTCGACGAGATGATCAAACAGGTGGATCGTGAGTTCGCGGACCGTATTCCGGAGGAAGTCGGCAGCGTGCTATGCCGCGGTCAACACGGGAGAAGGGACTGCGCTGACGGTCACCTTCTTCCCTGACGCCGAGGCGGCGACCAGGGCCGAGGCGACCGTGACCGGGGTGCAGCAGAGCCTGGCCGACAGGTTCGGGGTCAGCCCGATCGAGGTGCATCGGGGAGAGGTGCTGGTCAGCCGGGCCAACGAGGCGGTCACCGTGCCGATCAGGTTCGCCGGCTGAGCGAGACCACCCCGCCGGAGGGCCGGCCGGGGGCCCGCCGGTGACCGGTCGAGCGGCAGATGCGCCGCCCGGCCCCGGCTTCCTACGGTTTATCCGTCGATGTACAACGAGAAGCGAAAAGGGGGCGGCCATGACGCCGAAAGAGGTGGTGCGGGCGCATTCCACCGCGAAGACCAGCGGTGACGTGCCCGGTTGCCTGGAGTGGTGCCACGAGGACGTCGTGTTCGAGACCGTCGCCTTCCAGTCGGCCTCGCACGGCAAGCGGGAGGCCCAGCAGCAGTTCACCGCGTTCCTGGGGGCGTTTCCCGACTACGCGGTGCAGATGGACGAGTTCGTGGAGATCGACGACCTGGTGATGGCGGTGGGCACGATCACCGGGACGATGCGCGGCCCGCTGGCTGGCATCGAGCCCACCGGCGCCGCGTTCGAGCTGCCGTACGTGTGCCTTTGGTACGTCCGCGACGAGCTGATCGCCACAGAACGCTTCTTCTACGACTTCAACCAGATGTGGGAACAGCTCGGCGTGCCCACGGACGACGCCGCGGCCCGATTCGCCGCCTGGCGCGATCGAGCGAACGCCACGGTGAGCTGACTCCGGCCTCCGCGGCCCGCACACCCGCTGCGGGACACCGGCTGTACCCGGTCCTGAGGGATTCACCGGGTGCAGCCGGTTTTCGTGGTAGGTCGGGTCACTGGCAGAACATCTAGCCCCGGTCGAACATCGAGTTCAGCGTGTCGAACATCCCTTCCGGGTCGGCCTTGAGCTGCTGGGAGAGACCCACGAGGATCTCTTCGGCGCCCGCTTCGAGGCCGGTGACGGTCTCGGTCACGAATTCGGCGACCCGCATGCCGCCGTGCGTGGCGGTGAGGTCGTCTCGCAGGTCGCTGCCGAGTTCGGTGTCCACCGCTGGTGGTGCGACCTCTACTACCCGGATTCCGAGTTTCTTCAGCTGCTCGCGCATAGAGATCGTCAGGGAGTGTATGGCGGCCTTGGTGGCGCTGTAGAAGGCCACCGTGACCAGCGGTGCAAACGCCAGTGCCGACGTGATGTTGACGACGGTGGCACCCGGCTTCCCGGCCAGCTGCCCGGCGAGCAGTGAAGTGAGGTGGGTGGGTGCGATCACGTTGACGTCGGTCTCCGCCCGCAGCCGCGCTGGGTCGATCGGCCGGGAAACGTCGGACCTCAGCTGGATCCCGGCGTTGTTGACCACCATGTCAAGGCTCGGGAACTCCTTTGTCAGCTGGTCGGCCAACTGCTGCCGCTGGCCGTCGAGGGCCAGATCACACTGATGTACGGCTATGCCCGGATGTCGCTCGCGCAGCTCCGTCAGCCGATCCGTGCGCCGGCCGCAGACGATCACGGTGTTGCCGCGCCGGTCGAGTTCCACGGCCAGTGCCCGCCCGATGCCGCTGGTGCCGCCGGTGATCAGAACCGTTCTTCCCCGCAATTCCGTCCTCATGATGCTCAACGAAACGTCACCGGCTCGATGTGGCGCATCTGTCATCCGACGGGAGCCGCCCAAGAACGGATCGCGCGGAACGAGCTCTCGCCATGCACGGCGACGATCACGAAAGTGGCCGGATTCGCGGGCAAGTCGGCAGGCACCGATCTGTCGTTTGGCGTCATGGTCGGCTCCGCTTGCTTGGCATGTCAAGCCGCGACCACATTCCGAACCGTTTCGTTCGGTACGACTGAGAAGGTGACACGCACGGAAGGGAGAACGGACTGGTCACCCGCCGCGTCACTTGGCGGATTCGGAAAATTGCCGGCATTTCTAGCGTTCGAAGTGCCGAGATGCTTCTGACCGAGGAACCCGGCGAAAGATCGGCTTCATCCCAAAGGAGGAACCCATGAAGCCATGGACACGCTGGCAGGACTGGACCAACATCGCGGTCGGCCTGTACCTGGCGCTGGCGCCCGTCTGGACGGACACCGACTCCGGTGCGGCGACGGCTCTGGTGATGATGGGGGTGCTGATCGTCTGCACAGCGCTGTGGGCGCTGGCGCAACCCTCGTCGGCGGTCAGCCAGTGGACCAACGTCATCTGGGCGGTGCTGGCGATCGCCGCGCCGTGGGTCATTTCCTTCACCGGGCTCGCCGCCGCTGCCTGGACCGCCTGGGTGGGCGGGATCCTGGTCGGCTGCCTGGCGCTGTGGGCCCTGCCCGCGACCAGGAGGCCGACCGGCCCCCCGGCCGTCCAGCCGCGGCACTGACCGCCGTCACCGACAAGCCCGGGCACCGCGCCCGGGCTTTCTCGTATGGTCGCGTCGCCGCCGGTCGGCTGACGGATTCGGTGGCCGCCGCGCCTGAAGAGGCAGTGGCCGCGGGCGCCGGGCTCGCGTCGCGCGGCCGCATGCCGAAATTCGAGGCCGGCCTGCCTCGCGGAGGTTGCGGCGTGACGGGCCGGCCGCCTCAGGAGGAGGTATCGATGACGGATTCGGCGCCGAGGTGATCGTGGTCGGGGCCGGGCCGACCGGCCTGCTGCTCGCCGGTGATCTGGCACGTGCGGGCATCGACGTGACAGCTGTTCGGCAGCTTCGACCTCGACCTGACCCGGTTGCCGACCAGGTTCCCCTCCCTGCTGTCCACGCCGCAGTACAACACGGAACGGGTATTGGAAGAACGGGGCAGGCGGCTCGGCGCCCGCATCGAGCGCGGCGCCGGGGTCGTCGGGCTGAGCCAGGACCGTGACTCGGTCGAGGTGCGCCTGCGGTCGGGGGAGGCGGTGCACGTGAGGTACGTCGTGGGCACCGACGGCGTGCGGAACGCCGTACGTAAGGCCCTCGACCTGCCGTACGTGGGGCACTCGGCGATCCGGTCCGTGATGATCGCCGACGTCAAGGTCACCGAGGCCCCCGAGCGGGATCTGGTCGTGCAGATCTGCCGGGAGGGCTTCTCTTTCTTCGCCTCCTTCAGCGACGGCTGGTACCGGTGATCGCGTGGGACCGGCGGTACGAGGTCCCCGAGGACACCCCGCTCGAGCCGGCCGAGGTGCGGGAGATCACCAGGACTGCCTTCGGCATGCACGACGGCCGCTGGGTGTCCAGGTTTCACAGCGACGAGCGCCAGGCGCCCGACGACCGGGTCAGCCTGCCGTACCTGCCGTGGCCGTCGAACCAGTGGCCGGTCAGCAGCCCGGTGGCGTTGTCGCACCCCCGGAGCCGGACCGCCTCAAAGCTGCCCAGTGGTCCGCTGGCCGACGTGGACGGCGAGTTCGAGCGGAGCTTTGGAGACGGGCGGTGCCACGTTCGGCCTGTCGGGCACGAGCGCGCGGGAGAAGCTGCTCCAGGTCACCGCGCACGACATCTGCCTGGCCAACGTCGGGCTCGCGTTCAAGATGCACATCCAGGCGATGAACATGCACGGCGTCTCCTATGGCGACATGCTCGCGCTGATCCGCTTCGTGGCCCCGTACGCCGGCTATCCGGCCGCGGCCAGCTCGCTGGAGGCATTGCGGCGATACGGCGCCGAGCTGGGGCTCAAGGTCGCCGCCGACGTCGACCCGGAACGGAGCGGCGAGGAGCGGGCCGAAGCCGTGGTGCCGGTGGCCGACCGGTGGCTGGGGGAGTTTCTCGCCTCTCGCCTCGGCCGGGCCTGGACCGAGGATCGGCTGTCCGCGCGCGAGCGCGCGTTCGTCGCGCTGACCGCGCATGTCACGCTCGGCGAGCTGGGCCCGTCGTTCCGCCGGCACGTCGAGCTGGCGCTGGCCGCCGCGAGCGTGGACGAGGTCCGCGACGCGGTGCGCTTCACCGGTGAGATGGGCGTCACCAGGGCAGTCGCCGCGCTGGAGGCTCTGGAAGCCGTCCTCGCCGCTCAGGGCTGACGGCCGGATGCTGGGTCGCTCAGGGGTGATGGCCCGGGCGCCGGGCGGGAGCCTCGGTTCCCGCCCCAGCCCGCCGCCGGGCTAGCGGCTCGGTGGCTGCCGGCTTGGGGCCCGGCCGGTGAGATAGCGCTGCAGGGTCGGGGCGACCCAGTCGGCGAGCTGGTCGGGGCCGGCGGCGACGAAGGGCTCGGCGCGTACGGCGTAGCGGGTGATGACCAGGCCGACGAGCTGGCTGGCCGTCAGCGTCGCGCGCAGCTCGGGGTGGTCCATGCCGAGCGTCCGGATGAGCTTGACGAGGAAGTCTGCCGCGAGGAACTCCCTGACCTGGGCCGCGGCGTGCTCGTTCGTGGCGGCGGAGCGGATGATGCCGAGCAGCGGCCCGGGCGCGTCGACGTCGCCGAGCAGGCTGAGGACGTAGCCGAGCAGCCGGCGGCCGAGGGTGCCGCGCGGGCCGTCGAGCAGGGTGACGATCGCGCGGTCCGGCTGGAAGACCTCGGCGACGACCGCGCTGAAGAGCTGCTCCATGCCGCCGAAGAACCGGCGCACCAGCGCCGGGTCCACACCCGCGTCCGCGGCGACCTGCCGCATGCTCGTCCCGTCGTAACCGTGGGAGCTGAACGAGGCCGCCGCGGCGGCCACGATCTCCTGCCTGGTGGTGGATGTCCCCGGCCGACGTCCAGTCTTACGCATTGCCTGCCTCCTCGGTCGCGATTGTATCCCCTTTATGAGACTTAAAAGTCATCAGCAAGAGACTTAATCGAGTGATGAGGAGGCCTGATCGAGAGCCTCTGTTCCATGACTGACGACTTGCGCCGAAAGCCGCGCCGCCGGGGCGAGAAACTCAAAATAACCATTATTCAGGTGCTGCTCGCCGAACTGGCCGAACACGGGTATGCGCGATTCACCGTCGAAGGCGTCGTGGTGCGCGCGGACCGGAAAGGCGTTGATCTACCGGCACTGATCTACGCCCCCTTCCTGTCCGGCGTCACGGTCCCGGCCGAGGAACTGGTCACCCAGCTCGTGGACGAGGTCATACTCCCGCTCTTCCGAGCGGGTCGTGATCGCGCCGGTCAGGACTCGCCCGCCGGGCTGACCGTCACCGGCACGCCGTTGAGCACGGAGGTGCCGCCGAGCCTGTCGACGACCATCGGGTCGGTCAGATCGTTGGCGCTCGCGCCGCCGACCTCGCGGGCCACGGCCAGCCGTACGTCTTCGAAGACGTGCCCGAAGCCGTGCGGCAGGCTCACCACGCCGGGCATGAGGTCGTCGCTGCCGGCGACCGGGACCGTCACTTCCCCCGGCCACGACTGGACGCGCGCCAGGTCGCCTTCGCTGAGCCCGCGCGCTTCCATGTCGGCAGGGTTCATCAGCAGATGGTGCCGCGCGCGGCCCTTCGTCAGCCGGGCCGAGTTGTGCAGCCACGAGTTCGCGTCCCGCAGGTGCCGCCGGCCGATCAGCAGCAGTCGCGTGGTCGCCGGCCGCGGGGTGAGCAGTTCGGTTCTGGCCCGTTCGATGTCGTCGAGTACGAGCGCGGGCGCGGCGTTGATCCGCTGGTCCGGGGTTTGCAGCCGGCCGGGCAGGCTGGGCTTCAGCGGGCCCAGGTCGAGGCCGTGCGGGTGGTCGCCGAGCCCGGCCAGGGTCAGGTCGTACGGCCCGGCGGCCAGCCCGAGGTCTACGATCCGGGCCGGTGGCACCCGTGGCCCGGAATCCCCGAGCCGCTCGGCCAGCCCGCTGAAGATCTCCCAGTCGTCGAGCGCGCCGGTCGGCTTGGGAAGGACGGCGGGCGTGTAGCGGGCGGTGTCTCTGATGCCGAAGAGCCTGAAGATCAAGTCGTAGTGATCTCGTTCGAGGACGTGGGTAGGCGGAAGGATCACATCCGCGTGCCTGGTCGTCTCGTTGATGTAGAAGTCGACGCCGGCCATGAATTCCAGCTTGGCCAGCGCCGCCGACAGGACATGCCCGCCGGGCGTCGACAGTACCGGGTTGCCCGAGACCGTCAACAGCGCGCGTACCCGTCCCGTACCGGGTGTGGTGATCTCCTCGGCGAGGGCCGCCACCGGGAACTCGCCGGCGAACTCCGGTAGTCCACGCACCCGGCTGCGCCACCGGTCGTAGCCACCCGCGTCGATCTGCCCGCCACCGACGAGGTCGAGCGCCGGCGTGGACATCAGGGTGCCGCCTGGGCGGTCGAGGTTCCCGGTGATCAGGTTGAGCAGCTGGATGCCCCACTGGCACAACGCGCCGAACCGCTGGGTGGAGACGCCCACCCTTCCGTAGCACGCCGCCGAATCGGCCGCCGCGAACTCCAGGGCCAGCCGGCGGATCGTATCGGCGGCCACCCCGGTGATCTGCGCGGCGCGCTCCGGCGTGAAGTCCTCCAGCGCGCGGCGTACCTGCTCCAGGCCGTCCACGTAGGCGGCCGGCCGGACCGGCCCCCGTGCGAGGATCACCTGGGCCATCGCGAGGATCAGCGCGGCGTCGGTGCCGGGCCGGACGAAATGGTGCTCGTCGGCGCGCTTCGCCGTCTCGGTGCGCCGCGGGTCGAACACCACCATCCGGCCACCGCGCTCGCGTAGCGCGCGAAGCCGCCGGGAGATGTCCGGCGCGGACATCAGACTGCCGTTGGAGACCACGGGATTCGCCCCGAATACCAGGAAGAACGACGTGCGGTCGAGGTCAGGCACCGGGTGCAGCCACTGGTGACCGTAGAGGAGGTAGGACGTGAGCTGGCTGGGCAGGTTGTCGACCGACGTGGCGGAGAACCGGTTACGCGTCCGGAGCAGCCGGACCAGCCGCATGACGTGCGTCATCGCCCCCAGGCTGTGCAGCACCGGGTTGCCGAGAAACGTCGCCACCGCGTCCGCGCCGTGCTCGTCCCTGATCTCGGCGAGCCGGTCCGCGACCAGATCCAGCGCCTCGTCCCAGGAGATCTCCGCCCAGCCGGAGGACGTGCGCCGGACCGGGCTCCTGAGCCGGTCCGGATCGTTGTGCACATCCTGCAGGGCGACGGCCTTCGGACAGATGTGCCCGCGGGACAGCGGGTCCTCCACGTCTCCGCGGATCCCGGTGACGCGATCCCCGGCGAGGCCGACGCGCAGGCCGCACATCGCCTCACAGAGATTGCAGGTGGCCAACCGGCTGACTGTGTCCGGCGCGTTGTCGTTCGGCATCGTCGACCTCTCCGGGGCTTTCCAAGGGCATGGTGGAAACTCGATATGCCCGCAGGTTCGCAGGAGGGCCCGTAGCGCCTAATCCGCCAAACGACCGGTTCACGCTCGCAGCTGGGCGAGCGCGGCGTCCAGTACGGCCGGGGCGTCCAGCTCCGGATCG
>NZ_JBQQCC010000038.1:0-26875 GCF_052245635.1 Nonomuraea sp. KM88 | reverse complement strand
AACTCTCCAAAAAAGGTCTGAACCCAACTAACAAAAAGGAATCCATCAACCGACAAACGTCGATCAACGGGGTTGTGCATCATGCACTGGCTTTTAACACACTGTTGAGTTCTCAAGAAACGCACGCATACATCCCCGCTGGAATCTTTGACCGACTCCAACGTGGAGGCTCACACTTCGTTTCCTCTAGATTACCCTATTCGGACGATTCTTGTCAAACCGCCCGATCCGGGATCTTCCGGACGTGCCCCGCTTGGAGGCAACCCTGCTAACTTACTCCAACATCCGGCCGTTGTCCAACCGCGTGGCCAGACCGCCCGAAAGTCGGGGTTTGATCAGAGGGGTGTCGGGGTTGACTGCCCCGCCTCAAAAACTGTAGCAGCCCCCGCGGGGTCGAAGGTCCGTCCTCAGGTAACGAATAGACATTCCCTTCGGGGCCGCGGTTCAAACCCCGAGCCGGGCGAGCTGTGCCTCGAGCCGTGCGATGTCGGCTGACGCCTGCTCGGCACGGCCCCGCACCTTGGCCACCACGTCGTCCGGTGCCTTGGCCATGAACTGCTCGTTGCCCAGCTTGGCCGCCACCTGCGCGGCCTCCTTGCGTGCGGCGGCGAGGTCTTTCTCCAGCCGCTTACGCTCGGCCACGACGTCGATGGCGCCCGCGGTGTCGATCTCCACGGACACCTTTCCGACCGTGAAGCGCGCCGTGGCACTGAACGACTCCGGCGGCGCCGTGAGGCGCAGCAGCGCGCGGATCGCCGTCTCCTGGCCGGCCAGCGGTGTGCCGGCCAGCCCGAGGCGGGCGGCCACCTTCTGGCCGGGCTTGAGCCCTTGATCGGAGCGGAACCTGCGCACCTCGGTCACCAGCTCCTGCAGCGCGCCGATCTCGGCCTCGGCCGCGGCGTCGGTGTAACGGCCGTCGGCCTTCGGCCACGACGCCACGACGACGGACGCGCCGCCGGTCACGGCCCGCCACAACTCCTCCGTCACGAACGGCACCAGCGGGTGCAGCAACCGCAACAGCGCGTCGAGCACGTGGCCGAGCACGAGCCGGGTGTGCTCCCGGCCCTCACCGAGCTGGATCTTGGCCAGCTCGAGGTACCAGTCGCAGACTTCGTCCCAGGCGAAGTGATAGAGCAGGTCGGAAGCCTTGGCGAACTCGAACTCCTCGAACGCGGCGTCAACGGCCGTGACGACCGACTGCAGGCGCGAGAGAATCCACCGGTCTGCCGGGGTCAGCTCGGCGTCGTCGAGGGTGCCCACGGTGGCGCCGTTCATCAGGGCGAACCGGGTGGCGTTCCAGATCTTGTTGCAGAAGTTGCGGGAGCCCGCCGCCCATTCCTCGCTCACCGCGACATCGGCACCGGGGTTGGCGCCGCGCAGCAGGGTGAACCGGGTGGCGTCGGCGCCGAAGCGCTCGATCCAGTCGAGCGGGTCGACCACGTTGCCGAACGACTTGGACATCTTCTTGCCGTATTGGTCGCGGACCATGCCGTGCAGCGCGACGACGCGGAACGGCGGCTCGCCGTCCATGGCGTACAGGCCGAACATCATCATGCGCGCGACCCAGAAGAACAGGATGTCGTAACCCGTGACCAGAACGGAGGTCGGGTAGAAGCGCTGGAGCTCGGGTGTCGAGTCGGGCCAGCCGAGGGTCGAGAACGGCCACAACCCTGAGGAGAACCAGGTGTCGAGGACGTCGGAGTCCTGGGTGTAGCCAGCGGGCGGCTCCTCGTCGGGGCCCACGCACACGACCTCGCCACCAGGGCCGTACCAGACCGGGATGCGGTGGCCCCACCAGAGCTGGCGGGAGATGCACCAGTCGTGCATGTCGTCGACCCAGTCGAAGTAGCGCTTGGCCAGCTCGGGCGGGTGGATGCGGGTGCGGCCGTCGCGAACGGCGTCGCCGGCGGCCTTGGCCAGCGGCGAGACGTTGACGAACCACTGCAGCGACAGCCGGGGTTCGACCACGGTCTTGCAGCGCGAGCAGTGACCGACCGAGTGCAGGTAGGGTCGCTTCTCCGCGACGATGCGGCCTTCGGCACGCAGGGCGGCGACCACGGCGGGCCGGGCCTCGAAGCGATCGAGCCCCTGGAAGGGCCCGTGCGCGGTGATCACGCCGCGCTCGTCCATGACGGTCAGCGACGGCAGCGAATGGCGCCGCCCGATCTCGAAGTCATTGGGGTCGTGGGCGGGGGTCACCTTGACCGCGCCGGTGCCGAACTCGGGGTCGACGTGCTCGTCGGCGACCACAGGGATCATGCGGCCGGTGAGCGGCACCTCCACGAGCGTGCCGATCAGGTGCGCGTAACGCTCGTCGGAGGGGTGCACGGCCACGGCCGTGTCACCGAGCATGGTCTCGGCGCGCGTGGTGGCGACCACGATCTCGTCGGAGTAGCGGATCGAGATGAGCTCGCCTTCGTCCTCGCTGTGCTCCACCTCGATGTCGGACAGCGCGGTCAGGCAGCGCGGGCACCAGTTGATGATGCGCTCGGCGCGGTAGATCAGCCCGTCGTCGAACAGCTTCTTGAAGATCGTCTGCACGGCCCGCGAGAGGCCGGGATCCATCGTGAACCGCTCGCGTGACCAGTCGACGCCGTCTCCGAGCTTGCGCATCTGGCTGAGGATCCGGCCGCCGGACTCCTCCTTCCACTCCCAGACCCGCTCGACGAACGCCTCGCGGCCCAGGTCGTGGCGTGACAAGCCCTGCTTGGCCAGCTCGCGCTCCACGACGTTCTGGGTGGCGATGCCGGCGTGGTCCATGCCCGGCAGCCACAGGGTCTCGTGGCCTTTCATCCGCGCGTGTCGAGTCAGCGCGTCCTGGACGGAGTGGTCGAGCGCGTGCCCGATGTGCAGGACGCCCGTCACGTTGGGCGGGGGAAGGACGATGCTGTACGGCTCGCGTGTGCTGCCCGGGTTGGCTCGGAAGTAGCCTTCGGACACCCAGCGCTCATAGCTCCGGGTCTCGACGTCGGCCGGTGTGTATTGAGTAGGCAGCTCTGGCGTTGTCACAGTGACCAATTCTAGGGAGGCGGGAAAGCGGAACGCCCCATGGTTCGCGACCACGGGGCGTCCGGTGTGAACGGCTGCGGCTCAGGCCGACTTTTCGCGCGGGGTGCGCTGCTGCTTGGCGGCGAGCTGGTCGCGCGGGACGAGAGTCGGGATCGCGTGTTCCAGCACCGACTCGCGGGTGATGACCACGCGGGCGACATCCTGCCTGGAGGGCACTTCGTACATGACGGACTGGAGCACCTCCTCCAGGATGGCGCGCAGCCCGCGGGCGCCGGTGCCGCGCAGGATGGCCTGGTCGGCGATGGCCTCGAGCGCGCCGTCGGTGAACTCCAGCTCGACGCCGTCGAGCTCGAGAAGCTTGCGGTATTGCTTGACCAGCGCGTTGCGGGGCTCGGTGAGGATCTGGATGAGCGCCTCGCGGTCGAGGTTGTGCACCGAGGTGATGACGGGCAGGCGGCCGACGAACTCGGGGATCATGCCGAACTTGAGCAGGTCTTCCGGCATCACGTCGCCGAAGACGTCGGCGGTGTCGACCTCTTCCTTCGACCGGATGATGGCGTTGAAGCCGATGCCCTTCTTGCCGATGCGCGATTCTATGATCTTTTCCAGACCCGCGAAGGCACCGCCGCAGATGAACAACACGTTGGTCGTGTCGATCTGGATGAACTCCTGGTGGGGGTGCTTGCGGCCGCCCTGCGGAGGCACCGAGGCCGTGGTGCCCTCCAGGATCTTCAGCAGCGCCTGCTGCACACCCTCGCCCGAGACGTCGCGCGTGATCGACGGGTTTTCGCTCTTGCGGGCGATCTTGTCGACCTCGTCGATGTAGATGATGCCGGTCTCGGCCTTCTTCACGTCGTAGTCGGCGGCCTGGATAAGCTTGAGAAGGATGTTCTCGACGTCCTCGCCGACGTAGCCGGCCTCGGTCAGCGCGGTGGCGTCGGCAATGGCGAAGGGCACGTTGAGCATCTTCGCCAGGGTCTGCGCCAGCAGCGTCTTGCCCGAACCCGTCGGCCCGAGCAACAGGATGTTGCTCTTGGCGAGCTCAAGGCCGTCGTCTCTGCCCCGGTCGCCGGACTGCACCCGCTTGTAGTGGTTGTAGACCGCCACCGAAAGAGCCTTCTTCGCCTTGTCCTGACCGATGACGTAGGCGTCGAGGAACTCGTAGATCTCCCTCGGCTTGGGCAGATTGTCCCACTTGAGCTCGGAGGACTCGGAGAGCTCCTCCTCGATGATCTCGTTGCAGAGATCGATGCACTCATCGCAGATGTAGACGCCTGGACCGGCAATGAGCTTCTTGACTTGCTTCTGGCTCTTTCCACAGAACGAGCACTTCAGCAGGTCTCCCCCGTCGCCGATGCGTGCCACCCCAGATACTCCTTTGCGTGGGACCGCCCTGCTCACGCGAGCAGTGTCTCCGGACATCCTCCGGACTAGGCCGAACCGCTCAGGTTTCGACGTTACCGTCTTCTGGGCCCTCAGTGAGCCCCCTAGCGGCGAGTCGCACCGGAACGTGCCCTCTTGGGCAGCGCTCCGGCGCGTCACGTCTCGTCTAGGAAGCCACGGCCTGAGCTCGCTTCTTCCTGGACGGGATGATGTCGTCGATCAGACCATACGCCTTCGCCTCGTCCGCGTTGAGAATTTTGTCGCGTTCGATGTCCTTGCGGATTTCAGCGGAGGACTTGCCCGAGTGCCTCGCCACGATGTCCTCGAGGAGGGAACGCATGCGAAGGATCTCGCGGGCCTGGATCTCGATGTCGCTGCCCTGGCCGCCGCCCTCGGTGGACGGCTGGTGGATCAGCACCCTGGCGTTGGGCAGCGCGAACCGCTTGCCAGGGGTGCCGCCGGCCAGCAGCACAGCCGCGGCGGACGCGGCCTGGCCGAGGCAGACGGTCTGGATCTCCGGCCGGACGAACTGCATCGTGTCGTAGATCGCCGTCATGGCCGTGAACGAGCCGCCGGGCGAGTTGATGTAGATGCTGATGTCACGGTCGGGGTCGAGTGACTCCAGCGTCAGCAGCTGGGCCATCACGTCGTTGGCCGACGCGTCGTCGATCTGCACTCCGAGGAAGATGATGCGGTCCTCGAAGAGCTTGTTGTACGGGTTCATCTCCTTCACGCCGTAGGACGTGCGCTCGACGAAGGAGGGGAGAACGTAACGGCTTTCGATGTTCATGTCAGCTCCCCTAGGAGACCGGGCCCTGCGTGGGCACCTGCCGTGCGCTGCGCACCACGTGGTCGATGAAGCCGTAGTCCTTGGCCTCTTCGGCCGTGAACCAGCGGTCGCGGTCGGAATCGGCCTCGATCTGCTCGAGTGGCTGCCCGGTGTGGTGGGCGATCCGCTCGGCCAGCGTCTTCTTCACGTAGAGCATCTGCTCGGCCTGGATGGCGATGTCTGCGGCGGTGCCGCCGATGCCGCCGGACGGCTGGTGCATCATGACACGGGCGTGCGGCAGGCCGTAACGCTTGCCTCGGGCGCCGGCGGACAGCAGGAACTGCCCCATCGACGCGGCCATACCCATAACGACCGTGGATACGTCGTTAGGGACGTATTCCATCATGTCGTAAATCGCCATACCCGCACTTACCGAGCCACCCGGCGAGTTGATGTAGAGCGTGATGTCGCGGTCGGGATCGTCGGCCGCGAGCAGCAGCAGCTCTGCGCAGATGCGGTTGGCGATCTCGTCGTTGACCTCCTGCCCGAGAACGATGATGCGCTCGCGAAGCAGGCGCTGGTAAAGCTGGTCCTCAAGCCGGAAGGCGGAGCCGTTCTCACGGCCTCGAGACTCAGGCTGATAGAAGGTCGGCGGGCTGGTCACAGCGTCACCTTCCGATGCGTCGTAATCGATGGGCTTTGCTTGTGACCCTAACGCCCCCGGCCCACAGGTCATGCCCGGTCCCCCGTACTGTTCGCTGACGGCGCAGGTTCGAGCGAATGGTTGCCTGTTACGCTTCTTCGGCTTGTGCGGTCTTCGTCCCCTGGTGAGGCAGCACGCGTACGGCGGCCTCTCTCAGACGTCCTGAGAGGGCGTGCGCCGCGCGACGAGCGCCGGCCCGCCGTCCGCGGGGGCCGGGGGTCCTCCTGGCGCCTCACAAGCCGTCTGAGCCCTCCAGCTCGGGCCGGAGGGCGTCCGGTCACGACGTCCGGTCACGACGTCCGGTCACGACGGAGCCCCCGGACCGGCGGGTCCAGGGGCTCCGGTTGGCTCGGAGCGTCAGGCGTCGGCCTTCTCGCCGTCGGCCTTCTCGCCCTCGGCGTCCTCTTCCTCGACGGCCTCGCCACCGTTGATCTCGCTGTAGATGCCTTTGAGGTCGACCTCGTTGCCCTCGGTGTCGACCACCTTGGCGGCGTCGCCGAGCACGGACTTGGCCTTGTCACGGACGATCTCGACCATGGCCAGCGTGAGCTGGTCGTTGTCGGCGAGGTGCTTGGCCAGCTCGTTGGGCTGCACGCCCATCTCCATGGCCCGGCGGACCACGAAGTTGGTCAGCTCCTGCTCGGAGACGCCCAGCTCCTCGGCCTTGACGATCTTGTCGAGCACGAAGCCGACCTTGATCGCCTTGGCGGCGCTGGACTCGAACTCGGCGAAGCGCTCCTCCTCCGTCGTCTGGTAGAGGCGGAAGAAGGCGTCACGGCTCAGGCCGCTCTCGGCCACCTGGTGGTCGAGGTTGTGCTTGCGGGCGTCGACCTCGGCCTTGAGCGCGCTGTCGGGGAGCGGGATCTCGATCTTGTCGAGCACGGCGTCGAGCGCCTTGTCGCGCGCCTGCACGACCTGGTCGATCAGCTTGTTGCGGCGAGCCTGCTCGCGGATGCTGGCCTGGAGCTCCTCAAGCGTGTCGAACTCGCTGGCGAGCTGGGCGAACTCGTCGTCGAGCTCGGGCAGGACCTTCTCCTTGACCGACTTGACGTTGATGATCACGTCTGCTTCCTCGCCGGCGTTGTCACCGCCGACCAGCTCGGTCTTGAAGCTCTTCTCCTCACCCGCGGACATGCCTTCGAGCGCGGCGTCGAGGCCCTGCAGCACGGAGCCGGCGCCCACCTCGTAGGACACCTCGCTGGCCTGCTGCTCCTCGATGTTCTTGCCGTCGATCTCGGCGCGCAGGTCCATGACCACGAAGTCGCCGTTGGCGGCGGGCCGCTCGACGCCGGTGAGCGTGGCGAAACGCTGGCGCAGCGCGTCGAGCTGGGCGTTGACGTCGTCGTCGGAGACCTCGGCGGAGTCGACCGTGACCTCGACGCCCTGGTATTCGGGGACCTCGAAGTTGGGCCGGATGTCGACCTCGGCGGTGAACTCGATCTGCTCACCGTCGTCGATCTTCGTGACCTCGATGTCCGGCTGGCTGACCGGGAACACGTCGACCTCGTCAACGGCCTGGCCGTAGAGCTTGGGCACCGCGTCGTTGAGGGTCTCCTCCAGCACTACCGCCCGGCCGAAGCGCTGCTCGATGATGCGGGCCGGAACCTTGCCAGGCCGGAACCCGGGGACGCGCACCTGCTGCGCGACCTTCTTGTATGCCGCATCCATGCTGGGGCGCAGCTCGTCGAACGGCACCTCGACGGTGAGCTTGACCCTGGTCGGGCTGAGCTCCTCGACAGCGGTCTTCACGGAATGGTCTCCTTGATCAAGCTACGAGTGATCGCGGGCGCGTCTCATCGGTTTCGGCTCACGCGCCGCGCCCACATGAGCGGTGTCGGGCATGCTCCGCCACGGCGGGATCCAACGCCGACTGCCAGTCTAGGGCAGATGCACACCCGACAACGACGTCACGACTCTCAGAACTCGTCCGCGATCGTCCGCAACAGCTCGATCGTCTCGTCCGGGGTGGTGCTGACGGCGCACAGCCGCTCCATCACCTCGGTGTATCGGTCCACGTCCTCGCGCTTGTCGAGGTAGAGCGCGCTGGCGAGTTGCTCGACGTACACGACGTCCGGCAGGTCGCTGTCGGGGAAGCGCAGGATGCTGAACGCTCCGCCCTCCGCGCTGTGCCCCCCGAAGCTGAACGGCATGACCTGGATCGTGATGCTCTGCTGGCGCATCAGCTCGATCAGGTGCTCGATCTGGGCTCTCATCACCTCGGCGCCGCCGATGGGCCTGCGTAACGCGGCCTCGTCGATCACCGCCCAGAAGATGGGCCCGTCGGGTTTGTCCAGGATCCGCTGGCGTTCCAGCCGGAGGTCCACCCGTCTGGCGATCTCCTCGGCTCCGATGCCCGCCGCCCCGGCGGTCACCACGGCCCGGGTGTACTCCTTGGTCTGCAACAATCCCGGCACGAACTGGACCTCGTAGGTCCTGATCCTGGCGGCGGCCTCCTCCAGGCCGACGTACGCCTGGAACCAGGTGGGCAGGACGTCGTTGAACCGGTGCCACCAGCCCGGTTCGTTGGCGGTGGCGACCAGGTCGAGCACGGCGGAACGGGCCTGCGCGTCCACGACTTTGTACAACGTGAGAAGGTCCGCCACGTCGCGTTCCTTGAACCCCACCCGGCCCAGCTCCATGCGGCTGATCTTGGATTCGGAGCCCCGGATGAGGTGGCCCGCCTCCTCGCGGGTGACGTTGTTCGCTTCCCTGAGCTTGCGCAGTTGGGAGCCCAGGAGGATGCGCAGCGCCGTCGGCCCGGAACCCGGCTGGTTCTGCGTCACTTGCTTCCTCCTATCAAGGTCCGCACACACAGTGACACCACATCGCCACGTATGACAAGGTCTCAACCTCGTGTCCGATTCGGCGGCCGTAATCCTGACGCCGCTTGCTCCTGCACAATGCAACTGCACGTGCATTTGGGTCTTGCAGCGACCCGGCCGCGTGACCCATCATGGGTTAGTGCATATTGGGCCAAACATGCACTAACGAAGGTTCAACGGGGAGGTATCGGCAGCATGGTGGAGGATCCGCTGGCCACTGCCGATTGCCTGCAGATCACCCGCGAAGTCGGTTTCGAGCACCTTCTCATGGGCGGGAAGCCGTACACGACCTCGTGCCCGCTGCCCTTCCAGGCCGACTCGGTCAAGACCGCCAGAGACGTGACCCGCTCGACGCTGCGCGGCTGGGGCCTGCACGACCTGAGCGACGACGCCGCGCTGGTGGTGTCGGAGCTGGTGACCAACGCCATCAGGTACGCGATGTACGCACGCGGGGGGCGGGGCATCGAGCTGCTGCTCATGCGGGTCGCACCGCACGTGTTGCTGGCGGTGGCCGACCCGAGTGACGAGGTGCCGCGGCCCAAGGAGCCCGACTTCATCTCCGAGAACGGGCGCGGCCTCTACATCGTAGAAACGTACAGCCAGTGCTGGGGCTGGGACCCGCTGGCGAGCGGCGGCAAGGCCGTCTGGGCGCTCTTCCACGCTGACGCCCCTTAGAGACCCTTTAGTTCACGTACGAACCCTTTGACCTGCTTCCATGCATGGTCATGCGCTCCTGCATGCGCATCGGCGTGACCAGAGCACTATATTGGTCATGAGTCATCAGTCATGGGAGTCGGACATGCGAGGCGAGCACCACGGGCGGGCCGACCGGATCCTCGACGCGGCCAAGGAACTGCTGCTGCGCTGGGGATACCGGCGGGTGACGATCGACGAGATCGCGAAGCTGGCCGGAGTCGGCAAGGGCACCATCTACCTGCACTGGCGCACGCGCGAGCAGCTGTTCTTCGCCGTGGCGGCCCGCGAGGCGGTCGCGATGCTGGACGCCGTGGCCGCGGCCATGCGAGCCGACCCCGACGAGATCATGCTGCACCGCTACATGCGCAGGTTCTTCCTGGAGGCGATGGGCCGGCCGGTGCTGCGGGCCCTCTTCACCAGGGACGCGGAGACGCTCGACAAGTTCCTCTCCAGCCCGGCGAGGAGACCGCTGGAGGGCGCCAAGCTGATCGCCTCGCGCGACTATCTGCGGGTGCTGGCCGGGCACGGGCTGCTGCGCGCCGGGCTGCGTCCTGAGGATCTGGACTACTCGCTGCCGACCATCGTGTTCGGGTTCTTCGCGATCGAAGCGCTGCTGCCCGCCGACGTGACGCTCGGGCTGGAGGAGAAGGCCGGGCATCTGGCCGACACCCTGCGCAGGACCTTCGAGCCCGAGCGGCCGTCCGCACGCGAGCCCGCCGCCGCAGAAGTCGTCGAGATCTTCGAACGACTCTCCCATGACTTCAGGGACGCCGCCTACGGAGGCAAACATGGATCATGACATCGACGGGCTGCACCACGTCGGCCACCTCGTCCGCGACATGGACCAGGCGCTGGACCGCTACCGGCGGCTCGGGTTCAGCCTGCCTGGCCCGGCCTATCCGGTGCTCGGCGAGCCTCCCGAGCCGTTCGGCGTGGGCAACACGCACGCGTACTTCCCCGGCAACTTCGTCGAGCTGGTCACGGTCGCGGGATCCGGGCGGGTGCCAGGCGACGCCAGGCTGATCCCCCTGAAAGCTCCCTCGGAGCGGCTGACCGCGCTCAAGGAGGCCGTCCGCGGCACCGCGGCCAACCTGGAGGCCTGCCTGCGACGTTTCGAGGGCGTGCACATCCTGATGTTCGACGCGCAGGACATCGACGGGGCCGCCGCGCGGCTGGCGGCGGCCCGCGTCGGGCACGGCGGCGTCCACGCAGCGCAACGCCCGGTCGAGACGGCGGACGGGACCCGGATGGAGCCCGTCCGCTACCTGGAGATCGACGGCATCGGGCCCGGCCGGGTCCCCGAAGGGCGGGTCGGGCTGGCCGCCAACGACCGCGCCTCGGCCGGCATCAGCCACCCCAACGGCGCGCACGGCCTGGTCGAGTGCGTGCTGTGCGTGGCCGACGACGCGCTCGACGAGGCCGAGCGGCGTTACGAGCGTTACCTGGGGCGTACGGCACGGCGGGACGGGCCCGTGCGCGTGTTCGAGCTCGGAGGAGAGGCCAGGGTCACGCTGGCCGCCGCGTCGGGACTGGACGAGCTGCTGCCCGGCGAGAGCGCGGCGGCGCTGCCCGGCTTCGTGGCCTACGCGGTCGGCGTGAACGACGCCGCGCGAACCGAACGCCTCCTGCGCGCCGGCGGCATCCCGCTGGGCAGGACCTCCGCGGGGGAGCTCGTCGTGCCCGCCCGCGCGGCGTTCGGCGCCGCGATCATCTTCCGCGAGACCGGCCGCCCCTAGTCGCCCTTGGCGCCGTCGATGCGCTCGCGTAGCAGGTCGGCGTGGCCGTTGTGGCGGGCGTACTCCTCGATCATGTGGACGAGGATCCAGCGGTGGGTGCAGTCGGCGCCCCTGTGTTCGCCGGCGGCGTCCAGCGGCGCGGCGGCCGAGATGGCGCGGGCCAGCTCGATCTCCTCCCGCCACGTGGCGAACGCCTCCTCGACGGAGGCGGTGTCGACCTCGTTGAAGTCGGCGTCGTTGTCGCGGTCTTTGTCCCACAGCTTGGGGATGTCCTCGCCGTTCAGCACACGACGGAACCAGGAACGCTCCACGTGCGCCATGTGCCTGACCAGGCCCAGGAGGGACAGGGTGGAGGGCGGCGCCGAACGGAGGCGCAACTGCTCGTCCGTCAGGCCGGCGCACTTGACGGCGAGCGTGCCGCGGTGCCACTCGAGCCAGGTGTCGAGGATGCTTCGCTCGTCGCCGGCCCGGGGTGGAGGAACGCGGGTGTCGGCATTGGTGTCGGTCACGCGGCCAGACTCTACCCGGCGGCCACCTCGGGCCGCGGCCGAGCCTGGAGGAGGCGGGACGCCGCCGCGCGCACGGTGTCGTCCCTGACGGTGGCGACGAAGTCGTCCGGCGTGTCGCCGCACAGGTGGCTCAGCCCTGGGGTCTCCTCCAGGAGGGACCGGATTAGCGCTCGCTGGGACGTCAGGCGGCGGGGGCGGCGGCCGGCGTCCATGAGGCACCCGTGCTTGCCCTCGTAGACGAAGGCGGGCGGGAAGTGCAGACCCGGCTCCAGCGTGAGCGGGTGCGCGAGCGTGGTCCTCGTGTAGTTGGGCTCGGTGAGGTCGAGGGCGGCCAGCTGCCGCTCGTCCAGCCAGAGCACGAACAGCCTGGACGTCTCGCCGGGCGCCTCGATCGGCGCGGCGGGCACGTAGCCCGCCCTGCTCACATGGGCCGAGACGCCGGGGGCGACGCCCGGCACGTCGGCGAGCGTCATGGGAACGACTCCGCACACCCCGCGGTCGAGGAACTTCCTGCGCACCTGGCTCGGCGCGGCGTTGGATCCGACGGCGACGACGCGGTGACGAGCCGACAGCGGCCGGCAGCCCCGGTGTGCCAGCAGTGCGCTGAGCGGCTCGCCGGCCGCGCGCCACTCCCCCGGGCTGCTGCCCGCCGGCTTGAGCGGCGCGTACGCGTCGTCGAGCAGGACCCCGGAGGTTTCCGGGATCCGGCCTGGATAGGTGAGGGGGCGGGAGATCGGGTCGTCGTCGAACAGCTTCACCATGTCCTTGCCCGTGACGGGGGGCGGGCTTCACAGTCTATTTACCGCCGGGTGACGACCGTCCACAGCCGGGCCGTACTCCGCCTGCGCCCCCAGGCGATCACGGCGCAGAGCACGAGCGTCGTCAGGGGCATCACCACGCCGCCACCCGACACGAACGACTCGGTCAGCGTCGCGCCCGCCATCAGCCCGACGAACGCCAGACCCGCCAGGCCGGCCAGCCGCGGCACGAACAGCGCCACCGCCCCCGCCACCTCCAGCACGCCCACCAGGACGCGGAACCAGTCTCCGAACCCGATGGCCTCGAACGTGGACCTCGCCGGCTCGACGTTCGAGAACTTCCCCATGGCCGACATCAGGAAGACACCGGCCACGACAACCTGGAGGATCCAGAGGACGGCGGAGAGGACGCGCCCGCCGGCCGCCGTACGATCGGCCTTGCTCTCTGTGGTGGTCACGGCGTTCTCCCCTGTCGATCGGCTTCCTGCTTCGACGCTAGGGGCGGACGCGGCCGGGGAGAATCGGCCTGGCTACCCGGACGGGGTGCACGTAGATGCACCCCTTCCGGGAGCCGGTACGCGCCACCGATCCGGTGTGCGGGCAGCGTGGCGATCACCTCGGTGCCGGAGTGGTCCCGCCGGAGGCATGTCCTGACCCGATCCTTCCTCCGGGCCATGAACGCTACACATACTGGAGTCGTCGCTGATTCCGGCGAAGAGGTAAGTCGCTCCCACCCGCTGCTGGACGGAGTAGTCCCGATGAGAACCGGCCTCGTCTCCGCGGCTGTCGCATTCGCGCTTGTCGCCTCACTCGCCACCGGGTGCCGTTCGGGGTTCCTTCCCAGCGAATCGCGTGTAGCTCCAGAACTCATCGCTGACCTGCGAGGTACGGGAAGGGTGCTGGCGGCCACCACGACCGAGTGGTACTGGGACGGCCTCACTGAGATCACGGACATCCTCGTGGTGGACGTCGGTGGGTCGAGCTTCCGTGATGCCCTCGACAGGGCGCTGGGCATCCTTCGAGCGCGCGGATGGAAGGCTGAGAACCCGCCGAACCTTTGGCGTACACACTTGAAGTCGGACACATGGGTCAACGCATACATCGCAGTTGAGCCGCTGATGAGCTACGACGTAGCGACTTCAGATGGGTTCAACGAACCACTCGATGCGTCCAACATGATTCTTTTCAAACGCCTGTCTGAGCAGAACACGTCCGGACATCTGGTGGTCTTGGAAGCGGAACGCCGGACGGCCACGTGAGGAGGTGCCGGCGGCCGGCCGCCCCGCCGCGGCATCGAACGGCTGCATGAGCAGACGGAAGCTGTTCCGGACGCGGGCGGGAACAATCACGGGGCGCACCGAAGCGTCGGACGATGATGATCGCCATTGGGCGAGGCCACAGCAGCACAGCCGTGACCGAAGCTTGTCCACCGCAAGCAGATTCGACCTCTCGTGCAGTCCGGAGCTCTCGCCATGGACCGTATCTTCGGCGCCTCGGACCCTCAGCAGTGACGCGGCATGTCACTCACTTGCAACGCAGAAGGCCACTCCCCGTCCTGGGAAGTGGCCTTCTTGCTGATCGTGCTGGTCGGGGCGACAGGATTTGAACCTGCGACTTCTTGCTCCCAAAGCAAGCGCGCTGCCAAGCTGCGCCACGCCCCGTCTCGCCGAGTGCGCATGCGGTCCGCGACTCCGGTACGCTTACGCCCTGACGACCGGATGAAGTCTAGACCAGACTTCGACCGGTTCGCGCGGACGTAGCTCAATGGTAGAGCCCTAGTCTTCCAAACTAGCTACGCGGGTTCGATTCCCGTCGTCCGCTCACGTGAGGAGAAGGCCAGGTCATCCCGCCTCGGGGGCCTGGCCTTCGTCGTGCCGCGCACTGGTGCTCAACCGTTGCCGAGCAGGTCGTAGCCGACGAACGTGAACATGCGCTCTCCCGTGACCAGGGGTTGCGGGGTGCCGGTGAAGCGGTGCGCGCCGACGCCGTAGCCGGCGTCCGGTTCCGACAGCCATTCGAGGTGGAAGCCGCGCTCCTCGAACCAGCGGCAGATCTGTGGCACCAGGTCTGGCGGCCTGCGGTGGCGCGTCCAGACGACCGTGCCTCCTGCGCGGCACAGCTGGGCGAACGTGGCGATCGTACGCTCGACGTCCTCGCCCGCGATGTTGCCGAACACGCCGCAGGCGAGCACGATGTCGGCGGGGACCATGCCCTGGTAGTGGTCGGTGAGCGAGGCGTCGGCGGTGATCACCTCGACCTGGACCAGGCCTGCCGCGCCGGCCTTCTCCTCGGCCTTCGCGGTGTTGCCCGGGTCGAGCTCCACGAGACGGGCCAGCACGTCGTCGCGGCGGGGATGGCCGTCGAGCACCTCCAGCAAATCACGGCCCTGGCCGGCGCAGAGGCTCACGAGCCTCAGCGGACCTGGCGGGCAGGCGTAGAGTGCCAGCCGGATCCGCTGCTGCACGACCCGCAATCGTCGCGCCAGGCGCGAACCGGGGTCGTCGTACTCGTCGTGCCACGCCTGCCAGTCCATGGGCGGATCTTATGATCGAGTGCACTTCCGCGACCGCGGTGCGGCGGGCAGGCCGGGTGGGGGGCGCTCGTAAGCTGGTTCCGATGCGTGCGCGACCGATCTCCCGTGACGTTCTCGTCGACGAGCTGGCCGAGCGGGTCTCCCGGTGGCCACGCGGGCGTCGGGTGCGGGTGGTCGTCGACGGGGCGCCTGCCGGACGGCCGGAAACGCTGGCCGACGACCTCGTCGCGCCGCTCCGGCTGCGCGGCCGGCCTGTGCTGCGGGTCTCCGCGGGTGACTTCCTGCGGCCCTCGTCTCTGCGGCTGGAGCACGGCAGGGCTGATCCTGACGCCTTCTACGAGGACTGGCTCGACGTCAAGGCGCTGCGCAGGGAGGTGCTGGATCCCCTGGACGAGGGCGGCTCGGGGCGGGTGCTGCCGGCTCTGTGGGACAGCCGGATCGACCGGGCGTACCGGCTGCCCTATGAGGAGCTGCCGCCGGGCGGGGTGGTGATCGTGGACGGGACGCTGCTGCTGGGACGGGGGCTGGCGTTCGAGCTGAGCGTGCATGTGTGGTTGTCCGCGGCGGCGCTGGGGCGCCGCACGCCCGAGGAGGAGCGGTGGCGCCTGCCCGCCTATGAGCGGTACGAGCGCGAGGTGCGGCCCCAGGAAGCGGCCGACGTCGTGATCAGGGCCGATCATCCCGACCGGCCCGCGCTCCTCCTGTGACCCGGCGCCGGATCGGCCGTCCGCCACCGCCGTGCGAACGGCAGGAACGGGCTGCCCTCTCGGGCGCCGAGCTGCCGGGATGAGGGTGGCCGCCGGCGGGCGGCCACCTGTCAGCGTGCTGTCGGGCGCTTGCCGTGGTTCGCCTTCTTCTTCTTGCGTGCCTTGCCCTTGCGTGCTCGCCTGGCCATAAGCTCGCCTCCGGAGTCGGTATCCTCCCAACGTCTCTCGCCCGTGCTGACCAGCGCAAGCCATCCGTAGCGAACTAACATTCCCCAACAGCGTCGTGTCATAATTTGGTGGAATCTGTTGGAAGGAGCGGGCGTGCTCGCACAGCAGCGTCAGCAGACGATCCTCGAACGTGTGCGCAGCAACGGCGGTGTCCGGGTCGCCGACCTCGTACGCGAACTCGGCGTCTCCGACATGACCATCCGCCGCGACCTCGAGGTGCTGGCCGAACGCGGTCTGCTGGAGAAGGTGCACGGTGGCGCGACCGCGCTCGGCCCCGGATCGACCGAGGAGCCGGGCTTCACCGCGAAGTCCGCCCGCCAGCAGCAGGAGAAGGAGGCCATCGCGCGGCACGCGGCCAGGCTGGTACGCCCCGGCACCGCCGTGGCGCTGTCGGCGGGCACCACCACGTGGGCGCTGGCCCACCACCTCATCGGCGTTCCCGAGCTGACCGTGATCACCAATTCGATCCCCGTCGCCGAGGTCTTCCATCGCAACCCGCGCGCCGACCGCACCGTCGTGCTGACCGGCGGCGTGCGCACGCCGTCCGACGCGCTGGTCGGCCCGGTGGCCGTGGCCGCGATCCGCCGCCTGCACGTGGACACGCTCTTCCTCGGCGTGCACGGGATGAGCGTGCGGGCCGGCTTCACCACGCCCAACCTGCTGGAGTCGGAGACCGACAGGGAGCTTGTGACGGCCGCGCACCGGCTGGTCGTCCCTGCCGACCACACCAAGTGGAACACGGTGGGCATCAGCACCATCGCCGAGCTGAGCGAGGCCGACGTGGTCATCAGCGACGCGGGGCTGCCCGAGGACGCACGCACCGAACTGGCCGAGCGGGCCGGAGAACTGATCATCGCGGAGGACACGCATTGAAGCGCACCGTCACCCATCTGGCCGACGGCCGAGAGCTGATCTACTTCGACCGGCGCGACGACGCCGACCGGAGCGCGATCGACCGGCGCCCGCTTGAGCCCCGGCCGGTGGCGTCCGAGCTGCGCTACGATCCGCTGACCGAGGAGTGGGTCGCGATGGCCGGGCACCGGCAGACGCGGACGTTCCTGCCGACGGGCACGTCCGCCGAGTGCCCGTTGTGCCCGTCGTCGGACACCCGGGCGACGGAGATCCCTGCGTACGATTACGACGTGGCGGTGTTCGAGAATCGCTTCCCCTCCTTCTCCACGAATTTTGGGACTTATCACGATGTGGGTGGGCTGAGTGAGGTTCGTCCGGGGGTGGGGCGGTGCGAGGTGGTGTGCTTTACCTCGGATCACTCGTCATCCTTCTCGAAGCTCTCCGACGCCCAGGTGCGGCTGGTCATGGAGGCGTGGGCCGACCGTACGGCCGAATTGTCCGGGATCGAGGGCGTGGAGCAGGTGTTCTGCTTCGAGAACCGGGGCGAGGAGATCGGCATCACGCTGGCGCATCCGCATGGCCAGATCTACGCCTACCCGTACGTCACGCCCAGAACGAAACTCCAGCTCGGCGCCGCGGCCCGCTACCAGGGCCCGGGCAACCTGTTCGCCGATGTGCTGGCCGCCGAACGTGCCGCCGGGACACGGGTGGTGGCCGGCAACGAGCTGTGGACGGCGTTCGTGCCCGCGGCCGCGCGCTGGCCGTACGAGGTGCACGTGTATCCGCACCGGCAGGTGCCGGACCTGGCGGCGCTCACGGAGGAGGAGCGTGCGGCGTTCGCCCCGCTCTACACCTCGGTGCTGCGGGCCTTCGACGGGCTGTTCGGGGTCGTGATGCCGTACATCTCGGCCTGGCACCAGGCCCCGGTGCGGCGGGACCGCGAGCTCGCGTACCTGCATCTGGAGCTCTTCAGCATCCGGCGGGCGCCCAACAAGCTCAAGTATCTGGCGGGCTCGGAGTCCGCGATGGGCTCGTTCGTCAACGACGTGCTGCCGGAAGAGGCCGCGCGCATGCTCCGATCACAAGTAGATCAAGAATAGATTTCTACTTAAGGTCGCATGTCTCGTGATCTACCACTAATATCCCCTTATGCATCGGCCGTAACAGCCGTTGCACCGCCTAATCCTGGGCGAGTTGCCCGGGAGCCGGGGACCCATCGCACCTGGGGTGAATCCACATCCGTGGTAGGGATACGCAGCTCCCATACCCGAACCCGTCAGCTAACCCGGCCGGCAGAGGGAGAGGAACACCTACGTGGCGGCTTCGTCCCCCGCGAGTCTTGCCATCGGTCTCATCACCGCCGCCGCCGTCGTCGTTTCGGCGGCCCCGGCGTCCGCGGCGTCCACGGCCCCCAAACCCAAGGAGTCGGAGCTGCGCGCGCAGCTCAAGCAGCTCAACAAGAAGGTCGACAAGCTGATCGAGGCCTACAACCTCAAGCGCGTCGAGCTGGCCAAGGCGCAGAAGTCCGCCAAGGCGGCCAAGGCCCGGCTGGCCACCGCCGAAGAGGCGCTGACGACGGCCGAGAAGCGGGTCGCCGAGATAGCCCGCCTGCGCTACCAGAACGGCAACCCCGGAGTGCCCGTATTCATGTTGCCGGAGAACAGCGGCGGCGCCGCGGTGCTCAATCAGGTCACCGCCGAGCAGCAGGCGTTCGTGCAGGGCGTGGCCAGGGCGCGCGACGAGAAGAAGAAGGCCTCCGCGCAGGCCGTCGAGCTCGCCGACAAGATCCGCAAGGACGCGGCCGAGGTGGCCGGTCAGCGCGACGAGGCCGAGGACGTCATCGACGACATCGAGAAGAAGCTCCAGGACCTGGTGCCGTTCGGCACCAACCGCAGGTCAGACGGCGGCTGGGCACCCGAACTCCCGTCCGGCTCCGACAACATCACGCCGCGCACGCGGCTGATGAAGGAGCAGATCGGCAAGAACTTCGCGCTGCCCTTCACCGTCGGCTGCTTCCGCTCGGGCTCCAGCGGCGAACACCCCCTGGGCCGGGCCTGCGACTTCATGATGAGCACGGGCGGCTCGATGCCCTCCGCCGCCAACGCCGCCCTGGGCGACCGCATCGCGGAGTGGGCCATCAAGAACAAGAGCAGGCTGGGCGTCAAGTACGTCATCTGGAAGCAGCGCATCAACCACGGCTCGGGTTGGAGCACGATGTCCAACCGGGGCAGCATCACCGAGAACCACTACGACCACGTGCACATCTCGATGAACTGAGGGCAGGTCGGTTCGGCGATCACCGCGTCGACGGGTTGACGAGCCCGCCGTCGTAGGCGGCGATGACGAGCTGGGCCCGGTCGCGGGCGTGCAGTTTCGCCAGGAGGCGGCCGATGTGGGTCTTGACCGTGCCGACGGTGAGGTGCAGGTGCTCGGCGATCTCGGAGTTGGACATGCCCGTGCCGACGAGGGTGAGCACCTCTCGCTCGCGCTGGGTGATGTGGCCGAGGTCACGTGTGGCCGGAGCGGGATGGGAGCGTCGCAGCACGTCGGCGATGAGCCGGCGGGTCACGGTGGGCGCCAGCAGCGCTTCGCCGGCGGCGACGACCCGGATGGCGGCCAGCAACTCGGTCGCCGTGGCGTGTTTGAGGAGGAACCCGCTCGCGCCGGCCCGGAGCGAGGCGTAGACGTAGTCGTCCTGATCGAACGTGGTGAGCATCAGCACGCGCGTGCCGGGGCCGGACGGGTCGGCGCAGATCCTGCTGGTCGCCTCGATGCCGTCCATGTCTGGCATGCGCACATCCATGAGGACGACGTCCGGACGATGCCGGCGGGCCAGGAGCACGGCTTCGGCGCCGGCGCCCGCCTCCCCCACCGTGACCAGCCCCGGTGTCGTGTCGATGAGGAGCTTGAAACTGTCGCGTACGAGGACCTGGTCCTCGGCGAGCAGCACCCGGATGGGCGGGGACGCACCGTGCGGGGCGGGGTCGATGCTCATGCCGGGTCGCCGTTCAGGTCGTAGGGCAGCCGAGCCGCCACGCGGAAGCCTCCTTCGGGGCGCGATCCCGCGCTGAACGTGCCTCCGTATGCCTTCGCGCGTTCCCGCATCCCGATGAGGCCGTGTCCGCCGTGGCCGCCGGGTCCCTGCCGCGGTGGCCGGCCGTGGCGAGGGCCGTCGTCGACGACCTCGATCACGGCCTCCCGCCCGTCGATGTCCACGGTGACCGAGCAGCGCGTCGGCCCTGCGTGGGTGACGACGTTGGTGAGAGCCTGTTGCACGATCCGGTAGACCGACACCGCTACCGCGGGAGGGAGGGCGGGAGGGAGCGCGCCCTCTTCGCGGACGGTCAGATCCACCTCGACCCCGGCGGAGCGGGCGTGTGCGGCAAGCTCGGGCAGGTCGGCCATGCCGGGGACGAGCAGATGAGCCTGCTGGGCATCTCCGTCGGAGCGCAGGAGGTCGAGCACGCGGTGGATCTCGGTGAGCGTGCTCCGGCTGGTCTGTTCGATGACGGACAGCGCGGCACGCACCTCCTGCGGGCGGGCGTCGGCGACATGGTTGGCGACGGTCGCCTTGACCGCGATCAGGCTCATGCTGTGGCCGATGATGTCGTGCAACTCCCTGGCTATGCGCCTGCGCTCGTCGCCCACCGCGGCGTCGGCGAGGTGGCGAACGAGGCGGGCGGTCGTGTCCCGCTTCCAGCGCACGGCCGTGCCGAGCACCCATGCGCCTGCCAGCAGCACACCGATCACGCCGATCTCGACCGGCCAGTAGGGAGGCAGCTCGCTGGGCGTGTCGGCGGGCGAGAGGCCGGGGAGCACCTGCGCGTAGAAGATCAGAACAGTGATCGCCGCGGCGGCCAGGCAGGCCGCCAGGCCCGCCGCCGACCAGGCGAGGGAGGCGGTGGAGGCCACGAGGTAGAGCACGAGCACCGTCGGCAGGAACGACACCGAGAGCGCGCCCGCCGCGGCGGCGCCGGCCACGGTCGCCAGCGCAGCCGCGGCGCACGCGACAGCGAGCATGACCCGCGGCCGGCGCCGCCGGAGCGCGACGGGAAAGCTCACGACCGCCGCGACCGGCCAGGCCGACCAGGCGGGCCATGACGGCGACGGCCCCGGCGGATCGACGAGGGTGTAGCCGACGAGCAGCGCCACGACGACCGCCGCCACCGCGTCGGCCAGACCACTCCTGCCGAGCCGCCGAGCCCAGTTCATGACGAGAAGCTATCGCCTCACCCGTCACCCGGCATCTGACCACGGTAGGACAACCGCGTCTGTCTGGGGTCGTACCCGCCTCGTGCGTGCCGCGCCAGGATGTGACCTGAGCCCGACGCGCTCCCGCCGCCCCGCCCGTCACCATGCTGCTGAGCCCGGCACACCGAGCCGCGGCGACACCGACACGACGGGCAGGAACGCATGAATGTTGAGCTTCGCCGGCGCATCACCCGGTGGCGACAGGCCGAAGCGGAGCGGCTTGCCGCCAACGCCACGGCCGCCCTGAGCCGGCAACCGCCGTTCCCCGGACGATGGGTGAGCGCCGTCGCGCTGATCGGTGGCCCCGCCCTGCTCATGACCGGGATCCTCCTACGCTCCCCGTTCCACTTCTTCTTCCCTGATCAGCTCGCCGCCTACACCAGGCACCCCGCCCTCGTCACCGCCGCCTATGCCTGCTTCGCCTGCGGGATCATCCTGCTGTGTCCCGCGATCATGACGCTGGCGCAGAGGATCGCCGCCACCAGACCGCTGTGGGGGTTGTGGGGCGGATGCCTGGTGATCGCCGGCCTGTTCACCCGGGCCTTCCAGTACGGCACCGACCACCTGGCCTTCCACCTGACCGACAGCCTGGGCCTGCCATCGATGATCAGCGGTATCGACGACTACTATCTGGCATGGCGGGACACGCGCTGGCATCCGTTCAGGACGTTGTCGGGGCCGGCCTTCCTGGGCTGGATCGTGCTGGCCATCGGCGCCTACCGCTCCGGCGCGCTGGGGCTGGGCCGTGCGGTCGCGCTCGGCCTGATGTCGGCGCTCGCGCTCGGGACGCTCAAAGGCACTCAGATCCCGCAGTCCGTCATCGCCGCGGGCGGGCTCTGCGTCGCGTTGGTCCCTCTGGGGATCTCCCTGCTGCGCAGCGGTCCCCCGCCGAGCAGACGCGCCTTGATCTGGCTCGCCGTCCTTCTCGGCTGGCTCGCCCTGGGCGCGGTCTTCGGCCCTGTCGTGGCACCGTTCACGCGGGGCTGAGACAGCTCGGCCGTCAGCCCGTCAGCCGCAGCGGGTTGACCAGGTCGGCGTAGATGAGCAGGCCCGCCATGATCATCATGACGATGGCGATCGCGTAGGTCAGGGGCAGCACCTTCGCGATGTCCACGTAGCCGGGCTCGGGCCTGCGCAGGATCTTGGCGTAGGCCCGCTTGATGCCCTCCCACAGGCCACCGGCGATGTGCCCGCCGTCGAGCGGCAGCAGCGGGATGAGGTTGAACATGCCGATCGCCAGGTTGAACCCGGCCAGCAGGTTGACGAAGATGGCGATCTTCTTCTCGTTGGACAGGTCGGAGGCGAGGATCTCGCCGCCCATGCGGCCCGCGCCGACGACGCCGACCGGGCCTTCGGGGTCGCGCTCCTCGCCGGAGAAGGCGGCGTGCCAGACACCGACCATCTTCTCCGGCAGGTTGAGCAGCGAGCTCGCGACCCTGCCCGTCAGCTCGCCCATGTAGCCGATGACCTGGCCCATGCTCTGCTGCTGCATGACCTCGGTGGGCAGCACGCCGAGGAAGCCGACGTTTCTGTCGATCTTCTCGGGGTCTTCGAGGTTGGGCCGGTCCTGGGCGATGAGCGTGACGGTGAGCGTCATCGGCTTGCCGTCGCGGACGATGCCGAGCTGCACGGCGCCCGCCCCGTGGGAGCGGATAAGGTCGGTGGCGACGACCCAGTCGTCGATCTTCTTGCCGTCGAAGGAGACCAGGTGGTCGCCCGGCTTGAGGCCCGCCTGCACGGCCGGGGTGAGCCGGTCACCGGGCTTGCAGACGTTGCGCTGCTCGGAGATGGGGATCACGCAGGTGTTGGTCTCGGGCGAGACGATCGGGGCCCACGTCGGCAGGCCGATGCCGACCAGCAGGATGCTGAAGAAGACGAAGGCCAGCACGAAGTTCATCGCCGGGCCGCCGGACATGATGATGACCTTCTGCCACCACTTCTTGCGGTAGAAGACGCGGTCTTCGTCGCCCGGCCGCACCTCTTCCAGGGCGGCGTCGCGGGCGGACTCGATGAGCCCCTGGAACGGGCCCGTCGCGGTGCTCCTGGCCTTGGAGGGGTCGTCGCCCGGGCGGGGCGGCAGCATGCCGATCATGCGGATGTAGCCGCCGAGCGGGATCCACTTGATGCCGTATTCGGTCTCGCCCTTCCGCCGCGACCAGGCCGTCGAGCCGAAACCCACCATGTACTGGGTCACCCGCACGCCGAAGATCTTGGCGGGCACCAGGTGACCGAGCTCATGCAGCGCGATGGAGAACATCAGCCCGAGGAGGAAAAGGATGATCCCCACGAGATAGAGCCAGTTCATCGAGTCGCGCTCCACGGCAGACGGCAGGACCGGCGAAGAAACCGCCAACCCAAGGGTAGTCGAATCTGCCGCCCGGTACGGCTTGCCCGCCTTTTGGAACGCATTGACAGTACGCGATCAAACGATCACCCTAAGAGACGATGGAGGGGGAGTCCTTGATCCGCATACTGATCGCAGAGCACCTGCCCTTGGTGCGTCGTGGCCTGCTGGCCATCCTTGGAGCCGAGCCCGATCTGCGGGTCGTGGCGCAGGCGGGATGCGCGGACGACGCGGTGCGGGCGGCCGTCGAGAGCTGCCCCGATGTGGCCGTGGTCGACGCGGGCCTGCCGGGGAGCTCCGTTCTGGCCGGGCTCTCCGAGCAGGCGCCGCGCTGCAGGGTGCTGATGTTGTCGGCCGATCCCCATCCAGGGCAGGTGCGCAGGGCGCTGGCCGAGCGCGCGCTGGGATTCATGAGCCTGTGCGTGCCGCCGGAGCGGCTGGCCGAGGGGGTGCGCCTGGTGGCGGCGGGCCGCCGGGCCATCGAATCCGAGCTGGCCGCGGCCGCGCTCCAGTGCGAGACGAATCCGCTCACCAGGAGGGAGCTCGACGTGCTGCGCGTCGCGGCGGGCGGGGCCCGCTCGACCGAGATCGCCGACCAGCTCTTCCTGTCGGTGGGCACCGTGCGCAACCATCTGTCGCGCATCATGTGCAAGACCGGGGCCCGCAACCGGCTCGACGCCGTGCGCATCGCCAGCGACCAGGGCTGGCTGTGACGGGACCCGGTGGAGCCGCGCCGCTCCGCCGGGGCCCGAACCTCTAGAGGATCTCAGCAGCGTCGAGCCCGCTGCCAGTGACTGCCAACACGACCTGAACCATGTGGTTCGTCATCAGGGGCGCCAGATCAGCACCAATGCGCAGTCGTCGTTGTGACCGGAGGCCATGGCGTTGACCAGCGGGCGCGCGCCGTCGCGGAAACCGGACGGCAGCAGCCGCTCCGCCTCGCCGAGCAGCCGGTCGAGCCCGGCGTCGATGTCGCGCCCCGGCTGCTCGATGAGGCCGTCGGTGAAGAGCAACAGCGCATCGCCCTTGCGCAGGGTGCCGCTGTCGGGCTCGCAGTGCAGGTCGGGCACCACGCCGAGCACCACACCCTTGGCCGAGGCCACCTGCCAGTTGCCGGTGCCCGCGTCGAACTTCACCACCGGCGGATGTCCGGCCGAGGTGATCGTGTAGTCGCCCGTGTCAAGGTCGAGCCGCACGTGCACCGCGGTCACGAACCCCTCGTCGCCTCGCTGGCGGTGCAGGTAGGTGTTGCAGGCGGGCAGGAAGTCGTCGACCGATCCGAGCAGCCCGCCGAACGTGCCGGACAGCAGCAGCGCCCTGGTGCCCGCGTCGACGCCCTTGCCGGACACGTCGACCAGGGCGATCTCGACGGAGTTGCCGTCGCGCATGGACACCAGGAAGTCGCCGCCGAACGACGACCCGCCGGCCTGCTTGAGCACCACCTTGCCGCCCCAGTCCTTGGGCAGCGGGGGCAGCTCGCCCTGGCTCTTGAGGCGGTCGCGCAACTCCAGCAGCATGGCGTCGCCGCGCAGCCCCTGCACGCCGAGCTTCCCCCTGGTGCGGGCCATGAGCACGGCGAGCACCGTGGTGAACACGATCGTCACGGTCAGCCCGACGCCGATCCGTGCGGGGCCCAGCGCGATCGCGATGTAGCCGAGCGCGACGCCGACGCCCACGAGGAGCTTGACCAGGCTGCGCAGCCGGAGCTGGAGCCCGCCGATCAGGGTGACGAGGATGAGCAGGGAGGGTGAGAACCACGCGGTCGAGGCCTCGACCGCGAGGAACCCGATGACGAGCGCGAGAACGGTCAGCGTGAGGAGCAGGTTGCGGTCGCGGGCCAGCGGCCCTCGCCGGATGAACCGGACGGCCGCCACCAGCCCCGGCACCCGCACCAGGACGGCACGGACCCGTGGCGGGATCAGCGGCGCCGGTCGGGAACTCATGATGGGCCTGACTGTATCGGTCTGACCGGTGTTTGGGCAGCCCACTTGACCAAGGCCTTGATCATTAAGCACGTATATTCGGTGGCCCTCCCGCTTTGCCCGCTCCTACCGTGGACAGATGACGTATCCGATCCGCCCGATTGACGAGTCCGAGTGGCCGGCGTTCGCGCTGGTGCTCGAAGAGGCGTTCGGCTGGCGGCCGAATCCCGCGCAGAACGAGCGCTACAAGGCCGAGACGGAGTTCGACCGCACGCTCGCGGCCTTCGACGGAGACCTCATCGCGGGCGTCACCTCCATCTACAGCCTCACCATGACCGTCCCCGGCGGGCAACTCCCCGTCGCGGGCGTGACGGCCGTCAGCGTGCTGCCCTCCCATCGCCGCCGCGGCGTTCTGTCGTCGCTGATGCGCAGGCAGCTCTCCGACATCCGGGAGCGTGGGGAGAGCGTCGCCGCTCTCTACGCATCCGAGGCTCCCATCTACGGCAGGTACGGCTACGGCAGGGCGTCGAGCGAGCTGTCGTTCCACCTCAGGAAGCAGGGTTCGGCGTTCGTCGGCAACGCTCCGTCGGACCCGTCGCTCAGGCTCAGGGTCGCCAGGCCCGCCGACGTACGCGCCGACCTGGAGAAGGTGTTCGCCTCCATCGTGGCCCGGCGTCCCGGCCGCTACGAGCGCAACGCGCGGTTCTGGGACGCCGTGCTGGCCGACGAGGAGGCCGACCAGGGCGGGGCCGGCCCGTTGCGCTCGGTGCTGGCCGAGGACGACGGCGGCTTGCGCGGCTACGCCCTGTTCCGGATCAAGTCGTCGTGGGACGCCAGCGGCCTCCCCGACGGGGAGCTGAAGCTGCTGGAGCTGGAGGCGGCCGACCCGGCGGCGTACGCGCTGCTGTGGCGCAGCGTGCTCGACCGCGATCTGGTCTCGCGGATCGACGCCCGCCCCAGGCCGGTGGACGACCCCCTGCTCACGCTGCTTGCCGACCCGCGGCAGGTGCGCGCGAGCTGGAACGACGAGTTGTGGGTGCGCGTGGTCGAGGTGGAAAAAGCTCTCGTCTCCCGGTCGTACTCCGCGCCTGTGGACGTGGTGATCGAGGTCGAGGACGACGTGTGCCCGTGGAACGCCCGGCGCTGGCGGCTGGCCGCCGGCCCCGCGGGCGCGGCGTGCACGCCCGTCGAGGACCAGCCTGACGTGACGCTGCCGGTGGCCTCGCTCGGCTCGGCGTTCCTCGGTGACGGCCTGCTCATGCAGCAGCTGGCGGCGGGGCTGGTGCACGAGCACTCCACCGGCGCGCTGCGTTCGCTGGCCACCGCCATGTCGTGGAACCCGAAGCCATGGGCAGGGCTGACGTTCTGACGTAGGGTCGGGGACATGGCCCTGCAAAGCCTGCAGATCACCGCGACCGTCGCCATGCGTGCCCGCGACGTGTCGAGACCGTCGAAAGAGCAGCAGGAGGCCGCCGACCGGCGGCCTCTGCGTGACGAGATGCCCAGGCGCGAGCCCAAGCGCAAGGGCTAGGAGCTGTTTCTTAGATCTGCTGACCGATGGTGCCTACGTTGTCACGATAGGTGTATGGGTCGCGGTGACTTAACGAACGCCGAGTGGGAGCGGCTCGAACCGCTGCTGCCGGAGGGCGGCCA
>NZ_JBQQCC010000037.1:0-32243 GCF_052245635.1 Nonomuraea sp. KM88 | reverse complement strand
GCGAGTCCTTCCGCATGAAACAGGCACGAACCCGGACAGGTGGACGCCTCACCAAGAAGTAGTCAACTACGAAGGCGTGGGGACCTCTATCCGGCCACCAGCGGCGACACGCACTCGGCCGTTGACATCACAGGTCGTTGAGGTCGGTCACGTCGCGGGCGGGCTGCGTTGCGGTGTCTGGGGGACGTTGGTGCCGCGATTGGTGCGACCGGTGCCTATTGTCATGGATCAGATAGGGCGCCCAGGTCGGCATCACCCCCAAGCGGGCGGCCCGGCTCATCCGCTTCGACCACGCGGCCCGCCGTCTCGCCGCCGGCGCGCGGATTCGGCACGTGACGCGGGCGATCGCCAGGGCGGCGCTAGCTCGGCGCGTGGATCCAGAAATCGGCGGTCAGCACGGTGCCGGGCACGGGCGGCGGCCCCGGCACCTGTAGGCACCAGAAGGGGTGCGGCTCGTCGAGGTATCTGCCGCTCCAGGCGGCGGTGACCCCGGGGAGATCGCGCACAGAGGTGACGAAGTACTGTGCGCGCACCGCGTTCAGCATGGAGGTCCCGGCAGCCGAGCAGAGGGCGTCGGCGTGGTCGTAGATCGTTGATGCCTGGCGATGACCGGCGTGGGCGAGGCCCTCCAGGGCCTCCGACACGCCGGCGCCGGCCACGACGCCGCCGTCGCTCACCCCCGTCAGCCCGGAGGGAAAGAGAAAATCGCCGGCCCGGACGCACGGGCCGAAGGCGGCGCCGTCCGGCAGTCCGGCGTCGACGACCGTCTTGCGGGCGGCCGCGTCGTCGCGCAGTGCGACGAGGTTGATCTCGACTCTCCCTCCGGCGAGCCGGAACGCCCGCACCGGGACCAGCGTGAGAGCACACGGCACGTCACCGAGGTGCTCGGACCAGATCTCCAGGAACTCCGGTACGTCAGCGCTGTCGGCGAGGTAGACCTGCGCCTTGACGACCGCGTCCCACGACGAGCCGGCCGCCTCGAGCACCGGGGTGAGCCGGTCATCGAGGAGGAAGCGCGTCTGCCGCCGGATCGCGCTCGCGCCCCACCGCATGTCCGGTGGCACCTGAGCGCGCGGATCGAGCGCCTCGCCGGTCGCGCTGGCCATCTGACCGGAGACGAAGACGAACTCGCCGCAGGTCACGGCGGGAGGGACCCCCTGCCAGCCCGCGCGTTCGGCACCGGGCGGGTGCACGGCCCTGATCTCGTTCTCCGTGCCGGGCAGAGCGGCGATCAGGCCGGCGGACAGGGAGTTCGTCGCGGCGAGACCGCGGTCGATCACCACCGAGGTGCTGGGCGGCAGGTAGTCGCCGAACGCGTGCCGCCGGGCACGGTGATAGGCGTTGACCGCGTCGGGGCTGGAGTAGAACTGGTCCACGCGCACGCTCCGGGACCACTCCGTGCCGAATCCTTCGAGCAGCCCTCGCATGCCGGCCAGCACGACGTCGCTCTCGCGCCGGTGGCGCGACTCGCCGATCCCCGGCCGCTCCGTCGCGCCGGTGACGGGGTCGATGGCCTCCTGGCCCGTGACGAAGACCCACGGCCCGGCCTGGACGGCGGGAGCGTACCGGATCGAGGTCCCCGCGAAGTCCGGCGCCACGGCCTTCACGACGTCGGCCGCCTGCACCACCGATCTCATGCCTGCGCCGCCACGACGTGGTTGCGCAACTCGCCGATGCCCTCGATGCCGACGGTGACGACATCGCCCGGTCTCAGGAAGACCTGCGGGTCGCTGCCGTAGCCGGCGCCGGCGGGAGTGCCTGTGGTGATCATGTCGCCGGGGCGCAGCCGGAACCACTGGGAGGCGTAGGAGACGAGACGCGCGATACCGAAGATCATTTGGCTGGTGCTCGCCGACTGCCTGACCTGGCCGTTCACCCGGGTCGTGAGCTGGAGGTCGTGGGGGTCGGCGATCTCGTCGGCGGTGATGATCACCGGCCCGCACGGCATGAACGTGGGGAAAAGCTTGCCGTTGATGGCCCGCGCCCAGCCGTTGAGCCCGTCGACCTTGTTGTCGGCGGCGAAGAACTCCTGCGCCCAGTCACGCGCGGACACGTCGTTGGCCACCGTGTAGCCGGCGACGTACTCCAGGGCCTCCTCTTCGGCGACATCGAAGCAGGTGCGGCCGATCACGGCGGTCAGCTCGCCTTCCCAGTCGACCATGTCGGGGAAGCGGGCGGGGAGCACGATCGGGCGCCCGTGCCCGGTCAGGGTCTCCCGGACCTTGACGAACAGGTACGGCAGCTTGGGCACGGCCACGTCGCCCATCTCCTGCAAGTGTGTCCGGTAGTTCATGCCGGTGGACAGGACCAGCGCGGGGTCCGGCACCACGGCCAGCAGGGGCGTCCGCGCGTACGGGGTGAGCGCCGCCGCCTCCCGCAACCGGGTCAGCCCGGCCTGGTCCGACTCCACGGCATCGACGATCTTCCTGAGCACGGCGAGCGTTTCGTCACCGCCCTCCAGGATGCCGCGCACCGACGGCGGGATCTTCCGGGCCGGAGAGAACGACGGCGGCAGCGCCACGAGGTCGAGCACCTCTCCGGTGGAGAGCAGCACTCCGGCGTGGCCGGCCGGTCCCGCGTCGATGGTCAGCAGTTTCATCAGAGGTTCTCCTGTCAGCTCGATGAAGCACAGCGGTGGAACTCCACCCGGTCGGTGTCCCACTCCAGCCCGATCCCGGGCCGGTCGGGCACGACCGCGGCGCCGCCGGCGATGGCGAGCGGGTGCCGCAGCAGGGGGCCGGCCCAGTCCACGTATTCGAGCCAGTGGGCGGTGGGACTGGCCGCCAGCAGGTGAACGCTGATCTCGGGGAACAGGTGCGACGAGATCGGGGTGCCACGCCGGGCGGCCAGCTCCGCCGCGTGCAGCCATCCGGTGACCCCGCCGATCCGCGCGACGTCGGGCATCACCAGATCGCACGCCCCGTGATCGACCGCGTCGGCGAGGTCTTCCGGACGGTTGAAGTTCTCCCCGAGCTGAAGCGGCACGTCGAGCTCGCGGGCCAGCCGGGCGTTGGCGGCCAGGTCGTCGTGCCGGACCGGCTCCTCGAACCAGGCGACGCCCTCGGCCTGTAGGGCACGGCCTCGGCGCAGGGCCTCCTCGGCCGTGAGCGCCTGGTTGTAGTCGGCCATGAGCTCGATGCCCGGCGCCAGCCGGTCGCGGACCGCGGTCAGCACCGCCACGTCCTGGTCCGGCGCCCGATGGCCCAGCCGGACCTTGAGCGCGCCGAAGCCGGGGTCCAGCAACCGCAGCGCCTCCTCGGCCGCCGCTTCGGGCGCCATCAGGCCCAGCCCGCTGGAGTTGTAGGCGGGCACGGACGTCCGCGTGGCGTCGAGCAACGCCGCGAGCGGACGGCCCGCGGCGACGGCGAGCGCGTCCCACATGGCGATGTCGATAGCGGACAGCGCCATACGCACCAGGCCGGTCACGCCGACGAGGGTGGCGCGGCGGGCCAGCTCGGCCGCCGCCCGCCGCGGTGTGAGCGGGCGTCCGGCGGTGAAGGCGACGGCGTCGCGCAGCACGAGGTCGATCGCGCGCATCGCCGCGATGGAGTAGCAGAACAGATACGCCTGCCCGTCGACTCCTTCCCTGGTCCTGAGCGTGCACAGCAGCAGCGGCGCCGTGCGCACGGTGGCCACGCTCGTGCCGAGGGGGAACCGCATCGGCACCTCGACGAGCACGGTGTCGATCGAGCTGATGGTGAGGGCCTGCTCCATCTCGTCAGGCCCCTGGCCGGCCATCGGCATGGACGGCCAGGATGTCGGCCACGGCCCGGTTCAGGGGCGTGGCGATTCCGCTCCGCCGGCCGAGCTCGACCACGCCGCCGGACAGCCAGCGCACCTCCAGCGGCCTGCCGCGATCGAGGTCGTGGAACATCGAGGACGTCATGTCGTAGGCGACCTCGTCGAGCCGCTTCAGGCACTGCTGCGCGTAGTCCTCGGCCAGGGCGATCCCCCGCGCCCGGCCGACGGCCACGACCTCGCTCATGACGTCGAGCAGGAAGGCTCTGGACTGCGGGTTGTCCCTGATCGGCCCGATGGGCACCCGCGTGGTGGCGGTCGTGGCCGACAGGCCGACGAGGAAGACGTACTTCTCCCAGATCTCCCGTATGATGTCCGGGCTGATCTCGGCGTCGATCCCGCCCGCCACGCACGCCTCGTGGAACGCGGCGACCCGGGCCGAGGTGCGGCGGTCGAACTCGCCGAAGATCAGCCGTTGCAGCGAGCCGGTCTGCGCGATCACGCCGGGGCGCGAGATGTGCGTGGCGACGTAGCCGACCCCGCCGATCACGCGTTCGGCGCCGAACGCGGCGATGAGGTGGTCATCCTTGAGCACCCCGTTCTGGAACGACACCACCGTGGTGCCGGGCCCGACGAGCGGCCGGATCTGCTCCAGGGCGGCTTCGACGTCCCAGAGTTTCACGCACACCATCACCAGATCGGCCTCGCCCGCCTCCTCCGGGTCGGCGACCGCGCGCACGTTCGCCAGCTCGACCGGATGAGCGCCGCCCTCGATGCGCAGCCCGTCGCGCCGCAGCGCCTCCAGGTGCGCGCCACGGGCGATGAACACGACGTCGGCACCGCCCTTGGCCAGCAGCCCGCCGAAGAATCCGCCGACGCCGCCGGCGCCGATGACGGCGATGCGCATCACGCCACCTCCGCGGTCGCGTCCGCGAGGCAGCGAAGCCTGAGACGGCATCGCGAAGCCCTCATGTGCACGCCGGTGTCACATATCATCATGGAATTTCCTCTCGTACAGGGGTTCGAGGGTGGCGCTCATCGCGTCCTCAGCGGCGAGCGGTAGGTCTCGGTGATGCTGAGCACCGCGACGAACGAGATCACGGCGGCGGCGATGAGATAAAGCCCCGGCGCCATCCGACTGCCCGTGACCGACACCAGCCACGTCGAGATGAACGGCGCGGTGCCGCCGAAGATCGCCGCCGAGATGCCGAGGCTCACGCCGATCCCCGTGTAGCGGATGCGCGTCGGGAACATCTCGGTGTACATGGCCGTCCCCGCGCCGAATCCGAACGAGGCAAGGACGGCGAACACGAGCTGCCCGATCATCAGGGCGGTGAGCGTACCCGACGATGCGATGAAAAGGAACAACGGGTAGGTGGCCAGGGCCAGCGACCCGTTGAAGGCCAGAATCATCGGCCGACGACCCCATCGATCCGACAGGGCGCCCACCACCGGAATGAGCACGACGAGCAGCGCGAGCGCGACGGAGTTCGACAGCAGCGCCTGCGAGACCGGAATGCCCAGCTCGGCGCCGGCGTACGACGGCATGTAGACGAACAGGGTGTAGTTGGTCACCGATGTCGAGACGAAGAATCCGATGGCCTTGAGCAGCGTACGCCCGTAGGTGCGGAAGACGCTCCGCAACGGGGTGTGGTCCACCGTGCCCTCCCGCTTCATCGCCCGGTAGGCGGGAGTGTCCTCCAGGCGGAGCCGGAGATAGAGCCCCGTGACGGCCATCAGCGCGCCGAGCAGGAACGGCAGCCGCCATCCCCACGAGTTCATGGCCGCCTCCGAAAGCACGGTGGCCAGCAGGACGCCGAGGCCCGAGCCCACCAGCAGCCCGAGGACGATCGTGAACTGCTGCCAGCTCGTGTACCATCCGCGTTTCCCGGCCGGGGCCGACTCGGCCAGGTAGGAGGACGAGCCGCCGACCTCCCCACCTGCCGAGAAACCCTGCACGAGCCGCGCCACCGCGAGCAGCGCGGGCGCCCACGCCCCGATCGCCGAGTAGGCCGGCAGCAGGCCGATGACGAGCGAGGCGAGGCCCATCATCAACACGGACGCCGCCAGGGTCGTCCGCCGCCCGAAGCGGTCCCCGTAGTGCCCGAACACGAACGCGCCGAGGGGGCGGGCCACGAAGGTCAGCCCGAAGGCCGCGAACGACGCCAGCAACGAGGCCGTGGCGTTCTCCGCGGGGAAGAAGGCGACGGCGATGGCGGGCGCGAAGTAGCCATAGACCGAGTAGTCGAACCATTCGACGAAGTTGCCGAAGCTGCTGGCGACGACGGCTCGTCGCGAGGTGAGCCGTTCGGGGGCGGAGCCGCCGCTGATCTTGGGATCGGGATGCTGGGAATCGTGTGAGGCCGCGACCGACATGGTCGCTCCTTTCGACCGGGGGGGAACTGTGGGGGGTGGATGGTCAGGCCGGGGCGGCACCGATCGTGGCGCGCTGCAGCTCGCGCACGTGACTGGCGTACGGCGCCGGCGCGACCGTGGCGCGGATCTTGACCTGTTCGTGCGGTTCCACGTGCGGCTTCCTCGATCCGCCGTTCGGCTCGCCCCAGGTGAGCACGACGTCCGTCCCCGGGGCCGCGGCGTCCTGGTCGAGCATGGCCAGGGAGAGCACCATGCCGTCGTTGGCGTTGAACCCGCAGTGCACCGACAGCCCCACCGGCCGGCCGTCGGTGGCGCGCACCTCGTCGAACTGGGGGAATCCGTAGAACGACACGGGGAATTCCAGCGACTTGTACCGGGGGCCCGTCCCGAGCTGCGAGGCCAGCACCCGCGTCACGTCGTCGGCGTCCCACATCAGGGTCACTTTCCTGCGCTGCGGCCGGTCGGCCATGGCCTGGAGCGCCTCGCGCCCGATGAAGTCGTGGTCGAACTTGAGGAGCCGGTCATATCCCAGGTTCCAGGGGTTGACGTAGTAGTCCTCGATGTCGGGTGAGGAGAAGCTGCCGCCGAGTTGCTGGCTGGCCTCCCATCCGGTCGCGGGCAGCCATTGCCTGAACCCCCGCAGGTCCTCGCCGGTGTAGATGCCGGGGAGCGGGTAGGCGATCCAGCCGCTCTCGAAGATGGTGCTGAAATACGCCTGGGTGCCGCCCTGGACGATCCCGTGCCGCTCGCCCGCCGCCAGGATGGCCGCTCGTACGTCATCGAGTTCGTCGTACGGCCCCGACAGCTCCACCCCCTGGTGCCCGGCCATCCCGTGGCGCAGCGCCAGCACCTCCCGCCCGCCGATCCGCACCCGCGCGGTGCGGAAGAACGGCAGCTCCGGCGCGGTGCCGTCCACGACGTCGTTGAACGTGCTGCCGGCGTTCGGCCCGTCGATCTGGAACCGGTAGCGGTTCCGCCGCCCCACGGGGTTGTATGGCGTGGGGGCGTCCCGTTCGATCGTGACGCCGTAGCCTCCGGACTCCGCCTGATAGTGCACCCAGTTCAGCACGCTCATCCCGCTGACCAGCTCGAAGCTGTTCTCGCCGAGGCAGTAGGCGATGCAGTCGCCGATGACGTGCCCGCGCGGCGTGCACACGACGAGTTGTTTGGCCCTGCCGGGGGTGAAACCGGTGAAACCATTGATGCCGACGCGGGTCAGCAGGCGCAGGGCGTCCGGCCCGCTCAGGAAAAGCTCGGGCATGTGGTGCGACTGGTCGAAGAAGATGACGCTCGTGCGCCAGGCCCGCTGCTCGTCGCGCCAATTGGAGAATTCCGGCGGGACGAACGCCGCGGTGAGGCTGGTCCGCGCGCGAAAATGCGGGGCTATCGTGTCGTTGGAGAAATAGTCAACGAGGTCCGGGGTCTCGTCGATGAGGTCCTGCAGCGACCGGTCTTTTCCGTCGGCCATTCTCGGGTCTCCTTTCCCGGGTCGTCAGAAGACGATGGTCCGGTTGTCGTGGCGGATCACGCGGTCCTGGCAGTGCCACAGCACCGCACGGGAAAGGACCTGCCGTTCGATGTCGGCGCCGCGCCTGATGAGCTCGCCGACCGAGTCCTTGTGCGACACGCGGATCACGTCCTGCTCGATGATCGGCCCCTCGTCGAGGTCTTCGGTCACGTAATGTGCCGTGGCCCCCACGAGTTTCACGCCGCGGTCTTTCGCCTTCTGGTACGGCCCGGCGCCGATGAACGCCGGCAGAAAGGAATGGTGAATGTTGATGATCGGAACTCCCACCCGGTCGATGAAGGAGCCGGTGAGAATCTGCATGTAGCGGGCCAGCACGATCAGATCGACGTTTCCGTCGAGCAGTTTGACCATGTCGTCCTCGACAGCCGACTTGTCCTTCCCCGCTGAGGGCACGTGGAAGAACGGGATGCCGAAGAATCGCACGTCGTCGGCGACGTCGGAATGGTTGGAGATCACCATGGGGATGGTCACGGGGAGTTCGCCGCGCCGCTCCCGCCACAGGAGGTCGAGCAGGCAGTGGTCCGACCGGGAGGCCAGGACGGCGACGCGCAGCGGCACGTCGAGGTCCCGCAGCCGCCAGTGGAGCTCCAGTTCGCCGCCGACGGTGGCCGCCAGATCGTCCTCCAGCGCCGGGATCGCCCCCGCGAGGTCCCTGACGTGCACGACGGTCCGCTGGAAGAAGGCACCGCCCTCCGGGTTGTCGCTGTGCTGGTCGAGCGCAATGATGGTGGCCCCGTGGCGGGCCAGCAGACCGGCCACGGCGGCGACGATGCCCGGCTTGTCGTCGCCGTACACGACCAGGCTTGCGTGGTCGTGGAGCGGGGAGGTGCGATCGGCGCTCACGGCGTCACCGCCGACTGGCTGTCACGCACCCACAGCGCCGTGGCGCGCAGTCCGCCGAACGGGTAGAAGTGCAGCAGCACCTCTCCGTGGCGGGCCGGGTCGAGCCGGTCGGCAAGGGCCCGCACGAAGCGGCCGGGCCCGGCCGTGCCCAGCAGGTTCGCCAGAGAGAATCCGTACTTCTGGGCGACGCCCGCCGACGACGTGACTCCGAAGCGGCGCGCGTACCGCAGCAAGCGCTTGACCCCGGCGGGGCCGGGGACGCCGACCCTGACGGGGCAGTCGATGCCCCGGTCACGGGCCTGCTCCAGCCAGTCCAGCACGGGCGCCGGGTCGAAGCCGAACTGGGTGATCGCGGTCATGCCGACGCCCTGCTGCCCGAGCACGCGATGCTTGTCCTCCAGCGCGCGCCACAACAGGCGGTCCGATATCCGCGGGTGGCCTTCGGGGTAGGCGGCGACGCTCACGTGCCGGACGCCGTGCTTGGCGAGCAGCCCGCCGCGGATGACCGCGAGCGCGTCCTCGTACGGGCCCGCCGGTTCTGCCGGGTCACCGCCGACGACACAGACCTCCTCGGCCGCGCCGGCCTCGGCCAGCGCGGACAGGTACGCCTCCAAGGCCGGCGCCGACGGCAGGCGGCGCGCCGAAATGTGCGGAACGGGGGTGAAGGCGTGCTGCAGCACGGCCCGCGCCGCGGTCACCCGCATCGCCAGGTCCTCGTTGCCGAGATAGGTCACATTGACGCGGGTCCCATGCGGCAGCAGGCCGGTGGCCTCCTCCAAGGCGTGGACGTCCTTGCCCGTCATCTCCAGCGAGAATCCCCTCAGCAGACTCGCACGCTGCCCACATGTCTCTGGTTCGATGCGGCCGAGCCCCACCATGCTCACCTTCCTGATCAAGCGGACCGATATGTCGGAATCGGGCATGACGGTAGGGCCGAGGCCGGCTCCTGGCGGAGGAATTCGGCATGGCAGAATCGGATTTTGAGTCATCGGCATTGACCGCCCGCCGTCGCGGATATAACGTTCGCCGATGCGCCCGGCAAGGACAGGGGATGCTCTGTCGGCCGGCTGCCGGTAGGAGGACACACGTGGCTTCATCAGCGAAAACCCCTCCTGTCTACCCGACCAACGCGCTCGACCGCGGCCTACGGCTCCTCCAGCTCGTCCGAGACGAGGGCAGGATCAGAGTGCTGGACGCCGCCGCCGAGCTTGGGATCGCGCCCTCCAGCGCGCATCGCCTGCTGCAGGCGCTGGTCTACCGCGACTTCCTCGCCCAGGACGAGACACACGCCTACATTCCCGGCCCGGCGATGTCGGCGGTGGCCGCCAATCTGGCCTGGAGCCGCTCACTGCGGCAGGCCGCGGCCCCGCACATGGCCCGCCTGGGCAGGCTCGTGGGCAACTCGACGAACCTGGCGATTCGCGTCGAGCACGACATCCGAGTGCTGGCCAGCGCCATCGTGCCCGGCAGCACGTTCGACTGGCGGGGCTCGGTGCTGCCCGCGCACAGGACCGCCGGGGGAAAGGCGATGCTCTCGATGCTGCCGGACCCGGTGCTGGAGCGCCTCTACCTCGCGGGAGAAGGGGCGGTCACGATCCCGGCGGCGGAGTTCGACCGGCTCATGACCGGCATCGCATGGGTCCGGCGCACCGGGTGGTCGGTCTCCAAAGGCGAGTGCGACAAGACGATCACGGCGGTCGGCATCCCCATCAGGAGCCGATCGGGCGAGCCGCTCGGCGCGGTGACCATCACCACCCACGGCCCCACCAGCCTGGTCGGGCCGGGCCTCGAACAGACGATCCGGCAACTGCGACGGGCCCGCTCCCACATCGAGGCGGAGGTCGCCCCGAGCACCGCCGGCTGACCGGGCCACCGAGGACCATCGACGAGCGGGGCCGACCGCCCGGATCATGCGGGCTCAGCCGCGAGAACCGCCCTGGGGCTCGTCCTCACCGCCGGTCGCGATCACCTTCCGGCCGGGGGCGTCTTCCACCTCGGTCGCCTGCTGGTCAGGCGCGTCGGCGGCCTCCAGCTCGTCGACCAGGGTCAGGCCGCGGCGCGCCCAGGCGATCTCGTTGTCCGCGTGCGCCACCTGGCCCTCGAGTGCCAGCTCCTTGAAGGCCAGGATCCGGCCGTGCATCTCCGGAGGGCTGGTGTCCAGCCGGTTTCGCAGCAGCGGGAAGCGGGCCTGCCTGATCGTGTCGAGCAGCGTGCTCCACTGGTGGCGGCGCAGCGTGTAGTGCTCAAGGTGCGCGGTGAGCAGGGAGCGGGCGGCTGACAGCTCGCCCAGCTCCGCGTAGGTGATCTGGAGCCGGTGGACGTCGCGCTGCGGCGGATAGGGAATCGGTGTGCTCACCCAGGCCCGCAGCGCGGTCCGGCCGCGTGCGGTGATCTTGTAGAGCCGCTTGGCCGCACGTTCGCCGCGAGGGACCGTCTTCGCGCGAACCAGCCCATCCTCCTCCATGCGTCGCAGCTCAGGGTAGATCTGGCTGTCCTGGGCGGTCCACATGAGCCCGACGGTGTCATCGAAGTAGCGGACGAGCTCGTAGCCCGTCATCGGCTGCGCGGACAGCAGGGCGAGAGCGGCGTAGCGGAGTGACACGAGCCCCTCGTTGTCGTGTTTGACGGATCTCCACAACATACCGCCTCCGGTCCACCGGGCCGGACAGGACGCCGCGAAATCGGGCCTTGACAGCACTCACGATGTAGTGGCCTACTTCAGTAAACACTTACCTAAAGAGTGAGTCAAAACACAGCAATACCGGAGGTGGGCGACGTGACAAGCAACGCTCAAGGCAATGAAAACGGCGGCTCGCAGGTGGCTGGGCGAGCCATCAACATCGAGGAGTACGAGGCACTGCTCGCCACGATGCCCTCGGTCCGCGAGTCCAGCGAGGCGGCGTCGGTGCTGACGGCCGACGACTACTTCAAGGTGGTGCGCAAGCAGGACACCCGGCCCGCGTTCTGGAAGTTCCAGGACGTGCGCGAGACGCTCGACCGGCTCGCCGAGGAGCCCTTGCGCGAGGCCGAGCGGCGGTTCTGCACCACCGTCAACGCCGACACCGGCGAGTTGGTCGGCGCCTCACCGTTCATCTTCATCGGATGGCAGCTCATCCACCCCGGCGAGGAGGTGCCGCCGCACCGGCACAACTCCGTGGCGATCTACCACATCCTCGAAGGCAGCGGCTTCACCGCCGTCCAGTCCGCGGGCAGCACCTGGGCCAAGTATCACTGGGAGAAGGGCGACACGCTCGCCTGCCCGGCCTGGGCCTATCACGCGCACTACGCGGAGGGCGACGCGGACACTCTCATGTACGTCGTCCAGGACATGCCCATGATGGCGGCCAGCCGGACGCTGTTCTGGGAGGAGCCACTGGGCCAGGAGAACATCCGTCACATGGTCGTGGGCACCAGCCCGTCGTGGAGCGTCACCCGCCACGACGGCGCCGGCCAGGAGGAGGGCTGAGAGATGCGGCGTGACATCCGACTCAGCGAAGGCGGCGCCGGAGGGGTCCTCGTCGAGGCGAAGGACCCCGTGGACGCCCGGCCCGCCGTGGTCCTGACCACCGCCATCGCCGGCGTCAACGACTACGTCCTGCGCCAAGCGGACCGCTTCGCCAAGGAGGGCTACACCTGCCTCGTCCTCGACTACTACGCCAGGCATGGCGGCACCCCGCCGGACCTGAGCAGCCTGGACAAGATCATGGCCGCGGTGGCGGCGCTGCGCGACCCCGTGGTGATCGAGGACATGACGGCGGGCGTCCGCTGGCTGGAGGAGCACACGGGGGCCACACGGGTCGGCGCGGTGGGCTTCTGCATCGGCGGCACGTACGCGCTGCTGGCCGCCTCCCAGGTGCCCGGCCTGCGCTGCGCCGTCACCTTCTACGGGATGCTCAGGTACGCCGACACCACCGACGCCAAGCCGGTCTCCCCCCTGGACACCGCAGAGAAGGCGGCCTGCCCGGTGCTCGGCCACTTCGGCGAAGCCGACCACCTGGTGCCCGCCACCGACGCGGCCGAACTCGCCGAGCGCCTGCGCGGCAAGCCCGCCGAGATCTACACCTATCCGGGCGCCGGGCACGCCTTCCACGAGGACTTCCGGCCGGAGGTGTACCGCCCGGTGGCGGCCACCACCGCGTGGGCCCGCACGCAGCAGTACCTTTCGTACTATCTGCGAGAGACGCCATGACGGACCTGGACTGGGTCCGCCTGGCGCCCTCCACCGCGCTGCCCCGCGGCTCCTCCGTCGCCGTCGACATCGACGGCGAACAGGTGGCGCTCTTCCACGGCGAGGGCGGCTTCCACGCACTCGCCGACGCCTGCCCGCACATGGGAGCCCCGCTGAGCGACGGCGAATTCCGTGACGGGGTGGTGGAGTGCCCCTGGCACGTCCGGCTCTACGACCTGAAGACCGGCGCCCGGCGAGACCGGCCAGGCCAGCCCGCACGGGTGTACCCCGTCAGGGAGCGCGAGGGCTGGGTGCTCCTGGGGTTGCCCAGAAGGGAGGGGCGGCCATGAAGATCGACGCCGTGAAGATCGACAGGGTGGCGACCCGGCTGGCCGTGGTGCCGCTGGGCGCCGCGCGCGGCGGCTCGGGAGCGACGAGCCTCCAGGTGCTGCACGTCACCGTGCACGACGTCGAGGGCGAGACGGGCACCGGCTTCACGTACGCGCTCACCGGCGGCATCGAGGCCGCCCGCGCGATCCTCGACGACCTCTACGGGCCGCGGGTCGTCGGGGCCGACCCGCTCACGTGGGACCGCCACTGGCACGAACTGCGGGCCGCCACGCACCGGCTCGGCGGGGGTGTCGCCACGGCCGCGCTGTCGGCCCTGGACATCGCCGTCTGGGACCTGCGGGCCCGTGCCGCCGGGCTGCCCCTCTACCGCTTCCTCGGTGCCCACCGGGAGAGCGTCCCCATCTACGGCAGCGGCCGGGCCACCCACCAGATGACCGATGAGGAGCTGGTGGCCGGAGCCCTGGCGTACGCCGGCGAGGGGTACGACGCGATCAAGCTGCGGGCGGGCGCGCTCGGCCTCGAACGCGACGTCGCCCGGGTCGCGGCGGTGCGCGAAGCGGTCGGACCCGCTGTGCGGATCATGGTCGACTGCAACGAGCGGCTGGACCTGGCGCAGGCCCAGCGGCTCGGGCGGCGGCTCGATGACCTCGACGTCTCCTGGCTGGAGGAGCCCCTGCCCTCCCACGACGTCGCCGGGCACGCGCTGCTGGCCGCCCGCTGCCCGATCCCGATCGCCGCAGGCGAGCACCTACAGGGGCCGCACGCGTTCAAGCAGTACCTCGACCAGGGCGCCGCGTCGATTCTCATGCCCGACGCGCCCCTGGCAGGGGGCATCACCGCATGGAACCGGATCGCGGTGCTCGCCGAGGCGTCGAGCGTGGCGGTCAGCCCTCACTTCCTGCCGGAGCTGCACGTGCACCTCGCCGCCGCGACCAAGACGGCCACGTACGTCGAGCACTTCCCGCTCCTCGACGACCTGCTACTGGAGACCCTCACACCGGCGGGCGGCTCCGTCGCCCCGCCCAGCCGCCCCGGGCACGGCCTGCGCTGGAACCCAGACGCCCTCGACCGCTACTCCCCCTCATGACCGGGCTGGTACGACGATGAAGCTGGCAGTGTTCGACGACCACCGCCTCGGCGTGGTCGACGCCGTCAAGGCGAACGTCCATGACGTCACCGACGCCGTGCCCGGAGCGGCCGACCGCGACCCACTGGGGGCGGGCTGGTGGATCCGGCTGTGCCGGGACTTCCCCTCACTGCGCGAGCGGTTGTCGGCGGCGGCGCGGGCGGCGCCGCCGCGCCCGCTCACGGCCGTCAAGCTGCGTGCGCCGATGCTCAACCCCGGGAAGATCATCGCCTGCGCGTCCAACTACGGCGCCCACGTCGCCGAGATGCGTGAGGTGGTGGCGCCGGAGCAGACCGCCGGCGCGGGCGCGTGGCTGCTCGACTTCGACGTCTTCCTCAAGGCGCCGACCTCCGTCAGCGGCCCGGCCGACGAGGTGCGCCTGCCCACGGCCGCGCCGGCCGCGGGGCGGGAGATCCATCACGAGAGCGAGCTCAGCCTGGTCATCGGCCGCGGCGGCCGGGACATCGCCGAGGCGGACGCGGCGGCGCACGTGCTCGGCTATCTCATCGGCCTCGACATCACCGAACGCGGGCAGGGCGACCGCTCCCGCCGCAAGAGCCACGACACCTTCACCCCGCTCGGCCCGTGGCTCACCACGGCCGACGAGGTGGGCGACCCGCAGCGGCTCGACATCGAACTGCGGATCGGCGACACCGTACGCCAGCGGGTGAACACCGCCGACATGCTCACCCCGATCTCCCGGATCATCGCCTACGCCTCCAGCGTCATGACCCTCGAACCCGGAGACGTCATCATGACCGGCGCCCCGCCCGGCGTCGGCCCCATCCACCCCGGCGACTCCCTCCAGGTCACCATCACCGGCCTGGGCGAAATGACCCTCGCCGTCCGCTAGCCGACGTTCTGGCACGTCACCGCGCCGGCCGCCCACCGGCGGGCGGGCGGCCGGCGCCCTGCCCCGGCGACCGCGCTCTCCCCTGCTCTGCCCTGCCCACCAGCCACGCCGGTCACGACCAGCACAGGTCATGACCAGCACCGATCACGGCCGGCACCGGTCACGATCGTTCACAGTCACGACCACGATCGCCGAGCAAGGAGCCTCTGATGCGTCGTGCCTCCGTCTCCGCCCCCCAGCAGACCGAACACCACAAAGGAACCGGCAAGGCCACCGTCCTGGTCACCGTGCTGTGCTGGATGGCCGTCGTCGCCGACGGCTTCGACCTGATCGTCTACGGCAGCGTACTGCCGACCCTCGCCGGCGAACCGGGATGGGACATCGGCGCCGAGGGCCTCAGCGTCATCGGCGCGCTGACCTTCCTCGGGATGCTCATCGGCGCCATCGCGACCGGGCTGCTCAGCGACCGCGCCGGCCGCCGCCTGCCGCTGCTGGGCTGCCTCGTCTGGTTCTCGCTCTGCATGATCGCAAGCGCGCTGGCCGGCTCCCCCGAAGCGCTGGGCGCGGCACGCTTCCTGGCCGGGCTGGGCCTGGGCGGGCTGCTGCCGACCGCGTCGGCCCTGCTCATGGAGTACGCGCCACCCCGCCACCGCGTGCTCGTCTACGCCCTGGCCATCTCCGGCATCCCGCTCGGCGGCGTGCTCGCCGCCCTGCTGTCCCTGCCTCTGCTGCCCTCGCCGGGCTGGCGCGTGCTCTTCTGGATCGGCGCCGCCCCGCTCGTCCTGATCGTCCCGCTGGCCTGGCGTTACCTGCCGGAGTCCATGCACTACCTGGTGAACCGCGGCCGCCCCGATGAGGCCGCGGCCATCGCCGCCAGGTTCGGCCTCCCCGTGCCGGAGGCGGCACCGGAACCAGGCCCGGCCACCTCACTGTTCCGCGGGCGCGACCTCGCCGCCTCGCTCTGCTTCTGGATCGCCACGTTCCTGGCCCTGCTCACGTGGTACGGGCTGGGCACCTGGCTGCCGGGCATCATGCGCGACGCCGGCTACGAGCTCGGCTCGGCGGTCGGGGCGCTGCTGGTGCTCAGCATCGGTGGCGTGCTCGGCTCGTGGCTGATCGCCATGATGGGAGACCGGATCGGCTACCGCATGGTCGCCATCGGCTCCTTCCTCACCGCCGCCTGCTCGCTCTTCCTCCTCAGCATCCCGTCGAGCACCCCGGTGCTGTATCTGCTGCTGGCCGTGGCCGGCTCGGCCGCCGTCTCCACCCAGGTGCTCGTCAACAGCTTCATCGGGGTCTACTTCGCCCCTCAAAGGCGCGCGAGCGCGCTCGGGTGGTCACTCGGCATCGGCCGCACCGGTGCCATCGCCGGGCCGCTGGCGGTGGGTCTGCTCATCGGGGGCGGCCTGCCGTACCAGTGGAACTTCTATCTCTTCTCCGGCAGTGCGCTGCTGGGAGCGATCGCGATCACGCTGGTGCCGGCCCCACGCGCTCGTGCCGGCGTGGGTCGATCTGTGGCAGGCCGAACCAGGAGAAGACGCCAGAATCCATGAACGCAACGATCCGATCTATTCCGGCAGGAGTGATGCCGAGCACGTGGAGCGCGTGGGCGTGCCGGCCACCGTCCCGGGCTCCGGCGTAGAGCGCCAGCGCCGCTCACCGTGTGCGGCGGGCCGCTTCACGCAGATCTGGCAGACGATCTCCACCGTCGCGACCCTCGGATCCAGCAGGCGGGCGGTGACCACGAACTCCGCCTTGCCCATGCCCCGCTCACTCTCGCACGGGCGGCTCGGACCTGTGCCGCCTCCACCAGCAGGACTGGGCCGGCGCCGTCGGCCCGATGCCGCTGGGCTGGACCTGGTGCCGGACCAACGGTGACACCCCCTACGTCTTTCCCGAGGCGTGTGCCCTGCTCAAGGACACCCTGCCGCGGGTGTCCTGGTGGAAGAAGTAGGCGGCGCGGGTGCAAGGTGAAGATCACGCCTTCGGGCATTGACGTGGAGCCGGTCGATCGCTGAGTGTCGTCCGTATGGCGAGGGCTCGGCGGGACAAGCGCAAGAAGGCCGTTCGCACGGCGGCGGCCCGGCGGCAGGAGGAGCCGGGCCAGAAGAAGGAGAGCGGGGAGAAGGAGGCCGAGCCGGCCCGGCCCGGCCGTGGCAGGGGGATGCTGACGAGGCTGGCGGGCATCCTGAGCGCCGTGCTGGTCACGGCGGGCGGGGTGGTGCTCACCGACTGGTTCAACGCGCGCGGCTCCGACACCATCGGCCTCGCCGGCGATGACAGGCCGGTCACGGTCGGTCACGTGGCCGTGGACGTCACCAACCTCGACCTCGCGCTCGGGAAGGCCGTGAGCGATCCGGCGGACCGGGCGCTGCTGCTGGGCACCCCGTCCCGTGAGCATGACGCGTTGCTGGCACGCTACCGTCTGGCCCCGATCGGCGGCACGCGGGTCGTGGTCGTGCTGGTCGGCTCGCGTGGCAGCGCGCGCATCGTCGACATGCGCCCGCGGGTCCTGGCCCGGCTGCCCGTGTCCAGGGGCGCGCGGCTGAATATCCCCCGGGGCGGGCCGGTCGAGACGGTCGAGCTGGGCGCCGATCTCGACCGTCCGGTTCCGAGGTTCGCGCCCAAGGGCAAGCCCGATGCCTCGTACTTCGCGGAGCACCAGGTGGATCTCAAGCGCGATGAGCGGGTGACGTTCAGCATGACGTTCCGTGGCGAGAAGGCCTGCTACGAGTTCGATTTCGTGCTCACCGTGCAGGTGTCCGACCACACGGAGGAGGTCGTGATCAAGGCGCCGGACGGCGGGCCGTTCCGGCTTACCGGCGCGTCCGACACCTATGACTCCTCCTATGAGCACGGAGAACTATCGCGGCGCGGGCACCGAGGCTCAGGGGTATGAGAGCACCGGGACCGGGGGGTCCCTCCGATTCCTCTCACCGGTGCGCGTACCGGGCACGCTCACCCGCTACCGCACCGGCGGCGAGGGGATCCGCTGGCGGTCGTCGCTGGAGTTCGACCAAGCCGGTTTCGTGTACCGCGTCAGGTCGCCGCTGAAGGAGCTGACCGAAAGCTCCGACACCGAGGACTGGCAGCCGTCCGTCATCGGCCCGGCCGCGACCGGAAACTCGTACCGGGCCGAGGACAGGCTGTTCTTCCTGGCGGACGCGCTGTTCGACGACCCCCGACCAGGGTGGTTCGCCAAGGAGGAGAACGCCGCGTACTCGATCGCCCTGGCCAAGGACGGCCAGGAGCACGCGAGGGAGCACTGCTCCGCGCCGGTCATGGGCTACTGCGAGCTGGGTACCGACGTCCCCGGCGCGGAGGCGGCGTACACGCTGACGATGTCGGGGCAGCGGCAGGTGCCCTACGCCACGCTCTCCACCAAGGTGGACGCCAAGTGGACCTTCCGGTCCCGTACGACGGCGGACGTGTCGGTGCTGCCGCTGCTGCACGTGCGTCTGCACCCGCAGGATCTCGATGAGCTGAACCGGGGCCAAGCGCGGCACGTCCACCTCGATCCCGATCCGCGTCGAGAGGCCCGGCGGTCCGGTGGACGACCTCCGGCCCAAGGTGGAGGTGTCGTTAGACGACGGCGCGACGTGGCGGACCACCCGCCTCGTCTACATCGATGGGCAGTGGTCCGCGTCGGTGAACAACCCGGCCGCGGGTGACTTCGCCTCGCTGCGCGTCTCGGCCGGTTCCGGCGACGACTCGGTGGTCCAGACGATCATCAGGGCGTACGGCCTGACCTCGTAACGGTGACCACGCGGGGCCCTGGCCGTCCACCGGCCGGGGCCCTGTCCGATCAGCGGTGGCGGAGGCCGTGCAGGATGGCGCGGGTGGTCGGGTCGGTGCGGCAGACAGACCGACGAGAGCCCCTCCCGCGGGCCAGAGCCGCGTGTGCCCTTGCCGAGGCGGACGTGGAGTTTGCCGAACCTGCCCAACTCCCATTTGACGTCGGCCGGGTCCAGACTGCGAGCCTCGTTCACCCGCAGGCCGACCTCGGCCATCAACCGGGCGCGGGGGCTGTATTCGGAGCGGTACGGGCTGGTCATCGTGTGGACGTTGGTGATGTCGCCGGCGTCGTGCACGGCGTGGCCGGGTGGCACGAAGCGCGTGTTCGGGCTCTTCTCCCGCAGGAAGCGGCGGGCGTCGTCAGAGCCGGGCGCGTCGGCGGCGGGGCCCGTGAGGCCGGGCCAGACCTGCTGTTCGCAGGCGGTCTGGACGCGCCGGGCGAGTGCCGGGGTGTCGAGGTTCGCGATCGTACCGTCCCGCGCGACGGTACGCCCGTTGACCACGACGCGCGTGACGTCCTGCGGGCCGGCGTGGTAGACGATGCTCTTGACAGGGTCGCGCAGCGGGGTCAGGCCGGGAGTGTCGGTACGGAAGATGACGAGGTCGGCCTTGGCGCCGCGGGAGACGCGGCCCAGGTCGCCGCGGCCCAGCGCCTGGGCGCCGCCGATCGTCGCGGCGTGAAAGAGCTCGCGGGCGCCGACCGCCCCGGTGTTTCCGGCGGCGTTCTTGGCCAGGATGGCGCCCAGGCGCATCTCCGTGAGCATGCACTGCGGCGCCGCGTCCGTCGACAGTGCCATGGTGACGCCGGCCGCGAGATAGCGGCCGAAGTCCTCCAGCAGGACCCCGGTCCTGGCGAACTGGGTCGGGCAGTGCGCGACCGTGGTCGCGGACCGGCCGAGCAGGTCGAGGTCGCGGCCGGACGGGGACGATCTGGTCGCGCTGTGGGAGTCGATGAACACGCAGTGCGCGAGGATGACGTCGCGGCCGAGGAACCCCGCCCTGTCGAGCAGTTGAACCGGTGTGCACCCGTAGCGGGCGATGATGTCGTGGAACTCCAGCCGTGACTGGCCGCAGTGCGTGGTCAGGAGCAGGCCCGCCTCGCGGGCGGCGCGGGCGGTCTCGGCGAGCAGCGACGGGGAGCAGGTGTCCACGGCGCCGGGTGCGACCATTCCGTTGACGAGCCCGGCGAAGCGGCCGTTCACGCGGAGGGCGGAGGCGACGGCTTGAGCGGCGCTCCGCTCGTCGTCGGCGTGCCGGTGGCGTTCGTAGCCGATGCGGTGACCGTCGTGGATGACCCTCCGGTGGGAGGTGAAGGCTTCACCGACGTACGTACGCAACCCGCTCTCGCCGGCGGCCGCCACAGTGACGTCGGGCGTGTCGGTGACGTCGACGCAGGTGGTCACGCCCGAGCGGAGGAGCTCGGCGATGGACAGCCTGGTGGTGAGGGCGCTGAGTTCGGGCGTCACGGCGTGCATCATCGGAAGGACGTACTCGAACAGAGTGGAGCCGTAGAAGTGCTCGGAGCGGCGGTCCTCGCGCAGTGACCGGTCGATCGACCCGAACGACAGGTGGTTGTGCAGCGAGATGAACCCGGGAGACAGCAGGGCGTGCGGCAGGTGCTCCTCGACGTCGGCCGCCGTGTCGGTGCGCGGCCCCGCGTAGGTGATCGTGTCGCCCTCGTAGATGACGGAGCCGTCGCGGACGAGCCGGTGCTCGCGGCCGTCGTGGACGAGCACGAAGGCGACGTCCAGCCTCGTACGTCCGGCGCTCATCGCCGCCCCTCCCCGGCACCGTCCGGCTGCCAGGTCTCGCCGTGCAGGATATCGACCTCGGTCCCGTCGCGGCGCCGGGCGGTGACGGTGACGTCCGGGCCGCCGACCATGAAGTCGGTGTGCAGGGGCGCCTGGTTGACGCCCAGGTCGCGGAGCTGGCCGGAGGTGCGCTCCAGCCAGCCGGGGATGACGTTGGGTATTCCGGTGCCCCACGCGAGGTGGCAGGTGGCGTTCTCGTCCAGGAGGGACTCAAGGTAGGTACGGCCGGTCCGCCCGATCGGCGAGCTACGGTCCACGAGGGCCACCTCTCCCAGGCTCAGCGCCCCGTCGTCGACGGCGAGCTGCGACCTGACCGCGTCCGCTCCACGGCTCGCCCGCACCTCGACGATCCGGCCGGCGGCGAACGTCAGCCGCAGATCCTCAACGACGACCCCGCCGAGCTCCAGCGGGCGCGTACTGGTCACCACGCCTTCGGCGCGGGTGCGGTCCGGGGTCGTGTACACCTCCTCGGTCGGCAGGTTCACGATGTTGAGCTGTCCGGTACGCCCGGTCTGTTCCGAGGTCAGCCACAAGGCTCCCGGGATCAGCCCGATGGTCAGGTCCGTGCCCGGCCCCGCGAAGTGGAGGGAATCCAGGTCCAGCCGGCTCAACCGGTCGGCGTGCCGGCGCAGCTCCGCCATCCGGTCACGCCAGGCCGCCACGGGATCGGGCCGGTCGAGCCGCATGAAGTGCTCAATGTCCCGCCACAGCCGTTCGACGTCGGGCTCGCCGAACACGAGACGCGCCCACTCGGCGGTCGGATAGCAGACGACCGTCCAGGCCACCCGCGTGTCGATCTGTGCCTTGATCCGGGAGGCCAGCGCGGGCATCCGGTCCAGGCCCGCGCGGTCGCCGTCGAGCCCGGACAGCAGGCCGGGGTCGGGGTCGCCTCTGATGCTGATCAGCGCACCACCGGCGGCGGCGAGATCTTCGTACCGGCGGTCGAGCCACGGCGGCGTCCACACCAGGGATCGCCGCTCCGCGTGGCGGACCCGGGATGCCTTGGCCTCGGGCTCGAAATACCACACGTCCACGTAACCGGCACCCCGGCGGTAGGCGTGCTCGGTCAGCGCGTGCACCAGCGGCGCGTGCGCGGCCAGGGCGTCGATCGCGAGGATCTGCCCGCCCCTGAATTCCAGTCCCGCGTCGAGGACCACCTCGGCGTACCTGTCCAGCCGGTCCCGCATCGCCCACTCCTCACCTGGTCACAATGCCTTGCCGCCGACTATCCGCAGCGGGGAGGCTGGTCGGCAAAAGATTTGGGAATGCCCGAATCTTCCCCCTGGCATGGCACAGGAGAAGCGATGATCCGCCTGCGTTTCGGCGAAGCCGACCTGCTCCGCAGCCGATTCGCGGTGGCACCCCTGTGGGAGACCATCTCGGTGGTACGCGCGGTCCGATGGCACGCCCCGCGCGCGGCGCGTCCTCTCCCATGGCTGCGGGCCATCGCCGAGCGGGCGGCGGCCGTCGACCTCGGTGTGCTGCCGGATCTGCTGCCGGCCAGGGGCTACGCTCCCGACTTCCTGTCCCCGCCGCCCACCGGGCCGCTGCCGGATCCCGAGGACGAGTTCGGCCGGCTCCGTGGCCTGCCCCTCGGCGTCGTCGCCGCCGAACTCGCCAGATCGGGCATGCCGGCCGCCGTCTCCGCCAGGATGCTCGGCGACCCGGCGGCGGCCCTGGCCCACCTGACCGCCTTGATGCGTCACGTCTGGAACCGGCTGCTCGCCCCGCACTGGCCACGCATGCGCGACATCCTCGAAGCGGACATCGCCTACCGGGCCACCGGCCTCGCCCGTGGCGGGTTCCAGTCGATGCTCACCGATCTGCACCCCGGGGTCAGATGGGCCGGCGGAACCCTGGAGATCGCCGGGCCGGGCCGTGAGACGCTCGACCTCGCCGGCCGTGGCCTGCTCCTCGTGCCGAGCCTGTTCGGCCAGCCGCCGAGCGTACAGTACGACCGTCCGTGGCAGCCCACGCTCATCTATCCGGCACGCGGCACAGCCAACCTCGTCACCCGCCCACCGGCACCGCCAGGCACGCTGACGGCCCTGCTCGGACGCAGTCGCGCCGCGATCCTCGCCGAACTCGACGAACCGCTGACCACCAGCACCCTGGCCCGCCGCCTGAACCTCAGCCCGGCCACCGTGTCCGGACACCTCAAGGTCCTGCGCCACGCCGGGCTCCTCACCGCCCGCCGGACCGGGCACCAGGTCCGCTACGGACGCACCGCCCTCGGCACCGCCATCGTGGACCCCGAACGGCGACACCGGTGAGCCATGGCCCGATGCCCGCCGGTCCGGCGGGACCGCCGCACCGGCCGGTTTCGGCCACCGGCCACGTGGTCCGGAGCCGTTGTGCCCTCGCACGACTCCTCAAAGTCGCCAGGGCAGGTGGAAAACGCCGGGCATCTGATTCACCATGCGCTTATGGCGCTGCTGCGAAGGGTCTTGATCGCGCTGGCGGGCGGCGTGGTCGTGGGTCTGTGCGCGATCGTCGCGATCATCGGCCTGGACGCCGCCGTACCAGCCGCGGAGAAGGCGGCGAGAACCGCTCGGAACCGGTCGCCGAGCGCCCGCGCGAAACGGAGCCGGAGCCCCGCTACGGCGGCAACCACGTGGACTTCCGCGGCGGCACCTTCCACGAGACCGTCATCGGCGTGCTCGAGCAGCATCACCACCATTACCACGACCAGGAGCGGGCACCGGGCGAGCGCTTCACCGGAGCGCCCTACCGGGGGTTGACGCCGTTCGGCGAGGACGACGGCGAGCTGTTCCACGGCCGCGAGCAGGCCACCGCCGAACTGGCGGCACTGCTGGGCGAACGCCTCGACACCCACGGCATGGTCGTCGTGACCGGTCCGTCGGGAGCCGGCAAGACCTCGCTGATGCGCGCCGGAGTCCTCCCGCATCTGGGCAGACATCCGTTGCCCGGACATCCGGACAGCACCCGCTGGCCCTATGCCGTCATGACCCCCACCTCCGACCCCCTGACCGCGCTGGCCACCCAGCTCGCGGCCCTCATCGGCGGCGCGGACCCGTGGGAGACCCGGCGGCGGCTCGCCGAACATCCCGAACGCGCGCCCGCGCTCTTCCGCCAGGCCGTGCTGGCCCGCGCGGCCGTCTCCGGACGGCACGACGCGCACCGTCACCGCCTGGTGCTGATCGTCGACCAGTTCGAGGAGATCTTCACCCTCCCGCCGGGAGACACCGGCCCGGACACCAAGGCGTTCCTCACCGCGTTACGCGAGGCCGCCCGCTCCCGCCCCGGCGGCCCACCGCCCGCGGCGCTGGTCATCATCGTCGTGCGCGGCGACCACTGGGACCACTGCGCGGCCTTCCCTCAACTCACCGACGTCCTGCGCGCCGGGCCCTACCTCCTCGGCGCGATGAGTGACAGCGAGTTACGGCAGGCGATCATCGGGCCCGCCGCGTTCGCCGGACTCCGGCTCGACGACGGCCTGACCGAGCTCGTCGTCGGCGACCTGCGGACGGCGGGGCAGACGATCGAACCGGGCACGCTGCCGCTGCTCTCCCAGTCCCTGCTGACCACCTGGCACAACCGGGACGACGACCGGCTCACCATCCGCGGCTACAGCGCGGCCGGCGGCGTCGCCGGCGCCGTCCAGGCCAGCGCCGAAGCCGCCTACCACGGCCTGACCGACCGGCAGCAAGCGCTGGTACAGCCGATCTTCCACCGGCTCACCCTCATCACGCCGGGCGGTCAGGCGGTGCGCCGCCCCGCCGGCCTGGTCGAACTCCGGGCGGACGGGCGGCAGGACGTCGACGAGGTGCTACGCGCCTTCGTCGAGCGGCGCCTGCTCGTCGCCGGGCCGGGCTCCATCAGCATCGCCCACGAGGCGCTGCTGCGCTGCTGGCCCCGTTTGGCCGGGTGGCTCGCCGCCGACCAGGACCACCGCATTCTGTACGACCGGCTCCGCGAAGATGTCGACATCTGGCAGCGCAACGGCCGCGATCGTTCGTTCCTCTACACCGGGACCCGCCTGGCGGCCGTCACCGCCTCGCGCTCCCGGTGGGAGCGGGACCCGTTGCGGTATCCGCCCCTGCCCGAGCCCGGCCACGCCTTCGTCGCCCGCTCCCAGCGCGCGGCGGCACGCAGGAAGGCGCTGGCCAGGATCGTGATGGCCGTCATCGTCGCGGTGGCGGCGGTCGCCGTGGTTCAGGGGAGAACCGCGGAAACGCGCCGCCTGGAGACCCTGTCGTCGCTGGTGATGTCGGAGAGCACTCGCCTGCGCCAGAGCGACCCCGCCACCGCCGCGCTGCTGGCGGCGACCGCGTCGCGGATCAGCCCGAGCGACGAGACTCGGTACGGCATGCGCAGCGCCTGGACGAGCGGCCTGCGCGCGACCCTCCACGGCCGGGGCAGGCCGGTCACCCATCTGGCGATCAGTAGCGCTCCCAGCGGTGCGGCCACGGTGCTGAGCAGCACGGACCAGGGCGTCGTCCACGTGCAGAAGCTTTCCGCCCGGCCGCCGTACCGACCCGCCTCGGCGCCCCGCCAGGTCGCGCGCGGCAGCAGCGCGGTCCTGGGCGCGGGCGGTCGCGTCGCGGCGATCTTCGGTGCGGACGGGTGGATCAGGGTGTGGAACGCCGACCGCGGCGGCATCCTCGGCCCACCGCTGGAGCGCGTATCCGGCCGCAGGACAGTCGCCTTCACCCGGGACGGCTCCCTCCTTGCCCTGGCCCGCAGCGGAACCGTGAGCCTGTGGGACACGACGACAGGGCGGCTGCAGGGGGAACCGTTGCGCGGCTCGGGTGAACAGGGTGCTCCATCCGTTCTCGAAGGCCTGGCCGGGCGCCACGAGCACGAGCACCAGATCGGCGAGGTAGGGCCAGGAGGCCATCGCCAGCACGGACACACTCGCGGTGAACCAGTTGATCCTGGCGCCGGGCAGGAGCGCTGTCACACGCCGGGCGAGAGATACGATCATGGCTCGGCGGTAGCCCTGTTCCAGAGTCCCGGCGAGGAGATCCGCGAAGCTTTGAGGGGCCCCGTCAGTCCGATCGGCTCGGACCTTCCACTATCTCACTGGCCATTTCACGCCCTGAGGTAGGAAGCTACGGTGAGATCGACGCCCTCCGGTATCGCGCCGCGGTGCGCCCCCGGCCAGAGTGCCGAAGTCGGCCCGACCGTCTGATGCGGGCGGAAGATGGATGAGGCGTACGGACCGCACGTCCGGCACCCCGCACTCCGGGCACCCTCCATGGCACGCGGTGTCCGGGATCACACTCCTGAAGGGTGGCGCGGGTCGTGTGGGTCTGATCTCCAGCGAAGACTGGTCAAAGTACAGATTCTGCGAACGATCTTCCTACCTAGAGTTTCCTTCCAGCGCAGGCGGAGCTCCCACCGCCCAGCGAGCGTGAGCATGCCCGCACAGGTCCTCGTCTCCTACCCCCACCCACCCTCCAGGGTGACGAACCCCAGCAAGGAAGACACATGAAGAAACTCACGATCGCCGTTCTCCTCGCCGGCACCGCCATCGCCGGAATCCCCGGAACCGCGTCCGCCGACAACGACACCAGCGCCGCATCCGCCGGCAGCCTGTGCCTCTACCAGGCCTTCAACTTCACGTCCGGCAGGGCCTGCTTCGAGTCCGGCGACAGTGACCTGAGCAACAACCAATACACCAACGGCTATAACGTCGACAACAGGACGAGCTCAGTTACCAACGCCACGTGCAAGGACTGGGTCCTCTATGACGGACCCGGAGGAACCGGGGGCCACTATCCCGTCTTCGTCAACGAGCGCATCAACCTTTGGGACTGGGACAACAAAGCGTCCTCGTTCTACGTGCAGTCGACCCACTGCTGAGACCGGCCGGGCCCGCCTTCTCCCTCTGCTTGAGAAGGCGGGCCCGCCCGCCCCGGAAAGATGGATGGCATGCGGCTACGGTCTGGAATGGGCGTCTGTTTGGTGTTCGTCGTCCTGGGCTGTGGTAGTCAGGGCGCTCCGGTCGAGCGTATGTCCGTCGGCGAGGTCAGCGGCATCGCTCCGAGTGCCGAGGTCCGGCGTATGCGCTTGCCGTTCGATGACTACGGGATCGGTGCGCGGGACATGGCCAAGCTGAGTCATGCGGCCGAGGTTCTGACGGAGAGATGCATGCTGGGCAAGCATCTTGGCTGGGCCACACTTCCACCGTATCCTGTGCAGGACGCCAATCACCGTCGGCGGTACGGAGTCATCGAAGAGGAGGTCGCCAGGCGGATCGGATACCATATGGCGGATGATCCGGTGGTGGTGGAGAACAACCGCCGTGAGGCGCTTCGCAACAAAGGTCTTTCCGCTTCCCAAAGCGCGGCGGCCCATGGCCCGGATGGCAATAGCGGATGCGTGAAAGAGGCCTGGATAAGGATCGGAAGATATAACGACAGCTCGGACAAGGCGTTCGTCTGGCGCCTTTCTGGGGAATCCTTGGAGTTCGCCAAGAATCACGCGGACGTGAAACCACTGTTGCGCAGATGGAGCCTCTGCATGAACAGCCGGGGATTCCGCTACGACGATCCTTGGGCGAGCGCCGGCGATGCTCGATGGTGGAAGTCCGGGCGCTCCACACGTGATGAGATCGCCGCGGCCGTCGCCGACGTACAGTGCAAGAAGGAGACCGGGCTGGTCTCGGCCCTGGCCCGGGTGGAAACGGCTTTTCAGAAAGACATGCTGGAAAAGCACGGCGAGCGCTTCGCCGTGATCAAGGATCATTATCGGCGATGGATGGACGACGTCGAATCCATCGCCGCCACGGCTTCCGACGGCTGATCCCGATTCGTCAGCCGCCTGTGACCGGCGCGCACGCCTTGGAGGCCGTGGCGGCGGGCGCCGTCGGCGCGTTCGTGATCGTGAAGACGCGTGATCCGGCACCGGGAACGGTCGTGTCGCCTGCGTTCGGATCCCGTACCGAATCTCTCTACGAGCCGCATCTGGGGTGAGATCCCGCTACCGCTGTCCCTGCTCGCCGGAGGGGCTACCTTCGGCGGTGCCCTGCCGCTCGTGCACAGCCTGATCAACTACTCCCCGAGAAGGAAGCACTTGGGGCCTGACCGGCGTCTGGATCTGACCGGGCCGCCGCTCGCCCCGGAAACCTGATGGCCGCGCCGCCCCTCGGCTTGGACCCTAGCCTGGCGGCATGGCATCGACGCAGCGCAGCGTTGCCGAAGCGCAGGATTAGTCTGGCACGCCGGCCTCGTACGGGCGGTGTGCTTTGCGGTTGCGGCAAACGCATCGGCGCTGGTCATCGCTCCGGAGCGCGTGCGACTCATTCCTTGTCGTCCCGACCGTAACCGCGTCCGGCCGGCGCCGAGAGTCGCACGCGGTGACCGGGCCGGACAACTCTGACCGGAAAATAGCCACCTGTGCCAGGGCGCGGCAGCGAACCCCGGCGGACGACGGTGCGTCGGGGCTGGTGTGATCGGTATGGATCAGGCGGCTTGGGTCAAGGTGACGGTGAGCCCGAGGGCTTCGAGCTGGCGGACGTGGTTGCGGATCTTCTTGCCGGTGTCCAGCCGGTTGAGGTAGTAGTCCGATTTCAGGTCGTGGAAGGTCGCATACGGGTCGACGAGGAGATGCCAGACAATGACCAGCAGCGAGCGGGCGACCGCAACCAAGGCTCGGAGCTTGCCGCGGCGTTTGACGATGCGGCGGTAACGCTCGCCGAGGAAGGAATCTGTGCGGGCGGCTACCGCAGCGGCCTGGCCGAGGACGCCTTTCAGGTACGGGTTGCCCTTGCCGACCCTGCCCGCGCCGTTCTTAGCGCCGGACTGGAGGGTCCGTGGCGAGAGTTTGGCCCAGGACACCAGGTGATCGGCAGTGGGAAACCGGCTCATGTCCACACCCACTTCGGCGATGATCACCTGGGCGGCGAGGGGGCCGATTCCGGGGATCTCGTCCAGACGCTCCACCGCGGAGCGGACGATCCGCGCGAGGTGGCGATGAGCGCAGTCGGCCCCGGCGCAGTCACACCCACCGGAGCCACCCTCTCCCTTTCCCGAGTCGTCCCCGCAGCCGGGCAGGTCGGCCAGTAACTGATCGATCCGGGCCGTGAGCTTGTCGATCTGCCCGGTGAAGGCGTCGATCTGGTCCAGCAGCAGTCGCGCCAGTTCGGCATGATGGTCGTCGAACCGGCCGGTCAGCGCCTCCATCAGCGTGGCGTGCTTGCGCTTCATCCGCCCGCGCGCCAGCTCGGCTAGCGCCCGCGGGTCGCGTTCGCCGGCGATCAACGCCTCGATCATGTCCCGCGCCGAGGCGGTGTCCAGGCTGCTGGCCACCGCCGACACCATGATCAGCGAGTCCTCCAGCAGCTTCTCCAGCCGTGACCAGTACCGGGTCCGTTCCCGGGTCAGGTCGGTGCGCAGGCGGGTGTAGTCGCGCAGCACCCGGATCTCGGCCGGCGGCACGAACGAAGGACGCAACAACCCCTTCTCGGTCAGCTTGGCCAGCCAGATGCTGTCCAGCTTGAGATGGCCGATGTGCTCTCCGGGCCGGCAGGCAAGGGGATGCGGGGTCTGCTCAGCGAGGCGCCGAGTGATTCGCAGCATATGAGGGACGCTCGCAGCTTGGTTCACGGCCTCGGAAGGGGGGTCATGGAAGCGGTGGTGCGGAAGGCCGCGGAACGGGGCGAGGTCGCCTGCGAGGCGATCAGATCGAGCAGGCTGGAGGTTGGACACGCACTGATACACCAGCACTTCCTCTTCGGGGCTGCGCCGGTGTCCGACGAGTTGATCGTCGGAATTGTGGATGATGTTGTGTTGCCTCTCTTCCTCTCCGCGCCCTGAGCCAGGCCTGGATGGCCGGTGCCGCGGGCCCCGTGGCCACCACGGCCGCGTGCTCGCGCGCCTCGTCCGGCGACACCTCGGGCTCCGGGTCGGCCGACGCGAACACCACCGGGTCCTTGGCCATCGTGGCGATGTCGTCGCCGGTCAGGATGCCCGGCGCGGACACCCCGACGAAGACGTCGGCGTCCTTGACGGCGCCGCGCACGTTCCCGGAGTGGCCCTCGACGTTGCTGTGGTCGGCGATCCAGCGCAAGGTCTTCGCCCGGACATACTCCTTCTCCCCAACCGGGTCACCACGGGACCGGCGACGCCTCCTCAGGTTGCCCGCTTCGGTGATGAATGCGGGCTCGATCGTGTGCAAGGTCCCGTTGCGGTCGACGACCTCAAGGCGCGTCCGGTGGACATGTCCTTCCGCCTTCATGCAGATCTTTGAGTGAAGTCGTAGTCCAGCTTCAGCCCGTTGCCGTCGTGGCCGTCCGGGGTGGATGAGACGGTTCCGATCGCGTGCAGGCTCCAGAAGTCCCGGTTCGACGTGTCATCGAATGCGTCCGCCACGCCCGGGGGAAGACTCGCTCAGTACGCCATGACGCGGCCGGATCCGGGCCCCGGGAACCGGTCTCGTTCTGTCGCCGTGCCCACCCAGAAGCCCGTGGCCCTGCCGTTGCCCTCGGGAAGGAACATCGCCGGCCCGGTGGGCACCGGACGAGTGCCCGCGGCGTCGGACGGCCGGTTGACGAGTTCGGCGTCCTCCTGACCGGGGTCGCGCGATGAGCGTCGTCGAGCCTCCGCCGTCCAGGTTCAGCGCACTGTGCGCGCCCAGATCGACGATCATCCGCACCAGCTCGTTCAGCCCGATACCGCGGGAGAACTCGGGCCGGCGAGTAAGGAGGCCGGTTCGGCCGTTCTCTACTCCGGGTACGCCGACCTGGTCTCCTACGGCAGGGCCTTCCTCGCCACCCCCGACCTACCCGCCCGGTTCGCACGCAACGCCGCACGCAACTCCATCGACACCGGCATCACCGGAGCCACCTACGACGTCAGTGGCGGCTCCCGCGTCCCTTGACCACGCCGACGTCGCGTTCGCGTCGATGGCGCGGGGGCCGCAGCCAACCCCTTCGATCAGCACGACTTGGTCAGCGTGGGACGGTGCGCGCCGGAGAACGACCTCGTGCGACGGCTCGTCGACGATCTGGACCGGCGAGTTGTCGTGCCGAACACCACGGAGTCACACTCAGGCCGGCGCGTCGCCGGGGTCCGCGACCGTAAGGACGACCTTGCCGACCGTACGCCCCTTCGCCACCAGGTCGTGTGCGTCGGCGACCGCGGCGAGCGGGAACTCCTGGGAGACGTGTACTGCGAGCTGACCGCTCTGGTGCAGGTCGGCAAGGCGCTCCAGGCCGTCGGCGTCCGGCTCGACGAGGTACCAGGTGGCCCGCACGCCGAGTTCGGCCGCTCGCTCGGTCATCCCCGGCGTCCAGGCGCCCTGTGCGTTGACCAGGACACCACCGGGACGCAGGCACTCCAGCGCGCGTATCGCCGCGTCGCCGCCGAACATCTGGATCACCGCGTCCACACCGCTGACCACCTCGGGGAGGTCGACGCTGGTGTAGTCGATGGCCTCATCCGCGCCCAACCCCCGGACGAACTCGTGCTTGGCCGGGCTGGCGGTGCCGATCACGTACGCGCCGCGGGCCTTGGCCACCTGCACGGCCAGGTGACCGACGCCACCCGCGGCCGCCGACACCAGCACCCGCGCACCCGGCCCGACCTCGGCCGCGTCCACGATCATCTGCCAGGCGGTCAGCCCGGCCAACGGCAGCGCCGCCGCCTCCGTGAACGACATCGTCTCCGGCATCAGGGCCAGGTGCCTGGACGGCGCGGTCACGTACTCGGCGTACGCGCCCGCCTCCCTGGGAAACCACGGCATACCGAACACCCGGTCACCGCGCTTGAACCTGGTCACCCCGTATCCCACCTCGGTGACCACCCCGGCCACGTCCCAGCCGTTGACGAACGGCAGGCTCAGCACCATGTTGTAGGCCTGTCCACGCGAGGTGTAGACATCGACCGGGTTGATGCTCGCCGCGGCCACCTTCACCAGCACCTCGGTCGGCGCCGGCTTCGGCACCGGCAGATCGACCAGCTCGAACGACTCGGTCCCGCCCCATTCCCGCTGCCGGATCGCGCGCATCACCACTCCTCAGGTCCATCCATATCCGGGACGAAACGCTAATAGGGCGGTGGCGGGCGCGGAATCTGTCAATCGACTCGTCATCCAAGGCGCCTTTCACAGGTCGCCGCATATCCCTTCAAGCGCATGTTGGAGGAAGGCGATGGCCGCCGGGAGCGGGTCGGCGGGGAGGGCGAGCAGGATGGTGCGCCCGCCTCCCGCACGAGTGTCATGATGAGCGGCTCACCTCCGGCCGTCCACATGGTGAACGGCTGCCGGGTCAGGTCCGCGACCGTCGCGCAGTGGCGTACGTCCAGGTCGTGGCCGCCGGGCAGGACGGCCCGCAGCTGGTCGGTGGCCGGCGGGCGCATGACCAGATCGGACGCGCCGGCGGCAGCCGCCCACGGCGATCCTCCCGACGGTGTAGCCGCAGGTGAGCGCATCGTGCATGGAGGTGCCTGCCGGTTGGCTGGTGGTGGCGGTGACGCAGTAGAGCAGTCCACCCAGCACCGCCCAGGCCACAGGGGCGACCATCCCGGACAGGCTGAAGGCCATGATCCCCTCGCCGAGAGCCATCGTCAGCGGGTCTCCATGCGGCTCGGGCGGGTCCTTCTGGTGCAGGTGCGGTGAGCACGCTGGGACCCCGGGGCGCCTGGCCGAATCCGGCAGATGACCGGGTGTACGGCGCGATCCCTCCGTAC
>NZ_JBQQCC010000036.1:0-48373 GCF_052245635.1 Nonomuraea sp. KM88 | reverse complement strand
AGATCGCCCTCGACCGCGGCATCGCCGGCCCCATCCTGTCAGCGTCCTCCTACTTCATGAAGTCACCACCCGAGCAGTACTCCGACGACCAGGCCCGCGACTACGTCGAGAAATTCATCCGCGGAGAGGTCGAACGCTGATCGTCACTGCCGCCCGGAACCCGGGCGGCACCGGTATGTCCCCTCAGCCGGTCACCGGTTCAAGAGCGAATGACTGCCGGTTCGTCCGGGCCCTGCGGATCGCCCATGACTGCGCGCGGCTGGACAGCAGAACGCCGAGCTCGAGGCGGCTTCGCGCGCCCACGAGGGTCATGGTGCGGGATACGTGCCGCTGGACAGTGCGCGAGGAGATGTCCAGCTTGTTGCCGACGGCCTCGTCGGTCCATCCGGCGGCGAGCAGCAGGATGACCTCCTGCTGTTTCCTGCTGATCAGTCCACCACGCATGCAGGCGTTGAGCCATTCAACCAATGCGTACACGTGTCTCCTCTCGAATGCAGACCTCGAACAGCTGGGCCGCAACATACGGACGGCTCACGTCGCTGGCTGGACTTACTGGCCTTCGCCGCTGGATCGCCCGGGCGCACGGGGCGCAACACCTGGAGTAAATGCTTTCTAACAGCCCTCGGTATAACGCAGGTATCTTTCTAGCGGCCCCTGGTATAAAGCGGGTATGCGGTAACGCGACCGCTCAGGAGGCCCGACTCCGGTCCGACGGCACGCGTCGCCGCGATCGCGCGGGGCCGTGCTCCGGGTCCGCGCGGCAGGCCCGGGCGGAAGGCCGTCTCCCTAGCGCAGGTTCTCCGCGACGGTCACCCAGCGCAGGGTCTCCGAGAGGGGGATGCGAAGGTCCGCGGCTCCCCTGACCACCGCGGTGAAGTGCTCCACCTGGGTCCGGAACTGGTTGGCCGCCGCGGGGGTCCACGTCCGGTCGCCGTGAGCGGTCGCGAGGCGGATGGAGCCCGCTCCGGACGCCAGGAAGGGCAGCTCCAGATCGAGGACACCGGCGGTGCCCACCAGCAGGAGCCGTTCGGCGAACGTGCCGGTGAACCCCCAGGACGCCGTGCCCGTCGCGCCTGACGCGAAGCGCAGCGACGCGGAACCCGCGACGTCCGGACGGCCGGTGAACGTGCCGTGGGCCTCCGCCACGTCACCGAGCAGCCACATCAGAGCGTGAACGCAGTAGCAACCGAGGTCCCAGAACGCTCCCCCGCCCAGCTCGGCGGAGAGGCGGAAGTCGTCCGGCTCTCCGAGCGGAACGGAGAAGTGCGCGTGCGCGGTGGTGATCTCGCCGATTTCGGCGAGGAGCGTCGTGAAGGCGGGAGCGTCGTACTGGGGGTGGAAGCGGTACATGAACCCCTCCATCACCACCCGACGGCCCCGACCGGCAGCGGCGGCGGCGATCTCCTTCACCTCGGCCGACGATCTGGCCATCGGCTTCTCGCAGAGCACATGCTTGCCGGCCTCCAGCGCGCGCACGGTCCACTCGGCGTGCAGGGAGTTGGGCAACGCCACGTAGATCGCGTCGACGGCCGGGTCGGACAGGACCTCGTCATAGGAGCCGTACGCCCGGGCGCCGGGATGGCCTTCGACCATCTCCGCGGCCCTGCCGAGATCGCGGGCGCCGACGGCGGCGAGGCGCGCCACGGAGGAGGCCGCCACCGCCGGCAGGAAGTCCGAGCGAGCGATGCGGGCCGCCCCCAGCACTCCCCAGCCGAGCGCCGTCATGCCGGAAGCCCCGCCCAAGGCATGGGTGTCACGGGCTCGAACGTGGACTCGATCTTCGTCGTGCCGCACTCCGTCATGGCGAGGATGATCTCCAGCACGTGCAGGGCCTGGCGGGCTGACACGCGGGCCCTGCGGCGCTCGATGACGGCGTCGGCCACTTCGGCCACCCCCCGCGCGAAGTCCATGTCGTGCATGTCCTCGCCGGGCTCCCGGTAGCGGTGGGGGTAGTCGGCCGGCCGGACCAAGGGGAAGGTGACCGGCGGCTCGAGATAGTGATCGCACGTCTCCCGCCGCTCGGCGGGCACCACCGCCCGCAGGGTGACACCGGCACCGTAGTCCCAGCACTCGGTGACGCTCAGCACGCCGTCGTCGCCGATGATCCGCAGCGCGCGGTCCTCGGGGGCCAGCGTGGAGCAGGTCAGCCTGGCGATCACACCCGAGGCGAAGCGCAGGGTCGCGGTCGTGAAGTCGGGCGCGAAGTCACAGCCGGTCATGCCGGGCACCTTGCCGGGGACCACCAGCGCCGAGAACGACGTGACCTCCGTGACCGGGCCGAAGAAGGCGGTCAGCCAGTTCAGGTAGTACGCCGCGTGTTCCAGGGCCGGACCCACGCGGAACTCGTCCAGGTAGGGCCACGGCGCGCCGGACTCGCTGACCCAGGTCCAGTACGGCATCTGATGGATGGCCCCGTCGTCGAGTTCGGCGTAGACCAGCCTGGGGCGCCCCACGACGCCGTCGCGCAGCGCACGCCACAAGGTCTGCGCCGTCTCCCCGAGCAGGGTGCACGGGCCGGCGCCGAGGGTCAGGCCGCGGGACTCGGCCAGTTCCACGAGCTCGCGGGCCTCGGCGAGAGAAAGGGCGAGAGGCTTTTCCGAATAAACGTGCCGGCCCGCATCGAGAGCAGACCTGGTCACGTCCGCATGGCTTCGCGGATTGGTGAGGTTGACCACGATGCGGACGGATTCGTCGGCCAGCAGATCGGCCATGGACGCGAAAACAGGAATGCCGTGGTGGCGGCTGAAATCCGCGGCCCGCTCCGGATCTCTGTCATAGACGCCGACGGCTCTGAGCTGCGGGTGGTTGGGGAGAGTGGTCGCATAGTAGTCGGCGACATATCCACATCCCACTATCGCGATGCCCACTGGTTCCTGCATGCCCAGCACCTTAACCCGTTCCCTATTACGGTAATAGGACCCTGAACGGGCATAGCCGTTCAGTCAGCTGGTCGCCCTTCTCCGCCATGGCTATGGTTGCCGAAATGCAGCGTGTTTTGCATTCACCCGGAAGGGGAAATCGTGGCGCAGGTCGTTCGTCCACCTGAGTCCGTGCCGTGGGCGGGCCGCCTGGAGATCGCCCGCCTGGCTTTTCCGATCCTGTACGGCGAGATCGTGGGTGTCGTCACGCCGCTCATCATCCTGGCCATCATGGGCCGCGTGGACGAGGAGGCGCTCTACCTCAGGTCGCTCTACATGCCGCTCGCCTTCCTCTTCATCGCCTTGCAGATGGGCCTGGACATCAGCAACCAGGTCGCCGCCGCGTTGAGCCGCGGCCGGGGACGACCCCAGGACGTGCTGCCCTCGGCGGCGAGCATGGCCGTCGCGGGCGGCGCGGTGTGGGGGGTCGTCGCTCTCGCCGTCATCGCGGGCGCACCCTGGATCGCCTCGCTGCTCGACGTGCCGCCCGGTTCCACGGCGAACTTCGTGTCCTTCGTGCGCTGGATCTGCTGTGCCAACCTGTTGTGGTTGCCGGTGTCCTTGTGCTCGTCCAGCCTCAGGGGCTACGGCCACGCGCGCAGCGCGGCAGGTGTGGTCCTGCTGGGCGCCGGTGCGGAGATCGCCACGGTGGCCGTCCTCGGGTTCGGCACCGGCCTCGGCATGTACGCGCTGCCGATCGCCATGGCGACCGGAGCCGTCGCCGCGCTCTCCTACGCCGTCGTCGCGCTGGCCAGGACCGACGTATGGCGATCGAGGGGGACGTTCGGCTGGCGGCCGGAGGCGATCGGCCACCTGGCCGGCGCCGGCGGGCCTATCACGATCTCGTTCCTGGTGATCGCGGCGAGCAACTTCGGCCTGATGTGGGTGGTGGCGCCGTTCGGTCCCGACGTCGTCTCAGGGTTCTCGGTAGCCGTGGCCCTGGAGACGCTCATCCTGGTCCCGTCCACCGCCATCGGCTCCGCGACGGCGATCACGATCAACCGGTTGCGCGGAGCCGGCCGGCCCGATCTGGTGCTGCCGGTCATGAAGGCGGGCATGGGGCTGGCGTGGCTGACCTACGCGGTGCTGGCCCTCGCGGTGTGGCTGCCTCGCGCTCCGCTGGCCTCGCTGGTCGCCGGGACGCCCGACGTCGCCGCGCAGACCGAGCTCTTCCTCGGCATCGTCGGGCTCACGTACGGGTGCATGGGGATCACGGTCACCGCCATCGTGGTCGTCGAGCAGATCGGTGGCGGGGTCCTCGCGCTCCTGCTGAACATCCCGTATTTCCTGGGAGGCGTCGTCGTGGGAGCGCTGCTCGCGCGGGAGGTCGGCGTCCAGGGCTTCTACTGGACGCTCGCCGCCCTGAACACCGTGGGCGTGCTGGTCGCGCCCCTGCTCACGCGTGGATTCGTCCGCCGCCGCTTCCCCGAGGGGGAACGATGAAGGTCAGCGTCGCCATCATGCATCATCCGGCCCGCGCCCACCTGGTGGACGCCCTGGTCAGAGCCTGCCTGCCGCTGGTGGCCCGGGTGGTGACCGATCCGGACCCGTCGGGCATCCGCAGCCCGCTGCGCACGGCCAAACGCGCGTGGGCCGCCGTGGCCGAGGGCGCCACCCATCACCTGGTCATCCAGGACGACGCGCTGCTCTGCGACGGTTTCGCCGCGCAGGTCATGGCCGCCGTCGCGGCCAGGCCGCGGCACGTGGTGGCCCTCTACTCCGACTGGAACAGCCCGCAGAACTCCTATCTCGTACGCCGGGCCGCGGCGGCGGGCGCCGCGTGGGCCCCGCTCTCCCGCACCGACTGGGCGCCCGCCGTCGCCCTCATGATGCCCGCCGACCAGGCCCGCGCGCTGGCCCGCTATCTCGCGCCGATTCCCGACGAGGTGATCGACGACGACGAGATGATCGCCCGGTTCTGCCGCGAGCGGCGCTCGCCGATGCTGGCCACCATCCCGCACCTCGTGGAGAAGGGGAAGGTCGAATCCCTCACCGCGCACGAGGACCTGTATCACGCGACCGTGTTCGCCGGCCGGACCCCGCCGCCGGCGGCTCACTGGGCGCGCGATCCGGCACAGGACGCCGCGCTGGCGGCCAGGTTCGAGCGGGCGGATCCCTGGGAGCACGTGGTCGAGCTCCGCGGCTCGCGCTGCTACCTCCGCTTCACCCGCCCGCACACGGAGGAGCCGGCCGGACACGAGTACGGCTGGTACTGGCACGACTGGGCGCCGCTCGTCGGCATGGATCCGGGCGCGGTCCCTGGGCAGGGCGTGCGGGCCGAGGTCTGGGCGGCGGGATACCTGCTCGGCGCGGACACGCCCGCGTTCGGCCCCGCGAACTGGCTCCGGCCGGCCCTGGCCACGTGGGTCGAGTCCGGCCTGCGGCCCGCCGACCGGTCGCGGCTCGGTCGTGAAGAGCGCGCCGCGCTGACGGAGGCGTGCCTGGAAGGCTTCTCGGTCAGGAGGACCGCCGATGTCGCCGGCTGAGGACCTGCGGGCTGTGGCGGAGCGGATGGCCCGCAGGGAGGCGCGGCTGAACCGCCTCATCGCCCCCGACCAGCCACCGGGTGTCATCCGCCCGCCCGCTCCCGACGTGGTGATGCGGGTGGTGCCGTGCCCGGTCTGCGGTGCCGCGGGCGCCGATCCGCCGTTCGACCACTGGAGCGTGAGCGGCGAGGAGAGCGAGCTGCCCACGCTCGCCGTGCTCGGTTGCGAATGGCTGACCCCGCGGGCGGTGTTGCCCATGGCCGTCGCGATCGAGCAGGGGACAGGGCCGCTCGCGTACCGGACGCGGGCCGTGGCGCGGCTGGGCCTTCAGGACCTGCGGGCCGTCGACCGGAGCGAGACCTGGGCGGACGCCCTCGCGGACGGGCGCGGCGCCGCGGGCGACGACGGCGAGGCGACGTTGCCCGCCGCGACCAGGTCGCGAGACGGCGACCTCCGGCCGATGTTCACCGGCCCGCACGCGCCGGAATCCGAGACGCGGCTCAACGCCATGTATCTGGAAGTCCGGCTGACGACCATGACCGAGGAAAGCATATGAAAGACGTGACCTGGCACAAGGTCCCCTTCACCGGGAACCGCGCGGAAACGGGGCCCGCCACGTGGGGCCAGCGGCAGGTCTGGCGTGACCTGCGCCAGATGCCGGACGGCACGCCGTACAACGTCGCCTGCCCGCTGACCGTCGCCGAGGGCATCGGCCTGGACGACGTGCTGGAGTTGACGGCCGAGCTGGTCGGGCGGCACGAGTCCCTCCGCACGGTCTTCACCGACGAGGGCGGGCTCACGCAGCGGGTGCTCGCCTCCGGCGAGATCCTGGTCGGCGTCCTGGACGAGCGGGGAACAGGCCAGGACGAGGTGGACGCGCTGGCGGAGCGGCTGCGTGAAGAGGATTTCGACCACGCCGCCGACGCGCCCTTCCGCGCGGCCGTGGCGGCGCGCGACGGCGTGCCGTACGCGGTCGTCGTGTGCGCCACCCACATGGCGACGGATCTGCAGAGCATCCGGCTGCTCGCCGCGGAGCTGGAGCGCATGCTCGGCAGCCGGGCGGAGGGAGGCCCGCTGCCCGAGCCCGTGCCGGCCGCCCAGCCGCTCGATGTGGCGGCCGCGGAGCAGTCCGCCTCCGGGCGGCGGATGGAGTCGGCCGCGCTGGCCAACGTCCGCTCCACGCTGAGCGCCTTCCCGCGCGCCAACTTCTCGCGGCCGGCCGGGCCCGCTCAGACGCCCCGCTACCGGCAGGCGGGCCTGAGCTCGTACGTGGCCGCCGCCGCGCTGGACACGCTGGCCGCCCGTCACCGGGTCGGCAGCTCGACCGTGGCCCTGGCCGCCGCGGCCGCGATGCTCGGCACGGTCACCGGCCGTGACGAGGTGGGCCTGCTGCTCGTGGCGGGCAACCGCATCCCGGCCGAGTTGCGGCATGCCGTGGGCACCCTCACGCAGGACGTCCCGGCGCTGCTCAAGGTGGCCGGCCCGGCGTTCTCCGACGTGCTCCGGGCGACCTGGAAATCGTCGATCCGCGCCTACCGCCACGGCAGGTTCGATCCGGACAAGGCCTGGGACATCATCGCCGAACTCGGCGAGGAGAGGGGCGGGCATCCGGAGCTGCGCTCCTTCTTCAACGACTACAGGACGCCCTCCGCGCCGGTGATCCGCCCCGGCGCCCCGGCCGCCTCCGAGCTCGGCTGGGCGGACAGCACCGACGAGGACGGCATCACCGTTTTCGTGCAGGTGGGAGACATGCCCGGGCATCCCGGCGCGGTCCTGCTGTCGCTGTGCGCCGACACCACGTACATGCCTCCCGACGCCATCGAACGGTACCTGTGGGGCGTCGAACGGCTGCTGGTCGACCAGCTCTCCCACGACGTGCAGGTGGCTCGGCTCGGAGAGTACGCGTGATCCCGCGGCTGGACCCCGGCACGCGGGTCCTGGGGCAGGGACGCATCCTGGTGGGCGGCCATCCCCGCCGGGTGATGCACCTCGATCGGGCCCAGGCCGGCGAGGTCGCCCGCTGGCGGGCCGGGCGGCCGGTGTCCGGCCCGCATCGCGCACTCGCCCGCCTGCTGGTGGAGGCGGGGCTGCTGCGGCCGGAGCCGGGAGCGGGGGGACCGGCGGAGGCGGAGGTGACCGTCGTCGTCCCCGTGCACGGGCGCGCGCGGGAGCTGGCCGCGTGCCTGGCCGGGCTGCGCGGGCTCGCGGTGATCGTGGTGGACGACGGTTCTCCGGACGACGAGGCCGTGTCGAAGGTCGTCTCAGATGCCGGGGCCACCTACGTGCGCCGGGACACGCAAGGCGGCCCGGCCGCCGCCAGGAACACCGGGCTGGCCGCTGTGACCACGCCCTACGTGGCGTTCGTGGACTCCGACTGCGTCCTGGAACCCGGCTGGCTGGACCGGCTGCTGCCGCACTTCGCCGACCGGGAGGTGGCGGCGGTCGCCCCGCGGATCGTGTCGTACGGAGTGGAACGCGGCTGGTTGTCGCGTTACGAGGCCGCCCGTTCCGCGCTCGACATGGGTGACACCGCCGCGGTGGTGAGGCCCGACGGCCCGGTGCCGTACGTGCCGACGGCGGCGCTCGTGGTCCGGCGGTCGGCGGCGGGCACCGGTTTCGACGAGCGGCTCCCGCTGGGGGAGGACGTCGACTTCGTCTGGCGGCTGGTCGGTTCGGGGTGGCAGGTCCGCTACGAGCCCGGCGCGGAGGTCGCTCACCGTCACAGGGTCCGGCCGGGCAACTGGCTGGCCCGCCGCGTCGAGTACGGCACCTCGGTGGCGGCGCTGGAGCACAGGCACCCCGGCGCCGTCCCGGCGCTCGACGCGTCCGCGTGGGGCGTCCTGGCCTGGGCCGCCGCGGTGTGCGCCCCCGGCCGGACGGCCCGCGCGGGCCTGGCGGCCGCCTGCGTGGCCGCCCACGCGGCCGGCCTGGCCAGGGAACTGCCCGGCGAGCCGGCGCGGGCGGCCGCGCTGGCCGCCGCCGACACGCTGACGGCGGGCCGCCTGGCCGGAACGTCGGTGGCGCAGGTGTGGTGGCCGCTGGCGCTGCCCGCCGCGATCGCCGTCCCCCGGCTGCGCCTCCCGCTCGTCGCCGCGCTGGTGCTGCCCGCGCTGGCCGAGTGGGTGGAGCGCCGCCCGCCGCTCGACCCGGTCAGATACGTCGCCGCGCACGTGCTGGACGACGTCGTGGGCGCGGTCGGGGTGTGGAAGGGGATGGTGCGCGAGCGGATGTTCCGGCCGCTGTTGCCGCGTCTCAGGCGTACTCGATCAGGCGGGCCTTGATCGCCGTGACGACCGCCGCGGTCCTGTTGGGCGAGTCCAGCTTCAGCAGCACGCTGGCCACCAGCCTTTTCGCGCCGTGCTCCGAGATCGACAGGCGACGCGCGATCTGCCTGTTGCTGAGGCCGTCGGCGAGCAGGGACAGCGTCACGCTTTCCCGTGCGGTGAGGCTGACCGGCGGACGGCGCTGTGGCGCGTCCGCCGCGGACGGCGGGCCTGACGCGCGCGTGAGCAACTCCCGCGCCAGCCGGTCGGGAATGGCGAGCTCGCCCGCGACCACCCGGTGCAGGGCGTCGCGCAGATGATTCGCCGTGATCTCCTCCTGGATGAGGTAACCGTCGAACTGCGAGGAGAGGGTGAACTCGGGGCGGGTCACCTGGGCCTCGTCGAGCAGGAGAATGGTCTTGACGTCGTTTTCGCGCGTGCCGGGCAGCGCTTCCGTGGTGATCAGGACATCACAGGCGTCGCCGTCGACCGTGAGGTTCACCATGGGGACCTGCCGCAGAACGGTCTCCAGACCTCGATGAAGCAGCTCGCTGCCGACGAGAATCGCGACGTTGATCGGTGCGGTATCTGTGCCTTCAGGAAAGGTCGGCGTCATGACTCGCATCAAATACGGTCGTTGTTGGGCAGGGCCAGGCATTTGACGAGTTCCGGACAGCGAGCTCCGCGAATTCCGCGAGGCGGTCCGACAGGCGCCTCCCGTGCGCGGCGAAGAGCGGACCCCAGGCCACGAAACCGGACCGGCGCCCCGTTCCCGGCTCCCCGGGCACTCCCGCGAAACCCCCTCCCGCCGCCCTGACCAGTGACCGCCCGGCGGCCACGTCCCAGACGAACACGTCCGCGTTCACGGCCAGGTCGGCCCGGCCCGCGGCCACGTAGGCGAGCGCCAGCGCCGAGGACCCGATCCTGCGCACGTCCGCCGTCTCCACCAGCTCCGCGTGCAACCGGGCCTCCGCGGGGTCCCGGACGCCCGGCGTCGGGATGTCGGTCAGGACGACGGGCAGCGGATCAGGCTCCACGACGCGCGGGGGCGCCGGACGGCCGTCGATGCGGAGAACGCCGCCGGCCGCGGTGAACAACTCGCCGCGCGTCGGCTCGTAGACGGCTCCGCCCACCGGCTCGCCGCGCACCGACACCCCGATCGACACCGCGTACAGCCCGAGACCGCGCGCGAAGTTGTGCGTGCCGTCGATGGGATCGACGTACCACTCGACCTCGCCCGCTCCGCTCGAGCCCGTCTCCTCACCGACGATCACGCTGTCGGGGCAGGACGCCGACAACATGGAGCGGATCAGCGACTCGGCCTGCCCGTCCGCCTCCGTCACCACGTCATGCCGGCCGCTCTTGGCCCGGGTCTCGACGCCGGGGCCGTAACGGGTGACGAGGAGCGAGCCGGCTTCGACGGCGGCCGCGGCGGCGAGGGCGACCAGCCCGACGTGATCCATCTCCTCACCCTAGGCGGGTGAGGGGCCCGTGGCACCGGCTCGTTCGGGTATGCCCTCTCGCCCGGCCGATCGCCGCTTATGTCCCGTCCGGACCGGTCGGCACGCTGGAGCACACACACCTGGAAGGGCCTGAAAAATGGCAATGGGACTGACGTCCGAGCGCAGCAGGTCGGACGCTCACTGGGCCGCGGAGCAGCGGGTCATCGGGCCCGGTCTGCAAGCCGTGATGTTGTGGTCGAAGCTCTGCGTCGAGCATGCGGAAGGCGCCATGCTCACGGACGCCGACGGGCACGAGATCGTGGACTTTCAGGGCGCCGGCGGCGTCAACTCGATCGGACACTCCCACCCCCGATACGTCGCGGCGCTGGCCGCCCAGCTCAGCGGCACCCCCGCGGGCGCGTTCGGCTCGCCCGCCCGACTCGACATGGTGAACGCCCTGAGCCGCGTGCTCAGCGCGCCCCTCGACCGCATCCAGCTCTACAGCGGCGGCACCGAAGCCGTGGAAGCGGCCCTGCGACTGGCCAAGTCGGTCACCGGGAAACACGAGTTCCTGTCCTTCTGGGGCGGCTTCCACGGCAAGACGATGGGCAGCCTGGCGCTCACGTCAGGAGCCAGGGCCGGGCTGGGCCCGCTGCCCGCGGGAAACTTCAGCGCACCCTACGCCAACTGCTACCGCTGCCCGCTGAAGCTGAAGAGCCCCTCCTGCGGATTCGCGTGCGTGGACCTGGCGCGGGACGTCATCAAACGCGAATCGACGGGGGCGCTCGCCGCCATCGTCGTCGAGCCCGTGCAGGGCCGGTCGGGCAACGTCGTCCCGCCCGACGGCTACCTCGCGGCGCTCAAGGAGGTGGCCGAGGAGTTCGACGCCCTGCTCATCGCCGACGAGATGATGACCGGCTTCGGCCGTACGGGAGCGCCGATGGCCTACCGGCACGAGGACGTCACCCCGGACATCGTGACAGTGGGTAAGGGAATGGGCGGGGGGTACCCGGTCACCGGGGTGATCTCCACCTCCGACCACATGTCCGCCGCGCCCTTCTCCGACCCGAGCGCCAGCTCCTCCAGCTTCGGCGCGTTCCCCATGGCCTGCCGGGCGGTGGCCGCCACCACGGACGTGCTCGTCGAGGAGGACCTCGCGGAACACGCGCGCAAGCTCGGGGCCGAGCTGCTGGAACTGCTGCGCCCGCTGGCCGACGAGGCGCCGCTGGTGGGAGACGTACGCGGGCTGGGCCTGGCCATCGGCATCGAGCTGGTGGCCGACAAAGCCACCAAGGAACCCGTGTCCGGCCAGGTGTTACGCGAGACGTTCCGCGCCCTGCTGGAGGCGGGCGTCCTGGTCATGACGGGCGGCAACACGTTACGGCTCTACCCGCCGCTCAACGTCGACGACGACCTCGCCCGCGAAGCCGCCGGCGTGATCCGCGCGACTCTGGCAGGAGGGACCCGATGAAGGTGGCGATCGCGGGCTTCGGCGTCGCCGGCGCGGCCCGGCTGTCGGCCTACCGCCGCCTGGCGGGCGTGGACCTGGTCGCCGTCGTCGACCCGTCGCCGGCCAGGCAGGAGACGGCCAGGCAGGCCGGCATCCGCGCGTACGCCGAGCTCTCCGAGCTGAGCGCCGAACACGCGCCCGACGTCGTGGACGTGTGTGCCCCGCCCGGTCACCACCGCGGCCTGGCCCTGGCCGCGCTGGGATCCGGCAGCCACGTGATCTGCGAGAAGCCCGTCGCCTTCCGCGCGGCCGACGCGCTCGACCTGACCGAAGCGTCGAGGCTGGCCGGACGGCTGCTCTACCCGGCGCACAACTACCTGTTCTCGCCGATGATGCGGCTGCTGGAGGAGTGCGCGGCCGGCGCCGGGACACCGCGGACGTTGTGCTTCCGCATCGAGCGGCAGACCCACGCCAGGGGCAACGACTCCTACCGGCCTGACTGGCGGCGTGACCCGGAGATCGCCGGCGGCGGCATCCTGCTGGACCACGGCTCGCACTGCGTCTACATGGCCGCCCGCCTCTTCGGGGAACGACCAGCCAAGGTCTCCGCCGTGGCCCGCTGGCAGAGCGAAGGCCTCGACGAGGCCATCGAGGTGCGGCTGCACTTCCCCTCGGGCATCGCCGACATCGAGCTGAGCTGGGTCGGCGACCGGCGTACGAACCTCTACACCCTGGCGGGCCCCGCCTCCTCGGTGACCATCACGGACGGCACCGCCGTGCTGACCGGGCCCGGCGGTGACGAGGAACGATCGCTGGAGTCGCCCACGCGGAGCTCCACCCACGAGGAATGGTTCGCTGACCTCTTCGCCGACTTCACCGACCGGCTGGCGCGACCCGCGTCGTGGGCGGAGCCCCTCCACGACGTCGTCTCGACCGCCGAGGTCATCGAGGCGGCGTACACGTCGGCCCGGCGGGACGGCCAGCCCGTCCAGCTCCGGCAGGGCTGACCGATGTGGTACGCGGGCATCGGATGGGAGAAGGACGCGTACGAGCTGGCCGTCCTGGATCACGCGGGAGCCCACGTCGTGCCCCCGCTCCGCCTCGAGACCGTGGGGGTGGGGGACGTCGTGGCCCGCCTCCTCCGGCTGGCCGGACGCGAACCGCTGATGTGCGTCATCGACGCCACCAACGGGGTCGTCGACGGTCATCTGACGGCCGCGGGACTCGACGTCTACCGCGCCGACGGCGACGTCGCACCGCTGAGGCGGGCGTTCGGCTCGCCGGACGCGGCCGTCCTGGCGGAGCTGGGCCGTACCGACAGGTCACGCTTGACCAGGATCGTCCTCGACTCGGGCACGCTCACCGGGCTCGACCAGCGGATCGAGGAGGACCTGGAGTCGGCCGCGCTCGTCGAGGCCGAGCAGGTCGCCTCGGGCCGGTGCCTGCCGCACGGCAGCCGCGTGCACCCGAGGGTGGCGCTCACCTTCGACGACGGCCCTCACCCCGACCACACGCCGCGCGTGCTCGACCTGCTCCGCCACTACCGCGTGCCCGCCACCTTCTTCTGCCTCGGGCTGCACGCCGCGGCCCATCCCCACCTGGTGGCGCGGATCGCGGAGGAAGGCCACGGCGTGGGCAACCACACGTGGTCACATCCCTACCTGCCCGACCTCACCAGGCAGGAGGTCCTCGCCCAGGTGGACAGGACGGCCGAGGTGCTGGCCGGGATCACCGGGCAGGTCACGACGTTGTTCCGGCCGCCCTTCGGCGGCCGCGACGCCGACGTGCTCGGGTGGCTGGCCCGGCACGGACAGACCACCGTGCTCTGGGACGTCGAGGCCGCGGACTGGGCGCTGCCCGGCGCTTCGGCGATCGCCCACCAGGTGATCGGCGACACGGACTTCGGATCCGTCGTGCTCCTGCACGACGGCGGCGGCGACCGTTCGCAGACGATCGAGGCGCTCCCGCTGATCCTGGAGACCCTCATGGTGAGCGGGTGCAGATTCGTGCCCGTCGAGGACCTGATCGACGCCGACGAGCAGAAAGAGCGCGTGGGATCTTCATGGACATCCGCATAAGCGTCGCGATCATGCATCATCCGCGCCGGGCCGACCGGGTCACCTCGCTGCTCGCCTCGTGTGCCCCGCTCGACGCGCGGGTGATCGTGGATCCGGACCCGTCGGGAACCCCCAGCCCGCTGCGTACGGCAAAGCGCGCCTGGGCGGCCGTGCCCGACGACGCCACCCACCATCTCGTCCTGCAGGACGACGTACGGCTGAGCGCCGGATTCGCCGCCCACCTGGCCGATGCCGTCCGCGCGCGGCCGCGGCACGCCGTCGCCCTCTACTCCAACTGGAACAGCCCGCAGAACTCGTACTTCGTCAGGCGGGCCGCGGCGGCCGGCTCCGCGTGGGCGCCGCTGTCGCAGGAGGAGTGGATCCCGACCCAGGGGCTCGTGCTCCCGGCCGAGCGCGCCAGGGAGCTGGCCGCGTACCTCGCTCCCATCAGCGACGACATCCGCGACGACGACGAGATGGTCGCGCTCTTCTGCGCCGAGCGCGGACTGCCCGTGCTCGCCGCGGTGCCGCATCTGCTCGACCATGAGGACACGCCCAGCCTGGCCGGACATCCCGGTTCCTTCCACGCGACCGTCTACGCGGGCGACACGCACCTCGCCCCCGGACACTGGCGCACGTGGGACGACCGGGAGCGGGGGACGTTCGCGGTCGAGCTCATCGACTCCCGGTGCTTCCTGCGGCTGTTTCGTGCGGGAGAGCCCGTGGAGCATCCCTTCGGCTGGTACTGGGCGGACTGGTCGGCCCTGATCGGCATGGATCCGCGGCGGATCCTCGCCGCCCTGCCGCGCCGGGACGTCCCCGCGTACGCGCGGGAGTTGTGGGCCGCCGCGTACATCCTCGGGGCGGACGCGGGTGAACGCGCGGGCCCCGGCGCGGACTGGATGCTCCACCGGGCGATCACCTCGTGGGTCGCCTCAGGGCTCGGCGCCGCCGACCGTGCCCGCCTGGACGAGCGTTCGTCCGCGGCTCTGACCGGGCTCGGCGTCCAGGCCGTCGAACGCGGTCGGGCGGCGGCCCGGCCGCGTCTGGAGGAGCTCGTCCGTGCGTGAGGCAGCGACCATCACCGAGCGGATGGCCCGGCGGGAGGCACGCGCGCTGCTGCTCATCCCGCCCTCGATCCCCGCGCCGCCAGGGGTGCTCGATCCCCAGGTCAGCCTGCGTTCCGTCACCTGTCCCCTGTGCGGCGCCCGACCCGAGCAGGCGCTCGCCGAGCGGCCGGACGACCGGCCGGTCGTGACGACCCTGGCCTGCGAGACGCTCGCCGACCGGGCCCTGCTCGCGGTGCTCGCCGCCGGCTCCGGGCGCTACCTGTCGCGGGGGGTGTTCGTGGCCAGGCGACCGTCGTCCGCGAACGTGACCGAGTTGCTGACCGCCCTGGACGCCGCCGAAAGCTGGGCGGATCCGGGCAGGAGCGGCCCGGGCGCCGACGCGGTGGTGCCCGCCTCGACCCGGGTGGCGAACGAGGTGCCTTCGCACTTCCTCTCGCCCCACGCCGAACTCGACGACCTGAACACCCTCTACACGCGGGTCCGGTACGCGGCCGTCCGGGCGGGGCTGTGAAGCCGATCAGGCATAGCCCTTGGGCCGCCCGAACGCGGCTGTCGCCTCCGAGAACCGGACGAAATCATCCCATCAAGTTCCCATCAGGGAGGGTTGCATGCCTGACCACGACACCTTGACGGCGCTCCTGCGGGACTGGGCCGTCGTCCGCGGCGATCAGGAAGCGGTCGTTTTCGCGACGGACCCGACGGACGCCGCCGGCGACCAGTGCCTCACCTACGCCGAGCTGGATCGAGCCGCGCGCCGCGTGGCCGCGCTGCTCCACCTGCACGCCGACCCGGGCGATCGGGTCCTGCTGCTCAACGAGCCGGGCCTCGGCTTCGTCACGGCCTTCTTCGGCTGCGTCTACGCGGGCATGATCGCGGTTCCGGCGCCGCCGCCCGGCGGTCACCGCAGCCACCAGGCCCGCCTGGCGGGCATCGCCAGAGACGCGGGCGTCAAGGTGGCGCTGGCCGAGCAGGCAGGGCTGGACGGCGTACAGGAGTGGGCCGCCGACGCCGCTCTGGAGACGATGACCTGCCTGGCCGTCGACGGAGCGCTCCCGCCGGCCGAGCAGTGGGCCGACCCGGGGACGACCGGCGCGGAGAGCCTGGTCTTCCTGCAGTACACGTCCGGTTCCACCGGAGACCCCAAGGGCGTCATGGTCGACCACGGCAACGTCCGGGCGAACACCGAGCTCTTCTGCCGGCTGACCGGCGCCACATCAAGGACGCGCTTCGGCGGCTGGCTGCCGACCTTCCATGACTTCGGGCTGATCGGCCTGCTGCTGACCCCCCTGTGCCTGGGCGCCACGACGGTGCTGATGTCCCCCCTGGCCTTCGTGAAACGGCCGTACGCCTGGCTGCGGCTGCTCGACCGGCACCGCGTCAACCTCACCGCCGCCCCCAACTTCGCCTTCGACCTCTGCGTGCGAGCGGTCACCGAGACGCAGGCGGCCGGGATCGACCTCTCCTCGGTCACCCAGGTGCTGAACGGGTCGGAGCCGATCCGCGCCGCGACCCAGCAGGCCTTCATCGAGCGCTTCCAGCCTCATGGGCTCGATCCCGTGGCCATGCTCCCCGCCTACGGCCTGGCCGAGGCGACCCTGGCGGTGAGCTGCTCCGACCATCGGCGCGGCCCGGTGACCACCGGCGCGGACGCCTTCCAACTCGCCCTCGGCCACTTCGTGCCCGCCCTGCCGGCGGGTACGGAGGAGCACACCCGGCACCTGGTCTCCAGCGGGCCCGCCCGCGACGAGATCGTCATCGTGGACCCCGTGGACGGCGAGATCCTGCCGGACGGGCGGATCGGCGAGATCTGGGTGCGCGGTCCCCAGGTGGCGCGCGGCTACTGGAACCGTCCTGACGCGACCAGGGCCGTCTTCGGAGCGACCACCGGCCGGGGCGGCGGCGACTACCTGCGCACCGGCGACCTCGGGACGATCCACGACGGTCAGTTCTACGTGACGGGCCGCATCAAGGAAGTGCTGATCGTCCACGGGCAGAACCTCTACCCCCAGGATCTGGAGGCGACGGTGCGCGCGGCGCACCCGGCGCTCGCTCGCGGGGTCGGCGCGGTCTTCACGGTGCCCACCCCGGACGAGGAGATCGTGATCGTCCAGGAGTGCCGCGCGCACGCCCTGGAGGACATGACGCCGTCCGGCCTCGCCGCGCAGATCCGCAGCGCCATCCGGCGTGACTTCGGCGTCGCGGTCGGCGGCGTGGTCCTGGTCAGGCCGTCCCAGGTCCGGCGGACCACCAGCGGGAAGATCCAGCGCGGGCTGACGCGCGACCTGTTCACCAAGGACGAGCTCAAGGCCGTGCACGAGGAGCTCACGCCCGCCGTGCGCGCTCGCTACCGGGTGACATGAACGAAGGAGACGTCCGTGGACGATCTGCGTAGCTGGCTGACCCAGCGGGTCGCGTCCTACCTCGGCAGGGATCCGTCGGAGATCAGTCCTTCGGTGTCGCTGGCGACGTACGGGCTGGACTCGGTCTACACGTTCGCGATGTGCGGCGACATCGAGGACCATCTGGATCTGCGGATAGAGCCGACCGTGGCCTGGGACTACGAGACCATTGACGCGCTGGCCGAGCACTTGAGCACGCTGGTGGAACAGCGATGACCGACCTGCGGGAAGTCGCGGTCCACCTTCCGCCGCAACGCGTGGCGATCGCCTCGCTCCGGGACGAGCTGGGGCTGACGGACGCGCAGCTCAGGGCGTTCGAACGGTTCTTCGGTCTCTCGCACGTCCGCCGCGAGCCCGGCGGCACCGGCTACGACCTCATGCTCGCCGCCGCCGGCAAGCTCAGCGAACTGCACGGCCAGGAGGACCGCGTTCGCTACGTGATCCAGGCACGGAGCATGCCGGTCGCGACCGTCTACCCGAGGAGCGACGTTCACGAGGTGAGGCGGGCGCTCGGGCTGCGCCGGGCGCAGGCGTTCGCCATCGTCCACCAGGTGTGCGCGTCGGGGCTGCTCGCGGTCGACCTCGCCGGCCGGCTGCTGGCGGCCGACGGCGATCCCGACGCCCTCGCCCTGATCCTGACCGGCGAGAAGACCTTCACCACCATGGCGAGAACGGTGCCCGGCGCGGCCGTGAACGGTGAAGGGGCGGCGGCGCTCCTGGTCGGCGTCGGGGGCGGGCACGATCGGGTGCTCGGATACGCGACGCGCACGTACGGCAGGTTCCACTCCGGTTACGTGCTCCCTGACGAGTTGAACGCCGACTTCCAGCAGGTCTATCCGAACGCGGTGGCCGACGTCCTGACGGCCGCCGTGGACCGGGCCGGGATCTCCCTCGACGACGTGGCCCTGATCCTGCCGCACAACGTCAACCGCGTCTCCTGGGTGCGGGTGTGCCGGCTCATGGGCTTCCCGCTGGAACGCGTCCTGCTGGACAACGTCCCGGAGACCGGCCACTGCTTCTGCGCCGACTCCTTCATCAATCTCCGTACGGCTCAGGAACTCGGCCGGTTGCGGCCGGGCGACCGGTACGTGATGGCCGCCGTGGGCTTGGGCGGGTTCTTCTCCGCCATGGTGTTCGAACACTGAAAAGGCATGCTCATGTTTCTCCAACGCGTCAAGTCGGCGCTGACGGGTTCGCCGGACACGCCGCTGGCCTTCGTCGGCAATTTCGAGGTCGAGGACCAGTGGGCGGTGGGGGAGAAGGGTCTTCCCCGCCCGGGATTCTCCGCCGGAGCCGCCGTCGTCAACCGGATGGACGAGTTCACCCTGCTCCTGGCGGGCCCTCACGACCACGTGATCCTCAAGGAGGCTCCCGACGAGGACTACGTCGCCCATCTCGCCGAGCTGGGCGTCGACCTGCCCCGGATCCACACGGTCGCGCGCAACGACCCGGAACGCACCGTGACGCTCGACGCGCTCGACGACCCTGACCTTGTGGCGACCCTGTCGGCGCTGGAAGGCGTCCGGCTGGCCCCGCACGGCACCTCGATCCTGGAGGAGCGGCTGTCCGCGGCGACCGGGTTGCCCCTGGTCACGCCGCGGGCCGACGTGTGCAAGGTGGTGAACAGCAAGATCTACAGTCGCCGGGCCGCCGACGACGCCGGCCTGCGCCAGGTGGCCGGGCGGACGGCCGAGACCATGGCCGAGCTGGAGGCCGCGCTGGACGAGGCGCTGCCCCTGCTCGACCAGGGCAGGAGCCTGGTGATCAAGGACGCCTTCGGCGTCTCGGGCAAGGGCATCGTGGTGGTCGAGGACCGGCGGAGACTGGAGCGCCTGCACGCGATGATTCGGCGCCGGGCCGCCAAGTCCGGCGACGACACGGTCGCGCTGGTCATCGAGGAGTGGGTGGCCAAGTCCGCCGACCTCAACTACCAGTTCACCGTCGGCCCGGACGCGAACGCGCACTTCGACTTCGTCAAGGAGGCCATCACCGAGAACGGCGTGCACAAGGGGCACCGCATCCCGGCGACGATCACGGCCGCTCAGGTGGCCGAGCTGGAGGAATCCTCCCAGCGGCTGGCGAAGATCCTCGCACGGGACGGCTTCCACGGCGTGGTCGGCGTGGACGCCATGGTGGACACGAGCGGGCGGCTGTATCCCGTGGTCGAGATCAACGCGCGCCACAACATGTCGACCTACCAGCTGCCCCTTCAGGAGCGCTTCATGGCGCCGGGGCAGGTCGCGCTGGCCAGGCAGTACCCGCTACGGCTCAGCGAGCGCCTGCCGTACCGGGTTCTGCGCGGGAAGCTGGCAGGGCTGCTGCTGGAGGGCCCGGGCGGCGCCGGTCTGCTCGTCAACAATTTCGCCACGGTGAACGCCGCCGCACGGGAGAGCTCCTCCTTCGACGGGCGCCTGTACGGCCTGCTGATCGCCGACGACCACGATGCGCGGACCGCCCTCGACCACGAGATCGTGAGGAGACTGACATGACGGCGTACCAGGTCCAGGGGATCGGGATCGGTGAGCTGGCCGGCCAGTACGGCACACCGCTCTACCTGTACGACGGTGACGCCCTGCGAGACCAGTACGAGAGGTTGCGCGCCCGCCTGCACGCACGGCTCGAGCTCTTCTTCTCGCTCAAGTCGAACCCGAACCTGTCCATCTGCGCCCTGCTCGGTTCGTACGGCGCGCGGGCCGAGGTCTCCTCCCTGGCCGAGCTGACCACCGCCGTGCGGGCCGGCATCGCGCCCGCGAACATCATCTTCCTCGGCCCGGGCAAGAGCGAGGCGGAACTGCGCGCCTGTCTCGACACGCCGGTGCGCGCCATCGTGTGCGAGTCCTTCGGCGAGCTGGACCTGATCGACCGCCTCGCCGCCGAACGAGGCCAGACCGCGGCCGTGGTGCTCCGCGTCAATCCCGCCTTCTCCGTCAAGGGCTCGAAGCTGACGATGGGAGGCAAGCCCCGCCAGTTCGGCATCGACGAGGAGCAGCTCCTGGGAGCGCCGGACCTCGTGGGCGGACATGCGAACGTGCGGATCGTCGGTGTCCAGGCGTACATGGGGACCCGCATCCTCAGCGAGGACGTCGTCGCGCAGAACACGGCGCTCATCCTCGACATGGCGGAACGGCTGTCGGAGAAGCTCGGCTTTCCCCTCGACATCGTCGACGTCGGCGGCGGGCTCGGCGTGGCCTACTTCGACGGCGAGCGGGACCTCGACGTGGACGTCCTGGCCGGCCTGCTCAACCCGGTCATCGAGGGGTTCGCCGCACACCATCCCGGGACCCGGATGATCATGGAGCTGGGCCGCTACCTCACCGCGCCGGCCGGTGTCTACGTCGTACGCGTGCGGTACGTGAAGTCCTCGATGGGGGAGCGGTTCGCGATCGCCGACGGCGGCACCAACCACCACATGGCGGCTGTGGGCATCGGGTCGTTCGTCAAGCGCAACTTCCCGATGCGGCTGCTCAACCGGACCGACCCGCCATCGGGACCCTGGAACGTCACCGGCCCGTTGTGCACGCCCAACGACACGATCGGCAAGGCGGTCGAGCTGCCAGAACTGCGCCCCGGCGACCTGCTCGGGGTGTTCAACTCCGGCGCGTACGGCCCCAGCGCGTCACCGGTGCTCTTCCTCAGCCACGGGCATCCCGCGGAGGTCCTGGTGGTCGACGGTGTGGCCCACCTCGTCCGCGACCGCGACCGTGTCGGCGACCTGCTGGACAGGCAGCGACTCATCCCACGTAAGGAGACCAGCTCATGAGCAGAACCCAGGAGATCGAGCGTTCCGCGATCACCGGCGCCATCGCGGGCGCCCTCGCCGCCATGCTCGGCAGGGAAAGCTCGGAAATCCACGAGCCGACCCGCCTGTTCGACGACCTCGGACTCGATTCGACGAGCGTGCTGGAGCTGCTGATGCGGCTGGAGGACGACCTGCGGATCGAGTTCGACACCGACACTCTGGAGCAGCGGCATTTCGAGACGGTCGGCTCGCTCGCCGACTACGTCATCGAGCAGGGCTAGCGTGCGGCTGCATCGCATCGAAACCCGGATGTTCGACGAGGGGCGGCCGTTCTCCCCCGGCCGGGCCCACGCGCTGATGGACAGCTACGTCCAGGACGTCACCGGCCTGTACGGCCTGCCTCCGCGCCCCGGCTACCTGTCCACCCGGCTCAACAGTTACGCGGAGATGGCAGCGGCCGTGGTCCCGGAGCTGGGGCCGTTGCCGGTGCCGGTCGACGTGTTCGCCCTGGCGACCGCCGTGCCCGACACCGATCTGATCCGGTCGCCGACCTCGCTCCTCGCGGACCTGCTCCCCGGAGAGCCCTTCCCGCTCGGGGTGACGGATCAGGGGGTGGTCGCGCCTTTCACCGCCCTGAAGATCCTTCGCACGTACGGGGCGCCGGCCTGCGTGCTGATGGTGATGGACCAGCGGAGCCTGCCTTATGACGTGGCCGGGACGGAAGAGGTCGTGCCGCTGCGGGACTGTGCCGCGGGCCTGGTGTTCACCGGCGGCGGCGAACTGGCGGAGGGCTTCGAGGTGCGTCAATGGACCGAGATTCCGCCCGGGCGGGTGGCCGGCCTGCTCGCCGCGGAGCTGGGAGGGCGTACGGCGCTGGTCGCGGGACGGGGCCTGGCCGCGACGCTCCCGACCGAGTTCGAGGACATCAGGGTCGCGCCGACCGGATTGCCCTGCACCGGGGTCTGGGTGGCGCTGGCCGCCGCGCTGCCCGGGTGGCGCCGCCGGCGAGTCGCCGTCGCCGACTACGACCGCACGATGGGCAACCTCAGCATCTGCACACTCGACACCCAAGGCGAGGCGTGATGACTTCCCACGACGAATCCCCCTACGCGACCATCCGCGCCACCGCCAGGACGGAAGGGCTGGTCGCCGCGGCTCTCCTGCTGCACGCGGGGCCGGCGGCGGGCAGGGTCGTCTACGGTCCTGCCGGTCACGCCCTCGTCCCGCGCGAGGTGGCGGGCGCGCAGGCCACGGCCACCAGCCTCGGCGAGGTGGCGCTGCACGGGCGGTCACTGGTGGCCCTGCGCGAGCCGGCGAGGGCGGAGGCGAACGCCGCATGGACCCTGGGGCTGGCCTGGCTGCGCTACGGCCTGTCCGAAGGGCTACTCGAACACTGCCGTTCCTATCTGGGCGGGCGCACGTCTGACGGGTCGCCGCTGCTGCTGCTCCAACTGGTCAAGGCCCAGCTGGCCGAGGCGGTGATCGAGCAGTTGGAGGTCCTCACGGTGCTCGAGGGAGCGCAGCCCGGCGATCTCGACCACGACCATCTGACGGCGCTCCACCAGCGGATCACGCTGGCGGACCGCATGCTGCTGAGGTTGCTCGGCGGCAGCGGCTTCCGCGCCGACGGCCCTGGCCAGAGCGCCCACGTCTCCGAACTCCTGGCCGACGCCTACACCGGAAAGGCAGCGCGATGATCGAGCTGAACGAGCAGCAGTCGGTGCTGCGTGCCCATGCCCGCGAGTGGGCGCAGGACCTCGCGAAGTGGGCGCTCGACCTGGAACGCACTCCCGGCCTGGTGCACGAGCTCCTCGACCTGCCCGCCATGCGGTTCCTCGCCAGGTTTCCGGTTCCCGAGGAGTACGACGACGATCCGATCGTGCTCGACGGCCACCCCTTCCGCGGAAGCGGGATGGAGCGGGTCACGCTCTGCGAGGAGTTGGCAGCCGCCGACGCGGGCATGATGCTGGCCGCACCAGGCCCCTCGATGTCCGGGGTGCTCGTCAGCCACCTCGGCAGCAGGGCGCAGCAGGAGCTCTTCTTCGGGCGCATCACCGAACGTCCCACCTGGACCTTCTTCGCGCTCACCGAGCCCGAACGCGGATCGGACGCGGGCGCGCTGCAGACCACGCTCACCCAGGACGGCGATCGCCTGCTGCTCGACGGCGCCAAACGCTTCATCGGCAACGCCGCCCGCGCCGACCTCGGCGTGATCTTCGCCCGGGTCAAGCCGGGACCGCTCGGCATCGTCGCGGTGCTCGCCGACACGGGCCACCCCGGCTTCACCGCCACGCCGATTCCCACGGTGGGGCTGCGCGGCAACCAGGTCACCGATGTGCGCCTCACCTCCGTCGAGATCCCGGCCGGCCGGCTGCTCGGAGCGCACCTGTCCCCGTCCAGGCGCGGGCTGCTCGGCGCCGTCCGCGCGCTGAACCAGCTGCGACCCGTTGTGGCCGCCCTCGGACTGGGGATCGCCCGCGGCGCCCACGACTACGTACGCGCGCACCGGCGTGAGCTCACCGCATGGGAACGCGCCGAGCTCGACGGCATCGGCCTGCGCATCGAAGGCGTGCGGCAGCTCGTCCGCCGGGCCGCCCTCGCGTCGGACCAGGATGGTCCGGGTGTGGGCCCGCTCGCCTCCGCGGCGAAGTCGCGCGCGGCCCGCCTGGCGGAGGACGTGACCCTGCGCACGCTCGACTTCTTCGGGCCCGGTGCGCGCCTGGAGCATCCGCTGCTCGACAAGTTCGCACGCGACGCGCGCGGCATCGAGTACATGGAGGGCACGCGGAACGTCCACCATCTCAACGTGTTCCAGGGCATCTCCCAAGGCACGCTCCTCCGCGGCTGACGCGATCGCCGGTGGAAGCGTTGACCTTGTGGCGGGGCGTGGAGATCTGGCGGATCTCCACCGCCCGGACGGCGGACCTGGACGAACTGTCGAGCCGGCTCGACGAGCACGAGCAGGCCAGGGCGGCGGACCTCACCGACGCGGACGCCAGGCGGCGCTTCATCGTCTCCCACGGGGTCGTGAGACGGGTGCTCGGCCGGCGCATGGGCGTTCGCCCCGACGAGGTGCGGATCGCCGCCGGCAGGCACGGCAAGCCGTACGTGCCGGGCAGGCCCGACGTGCAGTGGAACCTGTCGCACTCGGGGGACCTGGCCTTGCTGGTCGTGGCGTACGGGCGCAGCGTGGGCGTCGACGTGGAGCGGCTGCGTCCTGAGCTCGACCGGGCGGCGTTCGCCCGCAGGTTCTTCCCGGCGGGGGAGGCCGAGTTCGTCGACGGGTCGCCGGAGCGTTTCGCGTGGCTCTGGACGCGGCGCGAGGCCTGCGTCAAGGCGGCCGGCGGGCGGCTGGCTCAGGGTCTGCGGCTACCGGTCAACGGGCCGTCACCCGCGCTCGTCCGGGACCCGGCCTGCAGCCTGCCGGGAACGTGGCTGGTGCTGGACGTACCGGTGCCGCCGGGATTCCGGGCGGCAGCGGCGATCAGCGCTCGAACTCTTCCGACCTGGCCGAATTCCACCATTTAGGACCTCTGCGTACCTTTTTGAGGGTCTGGGAAGCCGGCCACAGGTCTTTTGATTCGACTTTCGATCCCTTTCGCGGAGAACGATGTTCGGGGCGAAAAAATTTGGCAACGCTCCGAACCTTCCTTCCTCGGGCGCATCTAACCCATATGTACGGCGACCATAAAGAAAAAGAGACCCGGAAGGGCATTCACAGATGCGATCGAAGCTGGCCACCCTTTTCCTCGCCACGCTCACCGCCGGCGGCTGCGTGCTCGCCGGCGCCTCACCCGCCTCGGCCACGTCGTACTACGGCAAGAGCAAATGGATCAGCGCCGAGAAGGGCTGGCAGCACGCGGGCGTGTACGTCGAGCCCGGTGACATGATCCGGACCCGCTACGCCGGCGGCCGGTGGACGGTCGACCACCGCAAGTTCCCCTACGTGTCCTCGGCCGGCTACCCCAGGCACATCGACCGCAGGATCTACCAGCCATGCAAGATCCTCAGCAGGCACCCGCACGGCTCGATGATCGCGAAGATCAACGGAGACCTCTACAGGGTCGGCAGCAGGGGCTTGATCCGGGCCCGCGAAGCGGGCTTCCTCCAGCTGCGCGTCAACGACGCCGACGGTTGCCTCCGCGACAACGACGGCTCCGTCCGCATGAAGATCACGGTCTCCGACCACTGAGAGCTGCCGACGGCGATGAGGTGATACGCCTCCCGCAGAAGAGCGCGCAGGGCTCCATCTGACTGCGCCAGACACATCGAACAGGCACCGGTTCCGGCCGGTGCCTGTTCGCTTTCTGCCGGTCTGGCGCTGCTGAGCCGGGGGGACGTGGTCGGAGCGCGTCAGCGGGCGGCGTCCTCCAGAAGTTTCAGGGCGTACTTCTGCAGGTCAGGTCCTGCCTTCTCCGGGCTGCCGGTGTCGAAGGGCGGCACGGAGGTGAGCAGCACGCTCGCCGCGTGCACGAGCAGCATCCCGAACCCGGGGAACGCGCCGGGATGCGCATGGACCATGCCGTCCATCCCTGCATGATGGGCTGCCGCATGCCGCTGCGCGCTCTGCGTGAGGAGCGTGTGCAGGATCACCTGCGAGGCGGCCGTCGCGGGCAGGATGGAGGCGAGTGTGCGTTCGCGTCCGGTCAGGGCCAGCGCGGGCGGCAGGAGGAGCAGGAAACCGCCCAGCGCCGCCGCCGAGTCGAAGGAGCCTCCGCCGGCCAGGTGTCCGAGCGTGGCCAGGACGGCGCACGTGGCAGCGAAACTCGCCGCGCGCACCCACCGCACCACGGAGAACGGACCCATCGTGGCCAGATCCTTCCACATGGTCGCCGCGCTCCCGGATCAGGGCCGACGTACATTGGCCGCGCCCGCCGGCGGCACGACCGCTCCCGATGGGCGGGAAGAGTTCGGGTCCGGTGGTAATCGAGGGACGGCTGGCGGGACTACTGGGTGTGGACGATCCCCAAGAGCGATTCACCATGCTGTACGACCGGCACTACCGGAATGTGCTGGGCTATGTGCTGCTCCGAGTCGAGCAGAACGTGGCCGAGGACGTGTGCAGCGAGACATTCCTCGTGGCCTGGCGCCGGCTCGACGAACTGCCCGAGCAGGTGCTGCCGTGGTTGCTCGGTGTTGCCCGCAACAAACTCGCCAAGCAGCGCGAGGTGCGGTACCGGCGCAACAACCTGGTCGAGCGGATCGCCGTGCTGACCAGTGAGCGGGAGCACGTCGCCTGGGATGTCGCCGAGCACGTGGTGGACCGGGAGCAGGCCATCTCCGCTTTGCGCGCCCTTCCCGAGAAGGACGTGGAGGCGATGATCCTGGCCACCTGGTACGGCCTGACGCCCGATCAGGCCGCGACGGTCATGGGCTGCTCGGCGCGAGCGTTCAACGTCCGGCTGCACCGGGCGCGCAAGCGGCTCAACGGCAGGCTGCGCCAGGAGGTGGAGGCCGCGCGACGACCGGTGCGACCGACCTGCAGCCGCTTCGCCGAGGAGAGCTGACGTCCGCAGGATCCACCCGTAGGGGGAAGACATGACCGATCGTATGTTCGCTCGGCTCAGGCCCGATGAGCTGGACGAACGTGCCGAGGCGAGCTACCGCCGGCGCCGCCGCGAGGACCTCGCCAGAACGTTTCGCAGCACCAGGAACCCGACACCTACGTGGAGAGCGATCATGGCTCGCCGTCCCATGTTCCTCCTGGCCACCGGCGCGGTCGCTGCGGTCGCCGCCGGAGCGGTCGTCGTCTCCACAGGCGTGCTGTCCGGCGCGCCCGCCGGTGACACCCCGCCGGTCGCGGCGGACCCTTCGCGCACCCCGCGGAGCACGACCGGCGACACAGGGGCGTCGCCGGCCACCCGGATCGACGCCCGGTCCTTCCTGCTCGCCGCCGCGGACACCGCGCTGCGTGAGACCGCCACGTCCGGCGACTACTGGTACGTCCGCCGGCGGACGACGCATCCCACCTTCCACTGGCCCGAGAAGTTCTGGGCCGGGGCGGAGAAGCTCCGGCACCAGGAGCAGGCGGAGGTCGACAGGACCGGCGCGGAGGACGACGAGCTGGTGGCGATCAACGAGAAGTACAACAAGAAGCTGGAGCAGCTGCGGAAGAGCATCTACCCCGACGGGCCGCCGTACAAGGCGTACATCGTCGAGACCGAGGAGCGGTGGCGGCCGAAGCGGACGGCCGGCACCCACCGCGTGAAGAGAGCGGACCGCGAGGTCGTCTTCCCCTCGCCGCAGGACGAGGCCGAGTGGAGGGAGCAGGGTTCGCCGAAGCTGCTGGAGGACAGACCCAAGAGCGTCGACGACAACCTGCCGCGGCCGCTGTCGATCCCCAACATGGACATCACCATGCAGAACGTCGGCGAACTGCCCACGTCGAAGAAGGCGCTGGCCGGCCGCCTGCGCGCCCAGTTCGCGAAGCTGCCGGACCCAGACAAGGAGTTCGACCTCCACCTGTGGCAGACCACCGTCGATCTCATGACCGCCCCCACCACTCCCGGCACCCGGGCGGCCCTCTTCCGTATCCTCGCCGACCAGCCCGACATCATCTCGAACGGCGAGGTCGAGGACGCCGCCGGGCGTGAGGGGGTCAGCCTGGCGGTCAAGAGCGACGACGGGTACGAGTTCCAGCTGATCGTCAACAAGGACACGGCGGAGCTGCTGGAGTACGCGGTGACCGAGAAGAGCGAGGACACGACGCGGGTGACCTTCGAGGAGTTCGGCTGGACCGACAAGCTGGGCCGCCGCCCGCAACGCTGACCGGCTCCGCGCGGGCCGACGAAGATGGCCGAAGATGACGCGGTGACCGGAACGGCGGGAAGGCCTTGCCGAGGCGTAGGCGGCCTCCGCCGCCCACGAGTTCAGGAGCGGCACGCTGTTCCGGACCTGAACTCGCGCGGCGACACGCCATAGGCCGTGCGGAAGGCCCGGCTGAAGTCCCCTGGCTGGCCGAACCCCCAGCGGGCAGCGATCTCGTAGATCGGCACGTCGGCCATTGCGGCGTCGGCGAGGTCACGGCGTATGCGCCCGAGGCGCTGGTCGCGGATCCACGCCGAGACCGTGTCGCCCTGCTCCTGGAACAGTCGGTGGAGGTAGCTGACCGAGATGTAGTTCGCCGCCGCGACCGTCCGCGGGCTGAGCTCGGGGTCATGCAGATGGCGCTGCATGTAGGCGCGTAGGCGCAGGCTCAGGGCCTCCCGTTGAGAGCTCGACCGTGGGTCATGTTCGGATTCGAGTGGTCCGGACAGACACGCGGCCACGAGATCCACCAGCACCACCCCGAGCCGTTGCCGGTCCGCCGGGCTGAGCGACAGTTTCTCGTCGGACAGGTCGTCGATGAACTGTTTGAGCAGCCCGCCCATGCCGCCGTCGGCGGACACGCCGTGCCCAAGGAGAGCAGCCATCGCGTCCCCGCGTAGTGGCAGCAGCGGCTTCGGGACGGTGAGCATGACCAACTCCAGATGGTCACGTCCGTCGGCCTGCAGGTTCATCTCCTCCAACCCGGCGAGGTCGAGCGCGTAGATATCGCCGACGGTCACGGTGTCGCGCAGCCCCGACCAGGTCGCGTTCACGGTGCCGTGCTGCGGCACGATGAGATGGACCACGTCGTCATGTTCGGTGCCCGCCCGGCACGGCTCGCGTTGAGCCGTCAACGGATGAAACCTCTTCACCTCCAGCACGGCCACGCCGAGATCGAGCATGCGTGCGCCGGCGCAGAGATCCCCTCTGTCGATCTCACGACTCATAACCGCGCCGGCGCCCCAGTCTCTCAAGGTCGTCACACGCGAACGAGACATTTGCTCTCCGTTCACCCGTATCCTCATTTCCCAAGGCAGGGCAGAAGTCAGCGTTACCGGCGTATTCCAGGATGTCCAGCGCAGAGAATCGCCGAGATCTCAGCGCAGCATCCACAATTTCGATCGCGAGGTTCCTCCCAGTTGTGAGATCAGCGGATCGGGACGTTCGCTTTCGCGGCGGCCGCGACGTGGGCCGTATGGGTGATGTCGGCTGAGACGACGGTGAGTGCGTGGTCGCCGACGTCGTGTTCGCGGAGCCACGTGCGCAGGGTGTCCCCGCGGGCAGGTCCGCCACGGACGGCCGCAGCGACGTCGTAACGGCAGTAGAGCCAGAGACCTCCAGGCTCAGGTGGTGGGTATGTCGCGTCGGGTGAATCCGGCCAGGCCGACCGCGACGAGGGCCGCCGCGACGACGGTCATGACGATGAGTGGCGTGGCCGTCATGACCCCGCCGGGAAGTTTCGGTACGTGCTCGAAGACCGACAGGTTGATGACCCACTGGTCGAGCTGCAACTCCAGGCCGACCCAGCCGAACAGCAGGCTCACCATGGCCACCGCGAACGTGCCGGCGACCCGCCGGGGCAGCAGCCCGAACAGGGCGAGCGCGACCCCGGTGAACACCCATACGACAGGGAGTTGCACGAGAGCGGCGGCCAGGAGGCGGGACAGCTCGCGGGCGACGTTGCCCGTGTTGAGGCCGTGCGCCAGACCGGCGGCCGTCCCGAAGGCGATCAACCCGAGCGCCGGGCCGAGCAGTATGAACACGAAGTGGCTGCCTGCCCAGCGCAGCCGACGCACCGGGGTGGCCAGCAAGGGCTCGGCCCGCCCGTCGCGCTCCTCGTCTCTGAGCAGCAGCGCGGCCTGGATGGCGAAGCCGACGCTGACCAGGCAGAGCATGGTCATCATGGGGGCGAGGAACTGGTCGACGAGCGTGCCGGGACCGCCGAGCCGGGCCAGCGCCTCTCGGGCCGCGGCGCCGCTGTTGTCCATCAGCGTCCCGAGACTCGCCGACATCGCGCCCCCCACGAGCCCGACCACGGCGAGTCCGGCGATCCTGCTGATCAGCGGGCCGCGGTGCAGCCGCCAGGCCAGCGCCAGCGGGCTGCTCAGGCGAGGTCCGGCGGCGGCCGGGCCCCGGCGGGCGTGGAACATGCCGGCGCCGAGGTCGCGCCGCTCCGACAGTGCCACGCCCAGCACGATCAGGGCCACCACCGCGCCGGCCGCGAGCGCGAGGATCCACCAGCGCTCTCCGGAGTAGGGCCGCAGCGCCTCCGCCCAGCCGAGCGGTGTCAGCCACGACACCCATGCGGGCCCGCCACCGGACTGCGCGGCGATGTCGCCGACACCTCGCAGGATGAGTGCGGCACCGAGCACGCTGATCCCGATGGCCCGCGCGCCGCCCGCGCCCGTCGTGAGCTGCGCGGTCACGGCGCCGATCGCCGCGAACACGCAGCCGGCCATCGTGAACCCGAGCCCCAGCGCCAGGGAACCGGCGGCGGGCAGGCCCTGGCCGATCAGCGCCAGCGCCGATGCCACACCAAGGACGAGGACGGCCCCGCAGGTGACGATCAGAGTGGCGGCCAGGTCGGCACGCCGCGACAACGCGGTGGCTCCTACCAGTTCGCGTCGCCCGGCCTCCTCTTCTGTACGCGTGTGCCGGATGACCGTGAGCAGCGCGAACAGCGCGACCATGAACGTCACGAACCCCGACCGCCACGAGACGAGCTCGCCGAGGCTGGAGCCGTTCAGCACGCCGTACACGACGGTGAAGGCCCTGGTGTGGACGCTGGTCTCGTAGTAGTGCTGGCGGGCCTCGGCCGTCGGGTACGCCCCGGTGAACGCGCCGACGAACACCACCGGGATCGCGCAGATGAGGGCCACCCACAGCGGGAGCAGCACACGATCGCGCCGCAGCACCAGGCGGATGAGCTTTCCCGTGCCGGCGAACGCGTTCATCGCCCTGCCTCCGCGTGCCGGCCCTTGACGTTCGCGGTCGCGCGGTCGTAGTGCCGCAGGAACAGCTCCTCCAGCGTCGGAGGCCGGCTGACGAGGCTGAGCACGCCGGCCTGGGTGAGGTGGCGAAGCGCGTGGTCCAGCGCCGCGGCGTCGACGCTGAAGCGTACCCGGCAGCCGTCGGCGCGCAGGTCGTGCACGCCCGGCAGGCCGGCCAGCCCGTCCGGTGGGGTGGCCAGCTCGGCGTCGATGGAGGTGCGGGTGAAGTGCCGCAGCTCGGCCATGGTGCCGGTCTCGACGGTGCGGCCGTCGCGGATGATGGTGATCCGGTCGCAGAGCGCCTCGACCTCGGAGAGGATGTGGCTGGACAGCAGTACCGTACGGTCACCCGCGTGTCGCACCTCCTGGACCGTCTGCCGGAAGACCTCCTCCATCAACGGGTCCAAACCGGAGGTGGGCTCATCGAGGATGAGCAGCTCGGCGTCGGAGGCCAGCGCCGCGACCAGGGCCACCTTCTGCCGGTTGCCCTTGGAGTAGGTGCGGCCCTTCTTACGCGGATCGAGGTCGAAGCGCTCGATCAGCTCGTCACGGCGCCGCCGGTCGAGCCCGCCGCGCAGCCGGCCGAGCAGGTCGATGGCCTCGCCGCCGGACAGGCCGGGCCACAGGGTGACGTCGCCGGGCACGTAGGCCAGGCGGCGGTGCAGCTCAGCGGTCTGTGTCCAGGGGTCGCCCCCGAGCAGCCGGACGGTACCCGCGTCGAGGCGCATCAGGCCCAGCAGGATCCGGATCGTGGTGCTCTTGCCCGCGCCGTTGGGCCCGAGGAAGCCGTGCACCTCGCCAGTCCGTACGGCGAGGTCGAGGCCGTTCAGTGCCCGTGCCGGGCCGAACGACTTGACCAGTCCGGCCATGGAAATGGCATCGGTCGCAGTCATCATGGGTGTCCTTGTGTGGTGGTGATGCGGAGAGGACTAGAGGTCGTCTCCCGGCTGGGCGTCCCAGACGGTCTGGGCGGCTTTGAGCATGGTGTCGTCGGTGTACAAGCCGTGGGTGTAGATCTCGAGCATGGGCAGCCCGATGCGCCGCAGCACGTCAGGGCCCATCCGTTCGAAGCCGAGCACGCGGGTCAGGGGCGGCGCCATGGTGAGCGTGGCCAGGCTCACCAGCACGGTGAACACGGCCAGCGCCCGCACGTCGGAGGACTGGCGCATCGAGCCGCTGGCGATCCCGTGCAGGAAGATCTGCTCGGTCTCCTCCACCAGCGTGTTGACGAACGTGCTGGCCGCGGAGGAGTCGTCCTCGATCGCGCGCACCATGTACTGGACATGGAGGCGGTACTCCTCCGAGTGCGACAGATGTTCCTCGGACAGATCGCGCACGCCGACGGGGTCAGCCGCGGTCCGGGCTCTCCGCACCAGAATCTGCAGGACATGCTCGTCGCAGACGCTCCGCAGGTTGTCCTTGCTGCCGAAGTGCCGGATGACCAGGGCGGCGCTCACCCCTGCGGTGGCCGCGATGGCGCGCAGGTTCGTCTTCTGGAAGCCGTCGCGGGCGAAGTGCTCGATGGCGGCGTTACGGATCTTGGCTTGGGCGGTCAGATCCGCCGAAGGTGCTGAACACACGTTTACTATAGTAAACGTGTGTTCAGCGGCATGGCAACCGGGGTCGTGGCGTCGTTCCACCGGCTCTCAGCAGGCGGTGGTGGCCCGGCTGTCGTAGTCCGGCAACGGGTCGGTGTTCTTGGGGCTCATGATGCGTTCGATGCCCGCCGGGGAGTCCAGGAGCGGTGACCGGGCGATGGCGTTCCTGATGCGGGCGCCGAGTCGGCTCTTGGGAATCATGAGCCGGAGGTTGGGGCCGACCTGTTGCATGCGCCGGACGGCATTTCGGAAACCGTCCTCGTATCGGCGGAAGGCGATCTCGTGGTCGCCGTCGGCGGTGGCGAGCTCGCCTGCCAGGCGGTAGGCGCCGACCATGGCCAGCCGGGCGCCGCAGCCCGACACCGGGGAAGCGCAGTAGGCGGCGTCGCCGACCAGAGCGATGCGGCCCGACGACCAAGAGGGCATACGAACCTGTGCGAGCGAGTCGACGTACAGGTCGGGGTCGGCCAGGGCCCGGTCGAGCAGCGCGGGCACATGCCAGCCGAGGCCGGTGAATGCCTCGCGCAGGAGGTCCTTGTGCCGGTCGATGTCGCGGTGGTCGTAGAGGAGCGGTTCGCGACGGTTGAACATGAAGTTGGCCTTGGCGCCCGTGTGGTTGCCCGAGCGATAGACGCCGGCCATCCTGCCTGGCTCGTTGTAGGCCGTGACCCAGCGGTTCTCGCCCAGGGCGGGATCGGCGTCGGCGAAGGCGAAGTAGTGGCCCAGGTACCGCAGGAACCGCGTCTCCGACCCGAAGGCGAGGCGGCGGACCGTGGAGTGAATGCCGTCGGCGCCGACGACCAGGTTGAACCTGCGCGGGGATCCGTGCTCGAAGGTGACCGCGACGCTGTCATCGTCCTGGCGCAGGCTCTGGATGGAGTCGCCGAAGACGTATTCGACGCCACGTTCGGCGGTCGCGTGCAGGATGGCCGCCAGATCGGCGCGCATGATCTCGACTTCGTCGCCTCTGGCCCGCAGGTCCATCCGAGCCAGGGGCTCGCCGCTGGCGTCCAGGAACGCCATACCCACTACGTCAGCCCCTGCCGCTCTGATGCGTGGCATGACGCCCATCCGCTCGGCCACCTCGATGGCCTGGTCGCGGACGTCGACGCCGTTACCGCCGGCGCGCAGACGCGAGGAGCGCTCGATCACCGTGGGTTCGAAGCCGCGCCTGCTCAGCCAGTGCGCGAGGGTGAGCCCGGCGATGCTCGCGCCGGAGATCAGGATGCGCCGGCTCATCGGAGCGTCACCGTCATCCGACGGGGAGTGCCCGTCGCCCGCAGCCTCCGGGCGAGCGTGTCGATGTCGTGCCGGTCGGCGCGTTCGCATGTCTCGTCGAGCCGTACGCCGGCGGCGGAATCAGGGGCGGTGAGCAGTGCTTGCATGGGCCCTCCCCAGGCACATAAATTACTGAAATGGGCATTCCAGTTAATGATGTGGAAGGGGCATTCCAGATGTCAACACCGAAGGCGGTCGAGGGTCAGCCGCGCCGGGCGGACGCCGTACGCAACCGGCGCCTTGCCCTGGAGGCCGCCAAAACGCTGCTCGCCCGGCCCGGGACGACTCTCAAAGTGGAGACCATCGCCCGCCAGGCCGGGTTGGGGGCCGCAACGGTCGTACGAGCCTTCGGCACCAAGGACGCGCTCATTGACGCGGCCGTCACCGACCTGCTCGGCCCTCTCCTTCGACGAGCCCAGGAGGCGCTGGCCGAAGACGACCCGGGCGCGGCGCTGCGCGGTTTCCTGCTCGAACTGATCAACTTTCAAGCGGCCCACTGGATCATGAGCGAACAGCTCGAAGGCCTGCAGGTCCCCTTGACCACCTTGCGGCGCGCCGAACTCCGCAACACGTTGCACGACCTGATCAGCCGGGCGCAGGATGCCGGAGCGATCAGAGCCGACCTTCACCCGGCCGTCACCACGGTGTTGCTGGGCGAGGCGGCCTACGCGATCGCACGCTCGAACGAGAGCTCCCCGGAACTGGCCGCCGGCTTCGTCACGGTCATGATGGACGGCCTGCGCCCACAACCTTCGGCACCCCATGCCCCATGACCAGGGAATCCTCGTTGCTCGCGTTCCAGATGCGGGCCGCTTCCCTCGTGGCGTCGCACCTCCTCGTGAACCGCGGTCAGAAGGTGGCGATCGGGTTGACCGGGCTCCCGGACGTACCGGCGAAGCGGACCGGCGCGACTGCGAGGTGGAAGTCCCACTGGCCGAGCTCGGCGGCCGTCGCCGCGCACGTCTCCAGGTCGCAGTTGTCGAGCATCCACAGACCCATCGCGACGAGGCTCACCGCGTGAACCGGCATCAACACGTCTTCGTACCCCGATGGCTGGACGTCCTGGGGGGTGTCGGCGCCGATCAGCGCGACCTCCCGTTCATGCAGCCACGGCAGGCAGGACGCGTGCCACCCGGCCTGCGTGAAACCGCTGACCGCGCCGGTCTCGTGCCGGACACGGCCGTAGCCGGTCCGCAGGAGCACCGCATCGCCGGATCGTACCCGCACACCCTGGCGACGCTCGGCCTCGTCGAGATCGTCGGGGAACACACCCTGCCCCGGTTCCAGCCACGGCACATCCCGCACGCTCGCAACGTCCAGCAGGACACCACGCGTGATGATGCCGTTCGCCGCCGCCGTGACGGACGCCCACGCCGATCCCGTCGCGGCGTCGACCAGCGAGTGCGACCGCCCGTTGTACATCGTGCCGTCCCAGAAGATGTGGCACGGCGAGTCGATGTGGGTGAGGGTGTTGCCGTGGAACGTGACGCCGATCCGCTCGGACGAGAAGCCCCACCGCCGGTCGGCGTGGAATGCGGCCACCGGCATGTTCTCGGCCCCCGGCATGTCGGCGGCGCACGGGCACGTCGTCGTCGACCGCTCCATCTCCTCCGGTACGGCAACCTCCCATGCGCACGACACGCTCCTGCCGTGGCGCACGGCCCGCGCCGCCGCCAGCCGGACGTCGTCGGTGATGTGGTTCAGGGTGCCGAGCTCGTCGTCGTCGCCCCACCGTCCCCAGTTCGACAGCGTGTCGAAGTAGCCGAGCACGTCGTCCTGTGTGGGCATCGGTCGCTCTGCCGTCATCCCAGCATCGACTCCTCCGGTCACGTGGTTCGAGGCGCCGCAGGCAGGGTATCCCGCCCTCTCCTTTGACACGACCTCGCCACGGCCGTCGACAACACCGAACCTCACGCGACAAACACGTGGCCGGGCCGAAGGACGATCAGGAGGGATGCCGCAGGTCGTAGGCGATGTGCCTGACCGCGTTGTGCAGGACCCGCACGCGCAGCTCGTCGGCGCGGGGCAGCGACAGGTTCACGGCCACCGCGGTCGCCGCCTCGGCCGCCGTCATGGGCTCGTCGTGGAGGGCTTCGGCCAGCACGAACGTGGCGTCGGCCATCGACTCCAGCCGACCCGCTTCTTCGGCGCTTGCCGGAGAGTGTTCGTGGCGCAGGCGGCCGACGCGGCGCCTGGCCTCGGTGACGCGCTCCAGCAGCCGCGTCTGCAGGGCCTCCCTCCGGGCGGTGTCCTGTTCGCCGCGCGCCGCGACCTCGCGTGCCAGGCCGTCCTCCAGGGCGGCCATCGGGAGCACGGTGGCCACCACCATCTCGACGATGTCCGGCGCACAGGCGGCCGAGGGGCCGGCCAGGATCCGGGCGAACGCCGGCTCGTCCAGGAAGGGCATCCGCGGGTTCAGGCACGAGGCGGGCACGAGAGCGTCCGGGCGCGGATCGGTCAGGGGGAAGACGAGCTGCGGCGCGCGCAGCCGTTCCGGCGTGAGCGTCCGCCCGCTGATCAGCTCGCCGAGCGCGAGGCTGCGCGCCTTGCGCGCCTGCGTCGGCAGCCCGCCGTCCAGGCCGATCTGGGACAGCAGGGGGTCGAGGGCGTGCGGGTCGTCGCCGGTGCGCTCGTCCGGGTTCACGAGATCGAACGTGGTCAGCATCCGCCCGCCGGCGGCATAGGCGACGGCGCTGTCCATCTCGGCGTTCCAGTGGACGCTCAAGGCCCGCCCCGAGCGTGACAGGCGCGTCAGCACCTCTTTCCTGCTGCCTTCGAACCCCTGCGGTTCGAGCGCGACCACCCACCCGTCCGCGAGGGTGAGCTGCAGCAGCTCACCCTGATCCCGATACTCCTCTTCGAGCTCCTCGAGCTCGTCAGGATCAGCCCACAGCCCGCCCGCCGGGTCGGCGCCGAAGTCCCCGGCCACCGCCTCCAGGTCGTTCCCCTGGCACCAGGTCAGGCAGAGCTCCCTCGGCAGCCCGGCCTTCAGCAGCAAGGCGAAGTGCTCATCAACGAGATCCACACGCCGCTCCTCGAAGTCGCGCCACGATGATGCCGGATCACAACGTGTTCGCCAGTATCGCGCTCGGGAGCGGGCCGGCATGAACCCGGAAGTCAGGACCCCTGCGGCGGGAGCGGTGCGGAAGCGAGGGGCGCCGGCGGCTGGTCAGGGGTCTCCTCCAGCCGCTGATACGCGGCTTCGATCACATCGTCGGCGTCGATGGACGCCTCCAGCAGCGTCATGCCCCGGTCGGTGCGTCTGGTCACGGCCCGACGCCAGCGATCAAGGTTCTCCCTGCTGAGTTCGAGGAACCGGCGGGCCGGTATCGACAGCGGGGAGGTCGAGGTGATGGCGTAGATCGCCCGTACGGCCAGCGGTTCGATCATGCGCAGGCTCGCTCCCCTGCGTCGAGCGTCCAGGGCCTGGCGCATCGGCAGGACAGCGGCTCCTGCGCCGGCGATGATCAGTGGCACCAGTCCGGCGGGTTCGCTGACGTCGACGACGACGGTGGGTTCGACGCCGATGGAGTCGAGGTAGGCACGCCCGAACCCCCGATCGACGATCATGGGCAGGCCGTCGAGCAGGGCGGCCGGGATCGGGTCGGGGAACGCGGCGCGCCAACTGGGCGGCAGCGCCAGCACGACCTCGCCCTCCCCGATGCGGAAGCAGTCGATTCCCTGCCGGGACACGGGCGCGACCGCGTAGGCGAGTTCGGCCTCGCCCGACCTGATCAGGTGCACGATCTCGTCGGTGTCGCCGTCGTGCTGCTTGAGCCGGACCGTGAACCCGGGATGTTGGCGGCGGAAGTGACCTACCCACGCGGCCAGGAAGTTGGACGTGAGGGAGGTGGAGATCGCCAGGTCGACCCGTCCGCGTTCGAGCCCCCGGTAACCCTCGGCGACCTGGCGGGCATGGTGCAGGTCACGGACGACCTGGCGGGCCGGCCCGACAAGCGCCTCACCGGCCGGGGCGAGCACCAGTCCGCGCCCGACCCGGCGGAACAGTTCCACGCCGAGGTCGCTCTCCAGGCGGCGGATGATCTGCGACAGGGACGGCTGTGCCAGGTAGAGCGCGGAGGCGGCCCGGGTGATGCTGCCCTGGTCGACGACGGCGAGGAAGCATTCGAGCTCGCGGACGTTCATGGTGCGATCCAATGTGCGCCCTGCTCACCAGGTCAAGCGCCGCGCCAGCCGGGCCCACCCGAGTCGGCCCCGGCGTGGGGCACCGTCTTGTCCGCCTCGACGGTGACACCGTCGAGGGTGAAGGGCAGTGATGGAACGGTGTAGCGGTCACCGTCCGGCCCGACCCCCGTGGTCAGGACTCCGCAGGCAAGCACGTCCGGCGCCTCGGCCACGTCGTGGTAGGTGCGCACCTCCGCGGCGACGATGCCGTGGTCGGCCAGCATCGCGAGGCACTCCTCCGTCCGCAGGACGCCGATGGCCTGCGAGATCTCCGCCAGGAGCGCCTCCCGGTTGGCGACCCGGGCGGGGTTGTCGGCGAAGCGCGGGTCGTCGAGCATCCACTTCCTGTCGATGAGCCGGCACAGCCGCGCGAAGTGGTCGGCGGTGTAGGCCGACAACACGATGGTCCCGTCGGCGGTGCGTACGAGGTCGGCGGCGGGAGCGACAGTCGCCTGGCCGTTTCCCTTGCGCCGCGGCTCCTGGCCGGAGGCGTGCCATTCGCCCCACATCGCCGACTGAAGGTGGATCGCGGCATCCAGCAGCGAGACCTCGGCGACCCCGCCCTCGCCGGTGCGCTCCCGGCGGAGGAGCGCGGCGAGGACGACCTGGACGACCGCGTAGCTGGCGGCGACGTCGGCGATGGGGAAGCCGACCCGGAGCGGATCACCGTCGAGCTCGCCGTTGATCGACATCAGTCCGCTCTCGGCCTGCGCGGCGATGTCGAGGCCGGCCCGGTTCGCCGAGGGGCCTCGGGAGCTGAAACCGCGGATCGAGACGTAGATGAGCCTGGGGTTGGCCGGTCGCAGGTCGTCGGGGCCGAGACCGAGGCGGGCCAGCGCGTCGGCCCGCAGGTTCTGCACGACGACGTCCGCCTCCGCGATCAGGCCCAGGGCGGTCTCCCTGTCGCCGGCCTGCTTGAGGTCGAGCACGATCGAGCGCTTGCCGCGGTTGTAGGCCAGGACGATGCCCTCGCCGTAGGCGCCGATGCCGCGTGCCTGGTCGCCGGCGGGCGGCTCGATCTTGATGACCTCGGCGCCGAGGTCGGACAGCATCTGCGTCGCCGCGGGTGCGGCGATGTAGTGGCCGAACTCGACGACGCGAACTCCCGCGAGAGGGGGGATCATGCCACTCCTACTCTCCGGTGAACACCGGTCTGCGCTTTTCCAGGAAGGCTTGGGCGGCCCGCCGCGCATCGCCGCTGCGGGCACAGTCGACCATACGGGGCACCTCCCGCCGCAGGTATTCGGGCAGCGTGGCCGTTCCGACGTCCGCCAGGTTCTGCTTGGCGTAGCGCATCGCCTTCGGTGCCTGCGCGGCGAGCTTGCCGGCCAGCGACCCGATCCGTGCCGCCAGATCGGTCGTGGTCTCGGTCACGAGTCCCAGGTCGGCCGCCTCGGCGGCGGTGAGCTTGACCGGGTCGAGCAGCAGCGCCCGCGCGCGGGCGCCGCCCACCGCGCGGGTCAGCAGCCAGGCGCTGCCCAGATCACCGGACACCGCGGCGCTGATGAACGCGGTGTTGAACACCGCCTCCCGCGCCGCGAGCCGGAAGTCGGCGGCCAGCGCGAGGCAGAGCCCCGCACCGGCGCAGGCGCCGTTGACGGCGGCGATCGTCGGCGAGGGGAAGTGCACGAGCGTCTCCACGATGGCCGAGGCCCGGCTCAGCCGTTCGCGGTCGTCGGCCACCGAACGTCCGCGCAGCGTGCGCGTCTCCTGGTCCTGGACGCTGTCCGACCCGACCCGCGCGAGGTCGGCGCCGACGCAGAAGTCGTCGCCCGCACCCGTGAGGACGAGGACGCGCAGGGCCTGTTCGGAACCGGCCCGCTCGATGGCGGCGAGCAGGTCCTGCACGAGGTGCCAGGAGATCGCGTTGCGGCGCTCCGGCCGGTTGAGGGTCACCGTGCCGACCCCGTCGCGCAGCTGGAACAGCACGGTTCCCGAGCCGATCGCCGTCCCGCTGTAAGTGGACCGGTGACATGGACTTTGGGCTCAGTGAAGAGCAGGTGGCGATGGGCGACGCCGTACGGCGCTGGCTCGATCGCCACCTGGACCTGGCGCGCGTGGCGCAGCACGCCGACACGCCCTCCGCCGGGCTCGACGCCGGCCTGCGACGTGCGGCGGCAGACCTCAACTGGCTCGGGGTGACGGCCGCGCCGTCGGACGGCGGTCTCGGACTCGGGCTGCTCGACCTCACCGTGGTCGCCGAGGCGCTGGGGGCCGGCCTCGCGCCGGCGGGCGTCGGAACGGCCATGGCCGCCTGCGACGTCCTCGCGACCTCGACCGACCCGGAGCAGCGGCGCCGCTGGCTCGCGCCGATGGTCGCGGGCGAGCTCGTCGGAGCGACCGCCCTGCGCGCTCCGGGCGGCTCGTGGGACCGCGACGGCATCGCCGTCGCCGCCACCGCCGACGGCATGCTCAACGGCGACGCCGGAATCGTCGGCCATGCGGAGGACGCCGACATCATGCTGGTCGCCGCCATGTCGGCGAGCGGCCCCGCTGTGTTCGTCGTGGCGGCCGGACATCCCGGGGTGTCGATCCGCGCGGTCGAGCCCGTCGACCGGACCATGCGAGCTGCACGGGTGACCGTGGCCGATGTGCCCGCCGAGCCGCTGAGCTGGGCGCACGACGACGTCTTCGAGCGCATCGTCCAGCGGCTGACCGTGCTGGTGAGCGCGGACCTCGTCGGCGCCGCGGGCACGGCGATGCGGATCACTCTTGATCACCTTCGCGGGCGGCGGCAGTTCGGCCGGGCGATCGGCGGCTTTCAGGCGATCCAGCACGAGCTGGCCGAGCTGCACGTCGCATGGACGACGATCACCGACGCGTTGTGGTACACCGCCCACGCCCACGACACCGGGCGCGACGACGCCGCGCTGATGACGTCGGTGGTCAAGAGCCGCGCCGCCGACCTGGCCCGCCGGATGTCGGCCGCGATGGTGCAGTTCCATGGCGCGATCGGCTTCACCTGGGAGCACAGCGCGCACCTGTTCTTCAAACGGCTCCACCGAGACGCCCACGACTTCGGCGACGACGGCTGGCACGACTCGATCGTCGCCACGGCCACCATCGGGCCGGGAACCCATCCTCCCCTGCCCCCTCCAGGAGGTGCCCCATGAGTATTCGTCCGGCCAGCAGGCGCGGCCGTGCGCCCGCGCTCCTCGCGGCCGTCGTACTCGTCGCCGCGGCATGCGGTGCGCCCGCGTCCCAGGGAGGCTATCCGACACGGGACATCCAGCTCATCGTGCCCTATCCAGCCGGAAGCGCCATCGACGCCACATCCCGTTCGCTGGTCGAGGTCGTCAACGACGAGGGCAAGCTCGGCCGGCGCGTCCAGGTGGTGAACAGGGAGGGCGGCGCGGGCTCGGTCGGCACCACGGCGACGCTGCGCGCCAAACCGGACGGGCACACGATCGGCCTCGTGCCGGACGGCCCGCTGACCTTGCTCCCGCGTACCGAGGAGGTCTCCTACGACCCGGTGGCGATCTCGGTGATCAGCGAGGTCACCACGTCGCCGGTGCTGTTCGTGGTTCCCGGCGACTCGCCGTACAAGAGCATCGGCGATCTGGTCGCAGCCGCCAAGGCCCGCCCAGGGGCCATCACGATCGCCGAGGGTCCGCTCAATTACGCCATCCCGGCCGGGAAGTTCGAGCAGCTGACAGGCACGCGGTTCAAGCACGTCAAGTTCGACGGCGACCAGGCGACCGTCACGGCCCTGCTCGGCGACAACGTCGAGGTGGGCGTCATGCAACTGGCCGGCGGGATGGCGCAGTTGAAGGCCGGGAAGCTCCGCGCGCTGGGGATCGCCTCCGCCGAGCCCGTCGAACTCGCCCCCGAGATCCAAACCTTCGCCCAGCAGGACGTCGCCCTGGAGTGGGAGGCGTACAACGTGTTGATCGCGCCGCAGGGACTGCCCGGCGACGTCCAGCGGAAACTGAGCGAGGTGTTCGGCTCGGCCGTCCAGAGCCAGAAGTTCGCCGAGGCGGCGCGGAAGCTGGGGCTGGTCGTCAGCGGGGCCGACGGTGAGACGGCCAAGGCGCGGCTGGCCGAGAAGACCGCGGAGGCGGCGAACCTGATCGCGCCGAAATGAGGGGAACGGGTCCTGTGCGAGGGATCGCCAAGCCGGATGCGATCGCCGCCGGGGCGCTGCTGGTGCTGGGCCTGCTGTACGGCGCGCTGGCCCTCGATGGGGGCCTGGGGACGTTGGCGGACAGCGGGGCGGGCTTCTTTCCCTTCGTCGTCGCCCTGGTGCTGGTCGCCGCCAGTGGCGTCGTCCTTCTGCAGAGCCGCCGACGGACGCCGCGCGGCGTCACCCCACCGGAGGACGACGCGGAAGGCGAGGGCGACGGCGAGGTGCGCTGGTGGCGGATCGCCGGCGTGCTGGCCGCCGCCCTGCTGGTGCCGGCGGTGGGCGACACCGTGGGGATGATCGTGACGTTGGCGATCTCCCTGGTCCTGATGGCCAAGGTCATGGGGGTCTCCCGATGGAGCAGCGCCGTGATCTTCGGCTTCGCCTTCGGCGCGGCCACCTGGTTGATCTTCGTGCGCTGGCTGTCGGTCCCCCTGCCGGGCGGCACGCTCGGCCTGTTCTGAACGGAAGGACGCCCCGTGGGCGACGCGATCGACAACCTCGGCGCGGGCTTCGCCGCCTTCGCCGATCCGGCCTACGTCATCCTCGCGCTGGTCGGCGTGGTCCTCGGCACGATGGTCGGCGTGCTGCCCGGGATCGGGCCGATCGGCGCGATGTCGGTCCTGCTCGGGATGACCACGCAGTTGGGCCCGACAGGATCGCTGATCCTGTTCGCCGGCATCTATTTCGGCTCCACGTACGGTGGGTCGACGACCTCGATCCTGCTCAACGTACCCGGTGAGGCGTCGTCGGTGGTCACAGCGCTCGACGGCCACGAGATGACAAAACGGGGCAGAGCGGGGCCCGCGCTGACCATCGCGGCGCTCTCGTCGTTCCTGGCAGGCACCATCGCCATCTTCGGTCTCATGATGTCGGCGCCGTGGCTGAGCGGGCTGGCGGTCAAGCTCGGTCCGCCCGAATACCTGGCACTGTGCGTCGCGGGACTCCTGCTGCTGGCGGCGCTCGCCGACGGCTCCGTCGCGAAAGCGATCGTCATGATCTGCGCCGGCCTGGCGATCGGCACGGTCGGAATCGACCCGGCCGGCGGTGACCTGAGGTTCACCATGGGATCCGACACCCTGGCCGAGGGCTTCAGCTTCATCGCCCTGGTCATGGGGGCCTTCGGCGTGGCGGAAGCGCTCACGATGGTCGGCCGGCGCCGGCGCCCGAAGCCCGTCAAGGCCCCACGGCTCAGGGAACTCCTGCCCAGCGGGCAGGAGGCCCGCCAGGCGGCTCCGGCGGCGGTGCGAGGCTCGGTGATCGGCTTCCTGCTGGGACTGGTGCCCGGCCCCGCCGCCGTGCTGTCGACGTTCGCCTCCTACGTCGTCGAGCGGAAGATCTCCAGGAACCCTGACAAGTTCGGCAAGGGCGCCGTCGAGGGGGTGTCCGGCCCTGAGGCGGCCAACAACGCCGCGGCCGGCGCGGCGTTCGTTCCGCTGCTGGCGCTCGGGATCCCGTTCGCGCCGACCATGGCACTCGTACTCGCAGCCCTGCTGCTCAACGGCATCGTTCCCGGCCCGACGTTCGTCGAGGACCAGCCCGACCTGTTCTGGACCGTGATCGCCGCGATGTACATCGCCAACCTGATGCTGCTGGTGCTCAACCTTCCGCTGGTGGGACTCTTCACCCGCCTGCTGTCCATCCCGCCGCAGACGTTGATGCCGCTCGTGATCGGCCTGTGCGTCGTTGGCGTGTACGCCGAGAACAACTCGATGTTCGACGTCGTGGTCATGCTGGTCGCGGGACTGCTCGGATTCATGCTGCGCCGGGCAGGGTTCAGCATGGCCCCCTTCGTGCTGGCAGTCGTCCTCCAGCCCACGCTCGAAGTCTCGCTGCGCCAGACCCTGGCCTACTCCGACGGAAACCCCGGATACGTCCTCGGACGGCCCGTCACGATGGTGATCCTCGGCCTCGTCATCCTGGCCGTGATCGTGTCGGCGCGGCGAGCGCTCCTCGCGCGAAGGGACACGGGGCAACGCCCCGCTCCGGTCACGGACCAGCACACGCCCACGCCCGGCGGGTGACCGTTGACCCCGCTCTGCCATGGACGTCGTCGTTCCCAAGCGTGCGCCGCACAGGTGCCCAGGAACAACTCGGCTCAGTCCGGATCCTCCCATAGCAGCCAGCGGTGCCGGCGGTTCAGCCAGTCGCTGTCGAGACGCTCACCTGTCATCCGCGCGCAAACTGCGAGAACAGACGCTTTCACAAGAAGATCGTTTTCGGTGAACTCCAGGCCGTCGACATATGGATCCAGCTCGCTGCTCTCGATGGCCGACCTGCGCGAATAATCCCAAAGTCGAAGGTCTGCGACCATCTGGGAGCGTACGACGTAGCTCAGATTGTACGTTCCGTGACCGCATAACACGCTGATCGCTCGGTCGAACTGCGACAGGCGCTGCAACACGTGCCAGAGATTTCCCTTGTAGCCGTCGGGCTCCACGGTTACTACCCACTCGCCCAGTTCGCCCACGATGGCCGCGCATCCGATGCCGGCGGCCTCGAACGCCTCGTAGCTCTCCTCAACCGCTTCGGGGTAAGTGTAGTAGCGGCCGGTGTCGAGGTCGCCGAAGGCTGTGGCCACCTCGTCGATGCTGATGCCATGGGAGAAAGTGATGCTCATGGATTCGGTGAACCACTCCGACACAATGTCGCGATAATCAGTATCGATGTCATGCATCGCGACTTCGATCCGTCCGAGCGGTGCCGCCAGATCCAGAAGCTGGTCCTGATTGTTTCGTCATCGCGGTGTGGTGACGATCGCTCCTTCGGCCAGTTTCCGCAAGACGCTCGACGCCGGCCGCTTTCGCACAGGCATCAAGCAACTCGGCTAGCTGTTCACGAGCCGTGCCGGACACGGCATCCCCCTTTTCTTGCCGCGGAAGTAGCAGCTCCGCCTCCGGCCGGCCCGCGACCACGAGACACGGCCAGGCCACGCCGCAGCCATGCTCACCTCGACGGACGATCGCGGTTCCGGACCATGCTGGACGCGTAACCCAGCAGAGGAAGGAAGACTTCGTCGGTGACCGCGGCCAGGTCGGCGTCGGATGGCCGGATTCCGAAGACCACGAAGTCGTCCCGCAGCAGGCTGATCGGCAGGGTTATCACGCGTCGCGGCCAGGGGCCGGGTGGGATCTGACCGCGCTCGGCCGCGCGTTCCAGCACCGTGGACATGGCGTCCGACAGGGTCGAGCCGGCGATGAGGTCCCGCAATCGCTGCGCCAGCTGCGGGTCGTGAACCGTGTCCGCGATCAGTCCGGAGACCGTGTCGCGGCGGGTGTCGGCGAGGTTCGCCTGCGCCTGGCGCAACAGGGCCAGCACGTCGTCGCGCAGGTCGCCGGTGTCGGGGACCGGCACGTTGGCGAACCGGCTCCCCAGCGTGTCCAGCACCAGCTCGGGCAGGCTGCTCCAGCGGCGGTACAACACGGGTTTGCTGGTGCCGGCCCGGTTGGCGATGCCGCTCATGGTGGACTTCGCGTAACCCAGTTCGGCCAGTTCCTCGCGAGCCGCGTCCAGGATGGCGTTTTCGAGCTCGGCTCCCCGGCGGCGCGACATGGTCTCGACTGTGGACGGGTCCGTCCTCGGTGTGTTCGGCATCACAGCTCCCAAGAAACCTTGCGTTTCCTGATCGCCGAGCCTATCTTGTGAACAAGAAACCAATGGTTTCTTATTTCGAGAGGTGACATCATGACAATCTCCGCCGCTCAGACTCCTCCGGCGTTCCCGATGCCCCGCTCCTGCCCGTTCGGTCCGCCGCCGCAGTACGCGCAGGTCAGACAGGAGGCACCGATTTCGCGGGTGACCCTGCAGGACGGCACGCAAGCGTGGCTGATCACCGGGCACGCCTTCGCGCGGGAGTTCCTGTCCAGCAACAAGATCAGCTCGAACCGCGCGAACCCCGGCTTCCCGCAGCTCGTTCCAGGGGTGGCCTCGGTGCCACTGAAGGGCACGATCGTCGCCATGGACCCGCCGGAGCATTCCCAGCACCGGCGCATGATCACCAACGAGTTCACCGTCAGGCGGGTCAAGCAGATGCGGCCGGAGATCCAGCGGATCACCGACCGATCCATCGACGAGATGCTGGCCGGACCGCGGCCGGCCGACCTGGTGGAAGCCTTGTCGCTGCCGGTGCCGTCGCTGGTGATCTGCGAGCTGCTGGGAGTGCCCTACGTTGACCGCGGCCAATTCCAGAGCAGAACCAAGATCATTCTCAGTCGCAACTCGACAGGCGACCAGCGACGTGACACCGCACTGTGGTTGCGCCAGTACATCAACGACCTGGTCGCGGGCAAGGAGGCCGAGCCGGGCGAGGACCTGCTGAGCCGGCTCATCGACAAGTACTGCGACATCGACGCCTATGACCGCGAGACCATGACGGGAATCGGGCTGCTGCTGCTGGTCGGCGGTCACGAGACCACCGCCAACATGATCTCGCTGAGCGTGGCCTCGCTTCTGGACGATCCGAAACTGCTGGCCGGGTTGCGGGAGCGGCCCGAACGGACCCCGCAACTGGTCGAAGAGCTGCTGCGGTTCCACTCCATCGTCGACAACGCCACCTCCCGGGTGGTCGTCGAGGATTTCGAACTCGGCGGCATCACCTTCCGCGCCGGCGACGGCGTCATCGTGGCGGCCGCGGCCGCCAGCCACGACCCGGACGTGTTCGCGCGGCCGGATCAGATCGACGTCGACCGCGGTGCACGGCACCACCTGGCCTTCGGTTTCGGGATCCACCAGTGCCTCGGACAGAACCTGGCCCGGCTGGAGCTGGAGATCGTGCTGAACACGTTGTTCGCACGGATCCCGGACCTGGCGCTGGCGGACCCGGTAGAGCGCCTGCCGTTCAAGAGCGACGCGCTCGTCTACGGCATCCACCGGCTGCCGGTGACCTGGTAGACGAAGGAGACGCCGTAATGAAGATCACATGGAACGAGGAAAGATGCTGCGGTTCGGGCCAATGCGTGCTCGCCGCCCCAGACCTCTTCGATCAGCGAGAGGAGGACGGGCTCGCGGTTCTGTTGCATCCGTACCCTGAAGCGGAGCAACACGCATCCGCCCGGGAGGCGGCCCTGGTGTGTCCAGGACGGGCGATCTCGATCGAGGGATCACCGTAGTGGACAAGATCGTCATCGTGGGCGCGTCCGCGGCGGGCATCAGCGCCGCGGACGCCCTGCGACAACGTGGCTTCACCGGCCGGATCACCCTGTTGGGCAGCGAATCCCATCTGCCCTATGACCGCCCGCCGCTGTCCAAGCAGTTGCTGTCCGGCCAGTGGGAGCCGGAACGGCTGCGGCTGCGCAGCGCCGAACAGCTGACAGAGCTGGACCTGAACCTGCGGTTGGGCGCCACCGCGACCGGCCTGGATCCCCACCGGCGGGAGATCGTGCTGGCCGAAGGCGAGCCGGTCGATTACGACGGCTTGATCATCGCCACCGGCGCGGCCCCGCGGCGGCTGCCCGGTGGCGATCTGGCCGGCGTGCACTATCTGCGCACTCTGGACGACGCGCTGGCCCTGCGATCCCGGATGCGACCGGAATCGCGAATGGTGGTCATCGGTGCCGGGTTCATCGGCGCCGAGGCCGCCGCGGTGGCCCGCGACATCGGCCTGTCGGTCACCATGGTCGATCCGGCCGCCGCGCCGATGCTGCGGGCGTTCGGCAAGTCCGTTGCGGAACTGCTGGCCGCACTCCATGTCGACAGGGGGGTGGACCTGCGGTGCGGCACCGGCGCCTCCTCGTTGATCTCCGAGCGGGGAGCGGTAACCGGCGTGGTGCTGGACACCGGCGAGCGGATACCCGCCGATGTGGTGGTCGTCGGCATCGGCGCGATTCCCAACACCGGCTGGCTGGCCGGCAGCGGGTTGCTGAGCGACGGGCGCCTCGACTGCGACGAGTACTGCGCGGTGGCGTCCGGCGTGTACGCGGCCGGGGACGTGGCGAGCTGGTTCAACCCGCTGTTCGGCACCCGGATGCGGGTGGAACACCGCACCAGCGCCGCCGAGCACGCGCGTGCCGCCGCGACCAATCTGCTGGCGGCACCGGCGGACCGACGTCCCTTCGCAAGCGTCCCGTACTTCTGGACCGACCAGTACGACCTGAAGGTGCAGGCCTGGGGCCACTTCGACGAATCCTGCGACCTAGCGGTGCGGCACGGCGATCTTTCCGAACGCAAATTCGTGGCGGTGTACGGCCGCGACGGCCGGGTGGTCGGCGCCATCGGAGCCGGCATGCCGAAGCAACTCCGGGAAGCCCGCAGCCTGATCGTCGAGAAGGCAGAGTTCCCCGGCTAAAGCTCGCCATTGGCTCGACTCTGTCGGGAATCGTCTCGGACGGTCGAGGCCAGCCGCTGGCGGCTCGCCCGGACTTCACCCGGGGGACCTGTCGATCGGGGAGACCTGGAAGGCGATCGCCGCCTGTCACGGTGTGTCCCGCAGCGCCCCGGCAGTCCTGGTGGCTCTGTTCCAGGCCAGCAGCACCGGCACTCCCGCGACCAGCCCGGCGGCGCCGGCGATCGCCAGGCCGTGCTCCGGTCCGGCCGCTTCGACGAGGAGGCCGCCGAGCAGGATGCCCAGCCC
>NZ_JBQQCC010000035.1:0-51220 GCF_052245635.1 Nonomuraea sp. KM88 | reverse complement strand
AGGGCGGTCACGACACCCCCTGCCGACTCTACGGCGTGCGTGAGCAGGCTCACGGCCTTGCCGCCTGCGGGCACCTCGAGGCGCACGGTGATGGAGTACGACACACTGGGGACGGTCGCCACGTCAAACGCTCCTTCGGCCCATCCGACCGGCTCCGGTCTCGCCTTGACGGCCATGGGTGTATAAATTTACGTAAAGTTATACATTAACGCTTCGGCCGGCCACTCGGCCAGGAGGCTTCCAAGGTCGACTGAAAGGTTGTTCGTGCGCGACGTGCTGCCACAGCGCAAACGATGCTTGGGTTTGGGTGCAGGTTCGGGTTGGCGACCGTGGTGAGTGCCTTTCGCAGCGCACCCTGGTCGCTGGGTGCGGCGACGGCGACGGAGGTCTGCGCGCCCCTTGGACCGTGATTCATTCGGGGATTGATCGTTAGTTCGTTCAAGGATGGGTTCCTTCGACGGCTTGTGCCAGATGAGTTGTGGGAGTTGTTCCAGCGGGTGGTCCCGCCGGCGCGCCCGCAAGGTGGCGGGCGTCGGCGGGTCGACGATCGGGTGCTGGCCGTCGCGATCAGCGCCGCCAACGTCCACGACAGCCTGGCGCTGGAACCGCTGGTGCGATCGATCCCGCTCGTTCGCTCCCGACGTGGCCCGCGACGCCGTCGACCGGGCGAACGTCACGGCGACAAGGGCTACGACCACCCCCATCTGCGGACCTTCCCGCGCGGGCGGGGCGTCGTCCCATCGCCCGCCGCGGTATCGAGTTCAGCCAACTCTTAGGTGGTAGAGAACCCTGCACACACCATCCACAGATCTACGGAGGCTTCTCATGTCGCTCCGGCACGCCCTGCTGTCCATCCTCACCGTGGAGTCGATGACCGGCTACGACCTGGTGAAATACTTTGACGGCAGCAACGCCTTCGTGTGGAGCGCCCCGCCTAGCCAGATCTATCCCGAGCTGAGGCGGATGGAGCGGGAAGGGCTGGTGCGGGCTCAGGTAGTTCCACGTGGCGACAGGGCCGAGAAACGCGTCTATTCCATCAGTGGTGCCGGCGCCGAAGAGTTGCAGGGCTGGATCGCCATGCTGACGTTGTACCAAGGGGAGCGGGATCCTCACAGGTTGCGCGCGGCGCACTTCGAGATGGCTACCTATGCGGCCGCGCGTCGCCAGCTCCGCGAGCACCTCAAGCATTACTCTCAGGCGCTGCGCGAATGGGAGCAGATGATCGAGGATATCGAGTTCCGCCGGGTGTCCCTGCTGCGAGGGCGGCTGATGGCGCGACCGGCGGCGGAACACGAGGCGATCGTGGCCTTCAGGCAGTTCGCCTTCCGCGGGAAGGCAGCCAGGGCGCGCATGGAGATTGCCTGGGCCGAAGAAGGGCTCGCGTTGCTGGACGAGCTGGAGCGCAAGCACATACAGCTCGCGGAGGAGCGCCCGCCCACCGGGCGCTGAAGGCGGCCTCCCAAGGGTGCGCGGCGGGTCCGGTGGGCCAGGACCTCACCCGCTCTGACCAGTCGGTACGACCAGCTCTGTGCGGGTAGGCAATCGATGTGGAGCGATTCCCGCCAGAAGGGTCTTCCCATTTATGTATCAGTATACGTAAGATGAGATCTAAGTAGCTCTGGGAGGAACGTATGACCGGGAGTGATCGGCGCATTCGGGTGCTGGCACTGGGTGGCACCATCGCCATGGCGACCACAGGCGCCCGCGGCGGCGTCGTCCCCGTACTGGACGCGGACGCACTCGTCGCCGCAGTACCTGGACTGCCGACGCTGGGCCACATCGAGGCCGAGAGCTTCGCCCGGGTGCCCGGCGCCCATCTGGGCCTCGCCGATCTCGTCAGGCTCAGTCGCAGGATCGCGGATGCGATCAAGGACGGCGTCGATGGCGTCGTCGTGACTCAGGGCACCGACACCATCGAGGAGAGCGCCATGGCGCTCGACCTGCTCCTTGATGTCGACCATCCGGTCGTCGTGACCGGGGCCATGCGTGATCCCGCTCAGCCGGGCGCGGACGGCCCCGCGAACCTGCGCAACGCGGTCCTCATCGCGGCCAGCGACAAGGCCCGGGGCCTGGGCGTGCTCGTGACGATGAACGACGAGATCCACGCGGCGAGGTTTGTCCGCAAGGCGCACACCAGTCGACCGTCCGCCTTCACGTCGGCCAGTGCGGGAGTGGTGGGCTGGACGGCCGAAGAGCGGGTCCGGATCCCGCTGCGGCCCACCCGGCGGGTTCACGTGGACCTATCGGACGCACGAGAGCCCGCCGCGGTCGCGGCGGTGACCGCGACGCTCGGCGACGACGGGCGGCTGGTGCGCTTGCTGCCCGATCTCGGCTACGAGGGCGTGGTCGTGAGCGGGTTCGGCGTGGGACACGTGCCGGCGCGGATGGTCGACGACTTGACCGCCGTCGCGCGAGAGGTGCCGGTTGTCCTCGCCTCACGCGCAGGAGCCGGGGAGACATTCTCGGGCACCTACGGCTTTCCGGGCTCGGAACGAGACCTGCTGGCCAACGGTGTCATTCCGGCAGGGGCGCTCACCCCGCCTCAGGCGCGTGTCCTGCTGTCGCTCGCGCTGAGCGCGGGCTGGCCCGCCGCGCGCATCGCCGAAGCCTACGACGTCCTGTCGGGATGAGGGAAGCAGACATGTCAGACGTTGACCACCGCCCGAGCGGCGGCTGGCTCGAAGCCGAAGAGAGCGTGTGGATCCGGCTCGTCGTCAACGACCGGGAACTGCCGGTCAAGGCACCGCCCCGCTGCACGCTTGCCGATGCACTGCGCGACAACAACCTCAAGGGCACCCGGCTCGGCTGTGAGCAGGGCTCCTGCGGCGCCTGCACCGTCTTGCTCGACGACCAGCCCGTCAGATCCTGCCTGATGCTGGCTGTGCAGGCTGAGGGCGGCCGGGTCGAGACCGTCGAGGGGCTCGCGCAGGGTGCGGAGCTGCACGCGTTGCAGCGGGCCTTTCACGAGTACGGCGCGTTGCAGTGCGGGTTCTGCACCTCAGGATTCCTCATGCTCGCCGCCGGGCTGCTACGCGAAGAGCCGGACGCCGGCCCAGAGAGGATCCGCGAGGTCCTGTCAGCCAACCTGTGCCGCTGCACCGGTGGCGTGCCCATCCTGCGGGCCGTCCTGGCCGCGCAGCGGGAACTGGGCGGTGAGCGCTGATGAAACCACCGCCCTTCGCTTACCACAGGGCGTCGTCATTGGACGAGGCGCTGAGCCTGGCGGAAGAGGCCGGCGAGGACGCCAAGTTCATCGCCGGAGGTCAGAGTCTGATGCCGCTGCTGGCCCTGCGCATGTCTCGGCCGAGCCATCTCGTGGACATCAACCGGCTGCCCGGCCTCGGCGGCGTACGCATTGAGGACGGCGGTCTTCGGGTCGGCGCCCTTGTCCGCCACGCCACCCTCGAACGTTGCCCCGAACTGGACGGCCCTTGGCGCGCACTACGTGAGGCGGCCGGCCTCATCGGCCACTATCCGATCCGGCTGCGCGGGACGTTCGGCGGAAGCCTCGCGCATGCCGACCCGTCGTCCGAGTTGCCCGTGGTCAGCACCGCGCTGCGGGCCACCCTCGTCGCGCGCTCGCTGTCGGGGGAGCGGGAGATCCCGGTCTCCGAGCTCTTCGCCGGCCCGCTCATGACGGTACTCGAACAGGGCGAGTTGCTGGTAGAAGCCCGGTTCCCGGCTCCGGACCCGCAGACGCGCAGCGTCTTCGAAGAGTTCAGCCCGCGGGCCGGGGATTTCGCCTTCGCCTCCGCCGCCGTCGTTCTGGCCACCGACGGTGATGGCCGGGTGCGGCATGCACACATCGCGCTTGGCGGAGTCGCCGCGGTCCCCGTGCGTGCGCGCGAAGCCGAAGTGGCACTCGAAGGCAAGGCCCTTACCGGCGGCGTGGCGATGGAGGCCGCCAGGATCGCCGCCGCGAGCTGTGACCCGTCGGGCGACGCGCACGCCAGTCCCGCTTATCGCAAGGAACTCGTCGCCGTGCTCGTCGAACGAGCGCTGACGCGGCTGAGGGAGGAACGATGACATCCACCTATATAGGCGTCAGCGTCGAGAGGGACGACCTGGCCTTCTTGATCGGTTCCGCCTGCTACGTCGCCGACATCGACCGAGAAGGCCAGCTCTACGCGAGAATCGTCCGTAGCCCCGTCGCGCACGCCCGCATCCTTGGTGTGGACGTGACCGAGGCCCACGACCAGCCTGGCGTCGTGGGCGTGATCACGGCGGCCGACGTGCCGGACACCCGAATCCCGATCCGGCTCCCCATGGCCGAGACGCAGTACACGCACCTGTTCCTGCAGCCGCCGCTGGCCCGCGACGTGGTGCGCTATGTGGGTGAGCCGATCGCGGTCGTCGTGGCGAGCGATCCCTACCTCGCCGAGGACGCCGCCGAGCTGGTCGACGTCGACCTCGACGAACTCGACGTCGTGGGCGACGTCCTGTCCGCCGCTTCGGAGGGAACGCCGATCCTCCACGCCTCAGCCGGGACCAACATCGTCACCACTGTCCCGTTGAGCCACGGCGACGTGGCGGCGGCCTTCGCCCGCGCTGACGTCGTGATCAGGGACCGGCTGAGGATGCACCGGCACACCGCCGTTCCGATGGAGACACGCGGCCTGCTCGCCGAGGTCGATCCCGGGACCGGCGTGCTCACTCTGTGGGGCGCGGCCAAGGTGAAGCACTTCACCCGCCGGGCGCTCAGTGACATGCTGGGCATCGGGCCCGAACGCATCCGCCTCGTGGAGAACCACGTCGGTGGCGGGTTCGGCGTGCGCGGCGAGCCGTACCCGGAGGACTTCCTCGTGGCGTTCCTGGCGCTACGGCTCGGCCGCCCCATCAAGTGGATCGAGGACCGCGCCGAGCACTTCGTCGCCACCAACCACGCCCGCGAGCAGGAGCACGACCTGGAGATCGCGGCCACGGCCGACGGGCGGCTGCTGGCCTTCCGTGACCGCGCCTGGTGTGACCAGGGCGCCTACGTACGTTCACAGGGCATCCTGCCGGCGCTGCTACCCGCCCTCCACCTGCCGGGCCCTTACCGGTGGGAGGCCTTCTCCGTCGAGGCCAACGGTGTCCTTACCAATCGCACACCCGTCGGCACCTATCGCGGTCCAGGTATGACGGAGGCCACGTTCGTCCGCGAGCGCTTGCTCGACAGGCTCGCCCACGAGCTCCAGCTCGACCCCGCCGAGCTGCGACGGCGCAACCTGATCGGCCCCGGCGACCTGCCGCACAACTTCGAGCCCACGTCCATCACCTACGAGAGCGGAGACTTCCCGGCAGGCTTCGAACACCTCCTCGACCACGTGGGTTACGACGGCTTGCGAAAGCAGCGTGAGGAGCTGCGAGCGAGCGGCGAACACGCCGGCATCGGGTTCGCCGCCTACACCGAGATCGGCGCCATCGGACCCTTCGAGGAAGCCAGGATCGTGCCGAGCCCGGACGGGCGGTTCGTCGCCCATGTCGGTGTCGCCTCGCTCGGTCAGGGCGTGGAGACCGTGCTCGCCCAGATCGCCGCCGAGAAGCTGGGCACCTCGATAGACGCCGTATCCATCGATCACCACGACACCCAGGAACTGGCCGACGGCTTCGGTGCGTTCGCCAGCCGTTCGACGACCCTGGCGGGGAACGCCGTCGCGCTGGCCGCAGAGGACCTTCGCGCCAAGGCCGCCGCCAGGCTCGACGTGCCCGTCGAAGAGGTCGACTTCATCCAGGGGCAGGCCAGGTCGCGCTGCGGCCGCCAAGTCCCGCTCGCCGAACTGGGGGAGGGCCGGGGCCGCTTCGACAAGCCTCATCCCAGTTTCTCCTTCGGCGCCGCCCTGTCGCTCGTCACCATCGACCCAGGGACGGGTCAGGTGCGGGTGCTGCGTCACGTGGTCCTCCACGACGTCGGACGTGCCGTCAACCCGGAGCTACTGCACCGACAACTGGCAGGCGCCGCCTCACAAGGCATCGGTGCGGCGCTGCTGGAGGAACTGCTGTACGACGAGTACGGCCAACCCCAGTCCACCATCATGTCCGACTACCGCATGCCCACCGTCGAGGAACTGCCCGACATCGAGGTCATCGTGGAGGAGCGCCCGACTACGACCAACCCCCTCGGTGTCAAGGGCGGAGGGGAGTCGGGAATGGTCGGCACCCCCGCCGCGATCGCCAACGCCGTCGCCGACGCGCTCGGCTCCAAAGGCGCCCGGGTGTGGCGCCTCCCTCTCACACCCGACCGTATCCGAGAACTGCTTCGTCACAACTGACTGAGGAGATTGCTGTGTACTGCTGGCCAGCACCCGTTGTTCCCGAGATGACCGAGCGTCAGAAGGGGTTCTTCGCGCCCAACTTGAGTCCCGTCGGGCTCGAGTTGATCCCGACAGAGTTGGCCAAGGGCGTTTACGGCCTGATGGCCAACCGGCTGCCCAAGGACAACAACGGTTTGATCATCGGAAGCAAGGCCGCTCTTGTCGTGGACGCGGGCATTACGCCCGGCGTCGGAAAGTACCTCCAAGAGGTCGTCAAGAAGATCACCGACAAGCCGGTCCGGTATCTCGCAAACACGACCTTCCACGGTGACCACACCTTCGGCAACGTCGCCTTTCCCGATGACGTCGCCATCATCTCCTCACGGCTCAACAAGGCGTCGATGACCGACCTGGAGCAGGAGAAGGAACTGCGCGGCGAGAGCATGTACGGCGACCCCGGCATGGAGGAGGTCGTCACCTGGCGGGAGCCGGACATCGTCTTCGACCGGTTCTGCGAGATCGACCTTGGCGGGCGGGTCGTGCACCTGTGGCACTTCGGCACCGGCAACGGCTCGGGCGACACGCTGGTCCACGTTCCTGACGCGCGGGTGGTGTGGGCCGGGAACTTCCTGCGGCACGCGGGGATGCCGCCGATGCTGCTCGCCGGAGATCCCATCGGCTACACCCGTTCGATTCGCGCTATGAAGGCCACATTGGAGCTCGATCGTTTCGTCCCCGGCCATGGCCCGCTCAGCGACGCTGAACCGTCCGTCAGCTGGATGCTGGCCTATCTTGAGAACATTGCCGCCAGCGTCGACCGCTACCGAGCCGAGGGCATGGAGCTTGACGCGATGATGGACGCGATCGAGCTCAAGAACCCGATGACCCTTCCGCCGGACGTCCCCGGCGCCGATCGCTTCCCCGCGCTGATGGACTCCCTGCATCGACTGAACGTCCTGTTGACCTACAGGTACCTTCAGGCGACCGGCAGGTGAACCAGTATGCACATCGAGAACAGCTTCACCGTTCCGCTGACCGTCGACCAGGCGTGGAGCACGCTGCTCGACCTCAGCCAGGTAGCCGAATGCATGCCGGGAGCGGTGCTCGACTCCAGCGAAGGTGATGTCTTCGCCGGACGGGTCAAGGTCAAGGTGGGGCCCGTGAGCCTCACTTACAAAGGGCAGGCCGAGATCACCCAGCGGGACGAGGCGTCACACGTGGCAGTGCTGGTCGCCAAGGGACGCGACGCCCGAGGTAACGGCACGGCCGGCGCCAACGTCACCATGCGGCTGGCCGATGACGGCGGGCACACGCGGGTGGACCTGCTCACCGAGCTGGACATCACCGGACGCCCCGCACAGATGGGGCGTGGGGTCATGACCGAGGTCAGCAACAGGCTCATCAATCAGTTCGCTGAGAGCCTCGCGGGGAAGCTGGCCGCCGAGCGCGCCACTGGAGCGGCCACACCGCCCACGCAGGGCGCCCCGGCAGGGTCAACATCCGACCTCACGTCGGGAAATGCCTCGGGGCCCGCCGCAGCCGCGCCGCGTCACGCCGCGTCCGCGCGGCCCGCGACCCGCCCGCCCGCAGAGATCAACGTACTCAGCCTGGCGGGTCGGTCGGCCTTGCACCGCATGTGGGAGGGATTCACCAGGATTCTCGGCCGCCTGCTGGGCCGCCGCTGATCGATACCGACATCATTCACACAGGAGCATCATGCCTACCGGCACCCGTATCACCGAAGTCCTCACGGACTTCCTGTCGATCCCCCTCGAGCGGCCTCTGGTCACAGCGGCCTTTCCCATTCCAGCCATCGACACTGCGCTGGTGCGGGTGCGCACCAGCGACGGCCACACCGGCGTGGCCTGGAGTTTCGCCTTCGGGCGAGGAAAGGTCGCGGCACTGCTCGGGCTGATCGACGATCTGGCCGACCTCGTGGTCGGCGCCGACGCGCTGGCGACGGAGCAGCTCTGGGCTCGCATGTCCAAGGCGGTAGGCTTCGTCGGCCGGCACGGCCTGGCTGCGCTGGCCATGTCCGCCATCGACACCGCCTGCTGGGATCTCAAGGGCCAAGCGACCGGGCAGCCCGTACACCGGCTGCTCGGGGGCTTCCGCGACAGCGTCGAGGTCTACGCCAGCCAGGGGCTGTGGCTGGACCGCTCGCGCGACGAGCTCGCCAAGGAGGCCCGCGATCTGGTCGACCGTGGCTTCCACGCGGTCAAGATGCGCGCGGGGCTGGCCGATGAGAACGAGGATGTGGCCCGCGTCGCCCTCGTTCGCGAAGCCATAGGCCCCGACGTGAAATTGATGGTCGACGCCAACCAGGCCTGGGACCTTAAACAGACCCTGCGCATGGCGGCACGGTTCGCAATCTACGATCTTTTCTGGCTCGAGGAACCTATGCCGTACACGCAGGTCGAGGCGTATGCCGAGGCCCGCCAGGCATTGGACATGCCGTTGTGCACGGGTGAGTCCAACTATCTCAAGGGAGAGCTGCTGACCCTCGCCGGGCAGCGGGGCGCCGACTACGTCATGCCCGACCTCATGCGCATGGGCGGCATGACCGAGCTGGTCAAAGTGGCCCACCTGTGCGAGGGCTTCGAGGTGCCGGTGACTCCGCATCTGTTCATGGAGCACTGCCTGCACCTCGCGGCGGGGCTGCCGAACGTCGTCTGGCAGGAGTACCAGCCCTGGTGGCAGCCCATCATGGAGGAACCTCTCCAGGTGATCGACGGCCGTGTCGAACTCACGGACACGCCCGGATTCGGCATCGTGCTGTCGAAGGAAGCCGTGGAAAGGTATCGAGTCTGATGGCCGACGTCGATCTGCTCATCACCGGCGGCATGGTGGTGAGCTCGCAAGGCCGCCGCCCGGCCCACGTCGCCGTGTGCGATGGACGCGTCCTGACGCTGGATGGGGCACATCTGTCGGCAGTCCGCAGGATCGACGCCACCGGGCTGCTCCTGTTGCCCGGGGGGGTCGACACGCACGTGCACCTCATGGACCCCGGCAGCACCGACCGGGAGGATTTTCCCAGCGGGACCAGGGCCGCTGCAGTGTCCGGTGTCACCACGATCATCGAACACTCGCACGGCACACCCGTACGCACGGTGGATGACCTTCAGGCGAAAAACACCTACCTCCAAGGACGGTCCAACGTCGACTTCGGGCTGGCAGCGCACGCCTGGCCGGGCGAGACCGGCGCCGTCGCCGCGCTCCGGCAGGCCGGGGCCGCCTTCTTCAAGGTGTTCACGTGCACGACGCACGGGATCCCCGGCCACGACGCGGCCGCCCTGCAAGCGCATCTGCTTGCCTCGGCAGAGGCAGGCGCCGTCAGCCTCATCCACTGTGAGGACGAGTCGCTGACCTCCGCCGCCGAAGCCTTGCTGCGCGCGGCGGGGCGTGACGACCCCGGCGTCATCCCCGAATGGCGCAGCCGGGACGCCGAGGTGCTGGCGGCTGCAGTCACCGCGCTGCTGGTCAGGCGTACGGGCGCGCGAGCCGTGGTGGCACACGTCAGCCATCCCGAGGTGGCCGGCTATCTCGCGGCGGAACGCGCCCGCGGTGCGCGCCTGCACGCCGAGACCTGCCCGCAGTACCTGCTGCTGCGTGAGGACGAGGTGCACGTGCGTGGAGCGTTCCGCAAGTTCACGCCGCCCGCTCGGGCCAGGCACGACGCGGATGAGGCCGCGTTGTGGGCGTTGTTGCGCGACGGCGGCCTCACCCACGTCTCCTCCGACCACGCGCCGTCCACCGCCGAGCAGAAGACCTCGGGCAACATCTGGGACGTGCACTTCGGCCTGCCCGGGCTGGACAGCACGATGGCGCTGATGCTGAGCGCCGCGGCGCGCGGGATGCTCGCCTACGAGGACGTCGCCAGGCTGTACAGCGAGGTTCCCGCGCGCATCTATGGCCTCTGGCCGCGCAAGGGGCGCCTCTCTTCAGGGGCCGACGCCGACATTGTGCTCGTCGACCCCACGGCGCGTTGGAAACTGCAGAACGAGAACGTGTTCTCCAAAGCAGGCTGGACGCCATACGACGGCATGGAGATGACCGGACGGGTTGTCGCCACGTATTTGCGCGGCGATCTGATCAGCGAGCACGGCGAGCCGGCCGACCAGCGGACCGGTCGGCTCGTCGCTCCCGGCGGCACGGCCGGCTGACGACGCTTGGGGACGGTGATGCGGCTGGGCGTGCGCTGAAGGGGCAGGCCCAGCCGGTGCCCTCTCCACTCTCACGCCCCGTGACCGGTCAAGAGGGAGTTCCAGCCCGGCGTTCGCCGCCCCGCCGCGGCCCAGGTCGGTGCGGATTGCCTCGTCACGGACGCTGAGGAACACGACAGCACCGGAGCCTCCGAGCACAGCCGCTGGAGCCCGGTGCACGGGTGCACGGCCCTGGCCGTGGAGCCGGACGGTTCTTCCTCACGCCATCGCCGGCCCCGCACGGCCGGTCTTCCCCATTGAGGAGCACGTGGTCTCGTATCGGAGCCTGTTCGCGATTCGCGAATTTCGTTATCTCTATGCCGGGCTGAGCCTGTCCTACATCGGCGACAAGTTCGCTTCCCTAGCCGTCGCCGTGCTGGTCTTCGACCGCACCGGCTCGGGGCTGCTCACCGGCGTTGCGCAGGCATCCGCGTTCCTTCCCGCGCTCGTCGCAGGTCCGCTGTTCGGCGCCCTCGCCGACCGCTTGCCACGCAGGCGCGTCCTCATCGTGTGCGACATGGCGCGCGCCTTCCTGGTCATGGCATTGCTGGTCCCCGGGGCACCGATGTGGCTGCTGATCGTGCTGCTCTATACCGGCAGCCTGTTCACCCCGCCGTTCGTCGCTGCCCGCGCCGCCCTCTTCCCGGAAATCCTCGACGGAGCCGCGTCCATCGCCGGAAACGGCCTGAACAGGATCACCTATCAGCTCTGCCAGGTGGCGGCCTACGGAGCCGGGGGGATGCTCGTCGCCGCAACCGGGCACGAGAGGGCACTCGTCATCAACGCCGCGACGTTCGCCATCTCCGCAGCGCTCACCGCCATCGGAGTACGTTCGCGCCCGCGGGCGCTCCCGCGTGATAGCGCCCGCTCAGTGCTCGGTGACGCGCGCGAGGGCATGCGCTACGTCTTCGCCGATCCGTGGTTGCGCGCCTGCCTGCTGCTGGTGTGGTCGGTCTCCATGTTCGCGCACGCACCAGAGGCGATCGCCTACCCCTACGCCACGCACCTCGGTGCGGAAGCATCTGCGGCGGGACTGCTTCTCTCGGCGACCGCTCTAGGTTTCGCCCTAGGTACGGCGTTCCTCACGCGTCTCGTGCCATCGCTGGTCCTGGACCGTCTCATAGTCCCGTTCGCGGTACTGGCGGGGGGCGCGATGGTGCCCTTGATTCTGAGCCCGCCGCTCCTGGTCGTGCTGGTGTCGCTCTTCGTCTCTGGAGTGGGATGTTCGTTCTCCGCGCCGCTGCTCGCGATGTTCGCACGGCGGGTCGACCTGGAATATCGCGGCAGGGCCGTGGGCGTGGCGATCGCCGGACTCACTGGAGGGCAGGGGATCGGATTTCTCCTCACGGGGGCCCTGCTCGCCTTGGATGTTGACCCGGCACGAACGTCAGCCGCCTGCGGCGCCGCCGCACTGGTCGCCGCGATCACCGCCGGATTCGCCGTAAGTCGTGCCTCCCGGTGCGTCGCACCCGGATCCAGGCCGGCGGGGTCCAGCCGCAGTCGGCCCGACCGGCGGCGCCGCGGAGCACACCGGCGACGACACGGACGCGGCAAGAGCACCAGGATCAGTGCGGCCTGTTCCGGCGCCTGTGCGGTCGCTCCATGCCCTGAGAACGGCGCGGCGTCCGGTAGGTTCACCGGTAAGTATCCAGATACTGACAAGGACCACTCATGTCACTTCGGCATGCTCTGCTGGCCACCCTTACCGCGGAGCCGATGACGGGCTACAACTTGATCAAATACTTCGACGGCAGCGTCGCTTTCGTCTGGAATGCCCCACACAGCCAGATCTATCCGGAGCTACGCAGGATGGAGCGCGACGGCCTTGTGGAGGTGCAGGTGGTGCCCCGTGGCGAGCGGGCCGAGAAGCGCATCTACTCGATCACCGAGGCCGGATTCCAGGAACTGCGGAACTGGCTGATCACTCTGGCTCCCTACCAGGGAGAGCGCGACCCCTATCGATTGCGTGCCGCGCACTTCGAGATGGCATCATACGATTCCGCCAGGCGCCAGTTGCGGGAGCACATCAAGCACTATGAGCGAGCGCTGGGCGAATGGGAGCAGATGATCGAGGACATCGAGTCCCGGCGGGTCTCCCTCCTCCGGCAGCGGCTGGCGCAGCGTCCCGATGCCGAGCACGAGGGCATCGTCGCGTTCCGCCGGTTCGCGTTCCGGGGAGAGGCGGCGAAGGCCCGCATGGAAATCGCCTGGGGAGAGGAAGGGCTGGCACTGCTGGACGAGCTCGAGAGAAAGGGCGTTCCGCTCTGGGGTGAGCAGGACATCGCCAGCATCTGAGCAGACGAAAGCCCGAAGCGCGCCTCCTCTGGGGCGGCTGGCTTGCGTCCGAACGCGTTGAAGCGGGATCGGCGCGCACGACCCCTCCCCGGTTGAGCGCTGTCTGTCGAGACGTGCACGCGCGGGCATGAGCGACTGTGCGCCCGTCGCCATGCCCACACCGTTCGCTGCCGATAGGGGCTATAAGCTGGGACTATGCGCTTTGGAGTGCTGGGCCAGGTGCAGGTGTGGACGGCTGGTGGCGAGCCGGTGCCGGTGCCGGAGACCAAGGTGCGCGCTTTGCTGGCCGATCTGCTCGCTCATCAGAAGCGGTTGCTGTCGATCGACCAGCTGATCGACGATCTATGGGGAGACGAGCTGCCGGCCAACCCCACCAGCGCTCTGCAGTTGAAGGTTTCCCGGCTCCGGCACGCCTTGGAGCAGGCCGAGGCGGGTGGGGGCGAGCTGGTGGTATCTCAGCCGCCTGGATACCTGCTGAAGGGCACCTCGGACGCCGACACGTTCATCGAGCTGACCTCTGAGGCGCAGGGCATCAAGGATCCTCGCGCCAGGGTCGCCATGTTGGCCGAGGCGCTGGACCTGTGGCGAGGGCCCGCGTTCGCCGATTTCGCCGACGAGGGCTTCGCCCGCCGGGCGGCTCACCGGTTGGAGGAACAGCGTCTGGCTGCATTGGAGGAGCAGGCCGAGGCTCGGCTGGAGCTGGGCGAGCACACGCTGCTGGCCGCCGAGCTGAGCGATCTGGTGGAGCGTCATCCAGTCCGGGAACGGTTGCGTGCCCTGCAGATGCGCGCCCTTTACCGCGCGGGGCGGCAGAGTGACGCACTGGCGGGCTATGCCCAGCTCCGCGAACACCTGGCCGAAGAGCTGGGTTTGGATCCCTCCCCGGAGCTGGTCGCACTGCATCAGGCGATCCTGGAGCAGGATCCGGCTCTGAGCCCGCCATCTCAGACGGACTCGCCGGCTCGGCCATGGACCAACCTGCCAGCTTCGCTGACCGGCTTGGTGGGCAGAGAAAGGGCGGTCGACGAGGTCCGCTCGCTTATGGGAAACAGGCGGCTGGTGACACTGACCGGTCCCGGCGGGGTGGGTAAGACCCGGTTGGCTCTCGAGATTGCCGGTCGATCGATCGGGCGCTATCCCGACGGGGTGTGGCTTGTCGAGCTGGCGGGGCATTTCCGGGACGCCACGTCACCAGAAGTAACCATGGTGGCCCATAGGGTTGCGGCGATCATCGGTGTCCGTGACGACATGCTGTCGGATCGGGGCCCTGTTTCGTCGTGTGATCTACTTGCCGGTGCGTTGCGCACCAAGCGGCTGTTGCTGATCTTGGATAACTGCGAGCACATCGTGGACCCGGTGGCAAGGCTGGTCGAGCAGCTGATCAGAGCGGGCTCCGAGCTGCGGTTCCTAGCTACCAGCCGCGAACCGCTCGCGTTGACGGGTGAGACGGTCTGGCCCGTGCCGCCACTGACGCTACCCGACCCGTCCACCGACCTGTGCCCAGCCGTCTTGGCGCAGAATTCCGCCGTACAACTGTTCATCGAACGCGTCACCGCCGCGATGCCCAGCTTCACCCTCGACGCAGGCAACTCACCGCATGTCGCCCAACTGTGCCGGCGACTGGACGGCATCCCGCTCGCCCTGGAACTGGCTGCGACCCGCACGCCGGCAATCGGTGTGCGGGAACTCGTGAGCCGTCTCGACGACCGGTTCCGGCTCCTTGCCACAGGCCGCCGAGACGCGCCGGAACGCCAGCAGACGCTGCGAGCGCTCATCGACTGGAGCTGGGACCTGCTCACCGAGCCCGAACGGGTCGTGCTGCGCCGACTGGCCATTCACGCCGGTGGCTGCACTCTCACCGCCGCCGAAAGAACCTGCTCCGGTGCTGGGATAGACCACGGGAACGTCGTGGAGATACTGGCTCGTCTCATCGATCGCTCACTGATCATGATGGCCGATACGCCGAACGGTCCCCGATATCGGCTCCTGGAAACGGTCGAAGGCTACTGCCTTCAGCGCCTGCGCGAAGCAGGTGAGTTCGGTGACGTACGGCGACGCTTCCACTGCTACTACCTTTCGCTAGCTCAGAGCGCTGAGCCGCACCTACGCGGCCACGAACAGCGCAAATGGCTGGACTGCCTGGACCGCGAAACCGCCAACTTGCATAGTGCGCTTGACGGCATGGTGCGCCAGGGAGACGCCGCCGGATCACTCGAACTGGTCAGCGCGTTGGTGTGGTACTGGTTCCTGCGTGGACGGCTCAACCATGCCCGTGACTGGCTGGATCGAGCGCTGACTGCGGACGGTGAAGCGCCGACCCATCTGCGAGCCACCGTCAGAGTCTGGCGGGAGTGCATCGAGCTCCTGACCGAGGGGAACGTCGGCCACGAGGCGCGTGTCCGGGCGGCCGAGCAGGCGTTCGAGGAGATCGAGAACCCGCGAGAGAGAGCCCGTGCCCAGTGGTTCCTTGGCCACGCCTTGTACACCAGCATCAGTGACCTGCCCACAAGCGCAGACCTCGTGAGGCGGGCTCTGGCGACCTTCAGCCAGATCGACGATCGCTGGGGAACAGCAGCTGCGCTGAGCACCGCGACACACCATGCCATGGTGCACGGCGATCTCAGAGCGATCGAAGAGTATGGCGACCAGAGCTCTCAGCTGTTCAGCGAGCTCGGCGACCGCTGGGGGCAGCTGCAGATCGTTGGCCCGCTCGCTTACCACGCCGAGGCTCTGGGCGACTACGAGCGCGCCACGCGGCTGCACAGTGAGGGGCGGCGCATAGCAGAGAATCTGGAGTTGTGGTCCGACGTCTCTGATCGGATCATGCATCTCGGCCGTATCGCTCTATTGAGGCGTGACTTCGCGCAATCGCGCGACCGGCACGAACGAGCCAGAAGCGTGGCCATCGAGCACCGCTACGAGCGCGGGGAGTACCACTACGAGGTTGGCCTGGCCCTCATCGAGCGGAGGGAAGGCCAACTGGAGCTCGCCGAAGAGCGATTGCATCGCCTGCTTCAACGGCAGCAGAACGCAGCCTCGGTGCAAGGTCGCGCGCTGCTTCTGGCCGAACTCGGTTTCATCGCCGAGCAACGCGGTGACGGTGAGACGGCCTTGTCCCGCCACCTCCAGGGTCTCGTGGCCGCTCGTGCAACCGATAACCTCCGAGCTATCGCCCTCGCTCTGGAGGGCCTGGCCGGCGCCCATACCCTGCTCGGCCGTTGTGACGAGACCGCCCGGCTCTTGGGAACAGCTGATGCGGCGAGACGCTCGGCCGGAGTGCCGCTGCCCCCCGCAGAACGCGCCGACGTCGACCGGAGCACCGCACGGGCGCTGGCGGCGTTGGGGGAGGGTGCCTTCGCCGCCGAGTTCCGGCGAGGGGCGTGCCTGGACCTCGACGTGGTGCTTTCCGCCTTCGACGGCGGTCCGCTCTCCGACGGCCTTGCTGCGGCTGGTCGGCGCAGGCGCCGTGACCTATCGGGCACGACCTAGTGCTCTGACCGCAGCCACATGTCCTCAGCGACCTCTGGCTGGCCGGGCCGCCTGCGCGGGGATCCGGAATACGAAGCATGCGCCGCCGAGGGCCGAATTTTCGACTCCGAGTGTTCCACCGTGTGCGAGGGCGATGTTGCGGGCGATTGCCAGGCCGAGTCCAGTTCCGCCGCGGTCGCGGCTACGCGCGGGGTCCAGCCGGACAAACGGCTCGAAGATACGTTCGCGATCGGCTGGCGGGACGCTCGGTCCATCGTCCGCGACGGCCACTACAACCATGCCGCCGTCTCTGCGTACTTGGACCTGGACCGTACGCTTGGCGTGCCGCTGAGCGTTGTCGAGCAGGTTCGTCAACACGCGATTGACATGGGTACGGACGGCGATGACCATCACCTGGCGCCCCAGCCGCAGGTCGATGTCGCCTGGACGCCGGGATACCTCGCTCCGTGCCAGCTCGGCCACGTCCACTGCCTCCCGCTCTGAGGGCACGTTCATCCCCACCCTGGTCAGCAGAAGCAGATCAGTGATGATCGCTTCGAGTCTGCCGACGTCCCGCAGCGCATGGTCAAGCAATTCGGGCAGGTTGGTCTGATCCATGTGGAGCTGGGCCTCCTCCAACTGTGCCCTGAGCCCAGCCAACGGGGTGCGCATCTCATGCGAGGCGTCCGTCGCGAACTGCCTGGTGCGCTCGAACGCGCAGCCATGGTCGCATCCCCCGCGCGGCTCAGTATCGCCCATTCGGTCCGTCGTTGAATACGTCACGGAGCCTGGGGCATGAGCCGAGCTCAGCGGTCGCGAGGCGATGCCGACTGCTGTCGCAGTGGTCGCGGCCTCCTGTGCGTGGTGTCTGTCCATCTCGTGATCCCCCACCTCTCGGCATTTCTCAATCTGCCGGACGGGTCCGTCACTCCGCTGTCGGCTCACTGTCGCCATAGCTCGGCTGACAGGCATCGACAGCAAACCGACAAGCCGAAGTACCAGCATGGGCGATGTAAGGAAACATCGATCAGACTTGCGTAAGGAGGCGATCCCGATGGGACCCTAACTACGAACGCCACGTACGCTTTTCACGCCCGTCCAGAGGAACTCGCGTGCGTACGGCGCTTCGCGCGCCAGGCGGTGGCCGGTCACCCATGCGCCGATGACGTCGTTCTCATGGTTTCGGAGCTGGCCGCCAACGCGATCGAGCACTCCGGGAGCCGGTGCCGGGGCCGGTTCATCGTGCAGGTGACCCACCTCGACGACGCAGTACGCGTCGAAGTGCACGACGCCGGCGGCCCGGATGAGCCCCGGCTGCGCCGCGCCCATCCGGATGCCACCAGGGGGCGTGGTCTGTTCCTCGTCGACAGCCTCGCGCGTGGTTGGGGCGTCGACCGCCGCGAGCGGGCACGGGTGTGTGGTGCGAGATCCACTGCTCCTGCACGAGATGGGCAGGCGGAGACCGGGCTGTGGCCTGATGATCCGGGCCCTTCGTTCTACGACCTCCTGCACGGGCTGGCCGGCTATGGCCAGATCGGCCGATGGGCGCATGGCGTCGACGAACCGGAGCGCATCCGCCGTCGCGGATGGGGCGCGATGGCAAGCGTGCCTCACTGGATGGCCTACACAGCCGCAATGCTTCGGGTTTTTCCCCGCATACTGCTCGAAAACATCCGCTGGACCAGGGGATTCACGCCAGGGCACGATCGTCACATGTCGCAATTGATCCGCTATTCAGGAGAGTTCTCGCCAGACGTGATCGCCCGCGCCTCTGGCTCATGGTTGGAGACGGTGGACGGCCGGCGTCTGCTCGACTTCACCTCGGGGCAGATCTGCGCCACCATCGGGCACAATCATCCGCGCATCGCCGAGGCGATCCGGCGCTCGCTCGAGACCGCGATCCATCTGAACTCCCGGTTCCTGTCGCCTCCCGTGCTGGACCTCGCGGAGCGGCTTGCCGCCCTGCTGCCGCCGGGCCTGGACCGCTCGATGTTCGTCAGCACCGGGGGAGAGGCGAACGAGGCTGCCGTGCGGATCGCCAAGCTGGTCAGTGGCGGCTTCGAGGTGGTCGCGCTGACGAGGAGCTGGCACGGAATGACGGCTGGCAGCCAGTCGTTGACCTTCTCCGCGGGTCGGCGTGGCCATGGTCCGACCGTTCCGGGGGTCTTCACGATCCCGGCTCCATACGCGTATCGGTGCCCGATCCGGCACTGCGCGGGAACATGTGACGCAACCTGCATGGAGGTCGGATTCGAGCTGTTCGACCAGCAGACCACCGGGTCACGCGCCGCCGTGATCGCAGAGCCCGTCCTGTCGTCGGGGGGAGTCCTGGTGCCGCCGCCGGGTTACCTGAACCGGTTGCATGAGCTGGCCCGCGAGCGCGACATGTTGTTCATTCTGGACGAGGCGCAGACCGGGTTCGGCCGTCTCGGCGCAATGTTCGGCACAGAGCTCTTCGGCGTCGTGCCTGACATCCTGACACTGTCAAAGACGCTCGGCGGCGGTCTCCCGATCGGAGCGGTCACCACTACGGCCGCCATCGAGCAGGCCGCCTACGACCGGGGACTGATGTACTACACCTCGCACCAGTCCGATCCGCTCCCGGCGGCTGCCGCCCTCGCCGTGCTCGACCTGGTCATCGAGGACGACCTGGCTGCCCGCGCCGCGAGGCAAGGCGAGCGGCTGGGCGGCCATCTGCGAGACCTGCACAAGCGCCACGAGATCATCGGCGAGGTACGCGGACTCGGTCTCCTGTGGGGCATGGAGCTCGTCGAGGATCGGGAGACCAAGAAGCCGGCGGTCGAGATGGGTGACGCCCTGACTGACGCCTGCCGGAACTGCGGCCTGTCGCTCAACATCACTAAGGGGCGGGCCGCCAAATCCACCGCCTGCCTGCGCATCGCCCCTCCGCTGACGGTGACCGACGACGAGATCGACGCGGCCGCCGAGATCCTGGACGACGCCCTGACCACGCTGACCGGTTGAACCTCAGCCGGACAGCGTGCCGGGCGTCTCCCAGAAGCGCGCAGCCGACCAGCCCGCGCTGACCGCCGGCGATGCGCGGCCCTCGACGAGCAAGAGGTGCTGGTAAAGGTCGTGGCGGCGGGTGTGAACCCGGTGGACTTCTACACGAGGATGGGGGTCGCCTACAACAAGGTGCTGAGCCTTCCGTTCATCAACGGCTGGGACGTGGCCGGGATCGTGACCGAGGTGGGATATGGCGTCACCAGGTTCAGCCCCGGCGACCGAGTGTTCGGGATGCCGTGGTTCCCGCGCCAGGCAGGCGCCTACGCCGAATATCTGACGGCGCCCTCGCGGCACCTGGCCTTGATGCCCGAGGGCATGTCGTTCGCCGAGGCGGCCGCGCTGCCGGTGGCTGGATTGACGGCGTGGCAGTGCCTTGTCGACGTCGCGCGAGTAGGCCAGGGGCAACGAGTGCTCGTGTCGGCGGCCGCGGGTGGCGTCGGCCATCTGGCGGTCCAGGTGGCCAAGGCCCGCGGTGCCCACGTCATCGCCACGGCCAGCGCGCCCAAGCACGAATTCGTGCTGGGGCTCGGCGCCGACGAAGCCATCGACTACACCGCCACTGACGTGGCCGCGGCCGTACGAGAAGTGGACGTGGTCTTGCAGATGTTCGGTGGCGAGCACGCCCTGCGAGCGCTGGAGTGCCTGCGCCCCGGTGGGATCATGGTGAACGCACAGGGGGCGTGGACCCCGAAGATGCACGAAAGGGCCGATGAACTCGCCGTGCGTGCCACAAGCTTCCTGGTCGAGCCCGACCCCTTCGGTCTGGAGCGCCTGGCGGATCTGTACCGGCAGGGGCGCCTCGTCGTGCACATTTCCGAGGAGTTCCCGCTCGCCGAGGCCGCGGCCGCGCACGAGTTGGTCGCGAAAGGGCGCACGTCGGGCAAGGTCGTGTTGACCGTGTCCGAGTCCGAGTGAGCGGCCTGGTCATTTGGCGGATTCAGGTGGCGGGCACGGCGGCCATCCCGTGCGGAAACGAGAACGAGGAACAATGTCGTGAACGACCCATTTCCCGACACGATGATCGAACAGGTCACCCTGGTCGACTGTTCACGGTTCCGCCTGAGGAAGCGGAGCGCTTCCTGGAGCAATGGAAACCTCGCGCCAGGCTGATGTCCCGCAGCCGGGGGTTCATCCACGCCTCATGTACCGGGCGATGGTTGACGACGTGGAGTTGTGTTTCGTCAACGTGGCCGAATGGGAGAGCAGATCGTCCGGTTGGCGGCGAACGGCATGAGCAACAGGGAGATCGCCGCGCGGCTGTTCACCCGCCCGAGAACCGTCGGATACCACCTTCACAAGGCCGTTCCGAATCTTCGGGTCGCCTCCCGCGGTGAACTGGCCAGACTGGCACTCGGACCACGCTCGTTTCAACCATAGGCCGCAAATCTGTCGTTTGACCAGTCATGACCGCGCCGCTTGCTGGCACGTTTATCCATGGGTAACATCCGAACCGTTCCGTTCGGTTCGGTTGAGGGGAGGTCCCATGAAAGTCCAAGCCCGGGACGACGCAAAAGTGTCGCAGATCCGGCAGGCGGCCAAAATCTTGTTCCTGCGGCATGGGTTCGCGGCCGTGAGCACGGCGGCGCTCGCCAAGGAAGCGGGCGTCTCCAAGGAGACCCTGTACTCCCGCTATCCGAGTAAGGAGGCGGTTCTCGCCGACGTGCTCGAACATCTCATTTCAGCGGGGAAGCTGGGCACCAGCGCGCCTGTCTTGCCCAGGACGCGGAGCGAGCTCGACGGCGCGCTGCGGGCTCTGGCCCGCGAGTTGGGCGGCGAGCTCATGGAGCGCGAGTACATCGAGCTGGCGCGGATCGTGATCGCCGAGACGCCACGGCTGCCCCATGTGGGAGAGATCTTTCGCCGCTCGGTGCCGGAACGAGCGTTCCAGCTCACCATCGAGCTGCTCACGGCCGGTAAGAAGGCACGGCTTATTCGCGACGTCGACATGGTGGCCGCGGCTCGTATGTTCGTCGGTCCGCTGGTGGTGCATGCGCTGACGAACGTGCTGCTCGTCGCGCCTCAGACGGCTGGGGACGCTCCGGTCCCACCGCTTGAGGTGGACGCACATGTCGACCTGTTCCTCGCCGCGGTTCTGAAGGAGGAGTGATGAGTAGCTCGGAAGTCCTGATCGTCGGTGCGGGGCCGACCGGCCTCGCCCTGGCAGTCGAACTGGCCAGGCGAGACGTCCACGTCCGTATCGTGGACGTGGCATCCGCTCCCACCAGCCAGACACGGGCGCTTGGCGTCCAGCCGAGGACCCTGGAGTTGTTCGAGCGATTGGGCTTGGCGGCAGAAGCCGTCGCGGAGGGCGTGCCCGTCACGGAGTTCAGGCTCTTCAGCGAGAACAAGCAGTTCCTGGATCTCAGCCTGAGCAGGCTGGACACGCCGCACCCGTACTTGCTGATGTTGCCGCAGCCGGCAGTGGAGGAACTGCTCGGCGCCCGGCTCAAGGACTATGGCGTCCTGGTCGAACGCGGCGTCGAGTTGACCATGCTGTCCCAGCAGCCTGGAGAAGTCGAGGCTGTGCTGCGGCATCTCGACGGTACGGTCGAGCGGGTGCGCGTGCCGTGGCTCATCGGCTGTGATGGCGCCCACAGCACGGTACGGCATCAGTTGGGCGTGCCCTTTGTCGGAGGCGCGTTCGAGGAGAACTTCGCCGTGGCGGACGGGCGCGTGGAGTGGCCGCTGCCGTACGACGTGTTCTATTCCTTCCTCTACAAGGGAAACTTCGTTGCCTACTTCCCCATGCCCGGCGGCCTGCACCGCATCACGATCGCCTACCCGCCCGGCCGGGCGCCCGCCGGTGAGGTGTCCTTCGACGAGGTGCGGGAGGCCGTGGCCATGTGCTCGCCACCCGGCACCCGCCTGGCGACGATTGTGGAATCCGGCCGTTTCCGGATCAACCAGCGTAAGGTCGCGCGGCACTCCGTCGATCGTGTCTTCCTCGCGGGCGATGCCGCCCACGTTCACTCGGTGGTCGGCGGGCAGGGCATGAACACCGGTATCCAGGACGCGTTCAACCTCGGCTGGAAGCTCGCCGCGGTCGTTCAGGGCAGGGCACGCCGCGAACTTCTGGACAGCTACGCTGCAGAGCGCTCGCCCGTCGCGCATCGGCTGGTAAAGGGGACGCGCCGCGCGACGCGGATGACGCTGCTGCGCAACCCGATGGCGACCGCGGCGCGCCGCAACATCGCGCCGCATGTCACCGCCCGGCCGGCAGTGCAGCGAATCCTCTCGCGGGCGCTGACCCAGCTCGACGTCTCCTACCGCGACGGGACAGGAGGTAGCAACGACGACCGGCTCGCGGTGGGCGACCGCTTCCCCGACATCGGGCTCCTGCACCCGTCCAAGCACACGCTGCTGGTGCCCGGAGCCGAGCCGCCAGCGCTGCGCGACACGCTCGGTGACCTCGCGGACCTCATCGACGTCCGACAGGTGCCGGACGGGCGGATCCGTGTCCGGTACGGAATGGACGGCGGCGGGTTGGTCCTCGTCCGCCCCGATGGCTACCTCGCCCTGCTCGGTGGCGACGTTCGCGAACTGAGCAGCTATCTCGACACCACTTACGGTCCACGGAGGAACATATGAAGGCGATCCGCATGCACGCCGTCGGCGGTCCCGAAGTACTGCGCCTGGACGACGTCGACGTGCCCTCGCCAGGCCCGAACCAGGTCCTGGTGAAGGTGGCGGCCGCCGGCATCGCCTACGGCGACGTCATGAAACGCCAGGGCGGCTTCGGCCAGGAACTGCCGCTCCCCGCGGGGCTCGGGCTCCAGGTGGCGGGCACGGTCGCGGCGCTCGGCCGGGAGGTCAGCGCGCCTGAGCCGGGGTCGCGGGTGATGGCCTGGGTCGATCATGGTTATGCCGAGTACGCGCTCGCCGCCGCCCCGGCCGTGGTTCCGCTGCCGGACACCGTCGACTTCCAGAGCGCCGCGACGCTGCCGGTACAGGGTGTGACGGCGTACCAGACATTGCACGACGCCGGCCGCCTGCGGCAGGGAGAGTCCGTGCTCGTGCACGCCGGGGCGGGAGGTGTGGGCAGCATCGCCGTGCAGCTCGCCCGGCTGCTGGGGGCCGCCGTCGTCATCGGTACGGCGAGCAGGCAAGGGAAGCTCGACCACATCCGGGCTCTGGGCGCCATCGCCGTCGACTACACCGGCGACGACTGGCCGAGTCAGATCCTGGAAGCCACTCGGGGGCGAGGCGTGGACCTCGTGCTGGACTCGATCGGCGGCAGCGTGGCCGCTCGAAGTCTGGAGTGCCTCGCGCCATTCGGCCGGATGGTGAGCTTCGGAGTGGTGGGCGGCTCTCCTGCTGACGTTTCCAGTATGTCTCTTATGCATGGGAATCTGTCATTCATAGGCTACGGCCTTCCTGGACAGATGCAGCGGCAGGACCGCGTCGCGGCCGCTGTCGGGGAGCTGTTGGACATGCTCGCCGCAGGCCGTCTCAAGGTCGCGGTGGGGCAGGCGTTCCCCTTGGAGCGGGCCGATCAGGCCCATCGCGCCATCGGCGAGCGGTCCACGACGGGGATGACGGTGCTGCTGCCCTGAGCGGGTGCGGGTCTCGCGAGAAGAACACAGGCTGGGCTGTCCTTCGTGAGCCGGTCAACGAGCCGACCCGGCGGCGGCGCGTAGTGCCGCGCGGACGGCGGCCAGAGCGGGGCGGGCGAGACCGTCGTCCCTGACGACGGTGAAGATTCTGCGGCCGACCCCGATGTCGAGGGTTTCCACGGAGCTCTCGCGTTCCGGGCGGGCCAGATCGGGCAGCAGCGTTACGGCCTGGCCGGCGCCCACCAGCGCGAGCAGAACCAGGAGATCGGTCGCGCGGTGCTTGATGTCCGGGTGGAAGCCGCCCTTGGCGGCGCACACGTCATGGATCAGCCGTTCGTGGCTGGTGCCGCGGTGGCCGCCGGCCCACTGGGCGCCCGCCACGTCGGCCAGCCGCCTGGCCGGATGACCTCGGGGGACTACAAGGCGGACGTTTTCAGCGTACAGGTCCTCGACGGTCAGTCCCCGCAACCGCCGTAGCGGGCGGCCGTCGTAGTCGTCGCAGATCGCCAGGTCCGCCTCGCGGCGCCACAGCGCGTCGAGCGCCTGGTCCGACTCCAGTTCGGTGATCTCCCCGCGCAGCGCCTGATGATCGCGCGCCAGCGCGGCCAGCGCCGGGGCCGCCAGATGGACAGCGGCGGTCTGGAAAGCCGCGATCCGCACCACCCCGGCGACGGCCCCGGCTGCGGATGCCATCTCGGCCTCCGCCCGTTCCACGTGGGCCAGCAGCACGTCCGCGTGCCGGGCGAGCACGTGTCCGGCCTCGGTGAGCCGAAGCCGGCGTCCGTCCCGTTCGAGCAGCGTCACTCCGGCCTCGATCTGCAGCTCGCTGAGCTGGTGCGAAACTGTCGATGGGCTGTACGACAGCGCCTCCGCGACGGCGGCGATCGTGCCGCGCCGCCGAAACTCCCGCAGGAGCCGCAACCGATGGAGATCCAGCATCACGTCAGCTTGGCACACGCGACTCCGCTGCCGATCTGCCGGTCGTGGCCGTCGCTCCGGGCCGGGCGGGCGCCGAGCGAGGGCGCCAGCATCATCCCGGCACCGGCCACGATGCACGCCATCTGACCTGCCGGGGTTCAGGCGGAGGCCAACTCCGCCTCGGCTGGCCTCAGCCAGGAGCCGAGCAGGGGCGGCAGGCTGCCCGGGTCGCTGGTGCGGAAGGCGAGGTAGCCGTCCGGCCTGATGAGGAAGACGTCACCCGGTTTGGCCCCGAACCGGTGCAGCAGCTCGCGCCTGGCGTCCAGGAGCGTCGGGACCTCGCCCGAGCCGGGCAGGCCCTCGCCCAGCACCATGAAGCAGCGCAGGGAGCCGGCATAACGGTCCTGCAACCGCGACAGCTCGGCCAGCATGGCCGTCCTCATCGTCTCGGAGGTGTAGGAGGAGGCGTATCCGACGAGCAGATAGCCGGACTCACGCAGCAGGTCGTACAGGCGGACGCCCGGGCCTCCGCCGTCGGCGAGGTCGAGGTCCGGCACCCGGTCGCCGGCGTTGATCGCGCCCCTCGCCGGCCTCGGCAGGCGCTGTGCCTTCGACAACGTGGTGTGCCGGTAGTTCACCCCGGTCTGGGTCACCCGGCCGCTCATCAGGTTCTGCACCGGGATCGTGGCCAGGGCCAGGCCCAGCATCTTGCTGCTGACCTTGCGGTACACCGCCGAGCGCGCCTGGTTGATGAACAGCCGGAACAGCATGTCCGACAGCTTACGGGTGCGCTCGCCGATGGTGTGCCGCTCGTCGTTGTAACTGTCGAGCAGCGACTCCGGGGCCCTGCCCCGGCAGACGTAGGCGAGTTTCCAGGCCAGGTTGAAGGCGTCCTGGATGCCGGTGTTCATGCCCTGCGCGGCCACCGGGATGTACAGGTGGGCCGCGTCACCGGCGAAGAAGATCCGGCGGTCCCGGTAGGAGGGGAGCAGCCGGTCCTGGGCGCGGAACCGGGTGATCCACTTCGGCTCCCTGATGCGCAGCGGGTAGGGGACGATCGCGTCCACGGTCTCTTGCACGTCGGCCAGCTCCAGCGGCTCACGATGCGAGATGCCCATCTTGGTCAGGTCGAAGGCGATGACCCGGACGTACTCGTTCTGGAAGGGCAGCAAGGCGAGGCCGCCGCGCTCGTTGGTGTGCAGGCTGACGAACCCGCGCGGCAGGTCGCCCTCGACCAGCACGTCGGCGATGAGCGCGGTGCCGTCGAACAGGGCGCTGTGCTTGGTCGTGCCGTACGCGCCGCTGAGCACGCTGTGCGAGCCGCTGCAGTCGATCAGGTAGCGGGCGCGCAGAGTGCTCTGTTCCCCCGCCGGGCCGGTCACCGTGGCGAACACCGCGTCGCGCTCCTGGGCGGCGGACACGAGCCTCGCCTCGCGGGTGACGCTACCGCCGAGCTCGTGGAGCCGCGCGGTCAGCGTCCGCTCGGTCTCCTCCTGCGACAGCGTGAGCATGAACGGGTAGCGGCTCCCGGAGTGGTACATCTCCACCATCGCGGGTGTGCGGTCGTCGGCGCCGAAGTTGAAGCCGGGCGCCAGATACCCGTCGCGGACGATCGCGTCGCTGAGCCCGTGCAGGTGCAGCAGTTCCAGAGAGCGGGCCTGCAACACCAGGGCCCGCGAATACCGCGCGGGCTCGTCCCGCTCGTCGATCAGCACGCATTCGACGCCGTGCCGCAGTAGCTCGATCGCCGCGGTCAGCCCGGTGGGCCCCGCGCCCACCACGAGCACCTGGGTGTCGTGAACGGTCATGAACCTTCCTCCTTGGTCAGAGTGCAGGTGAGAAAGAAGCCGACATGCGTCTCCACGAGGCGTTCGGCCGTTGCGATGTCGTCGGCGGTGGCGTCGGGGCGCAGGTGCATGAACCAGATGACATCCAGGGGCGCCATCAGCTCCCACACCAGGTGCTCGGCGGGCAGGTCCGCCCGCAGTAGACCGGCGGCCTGCCACGCCTCGAACGGCTGGGCGAGCCGGTGCCTGGCCACCTCGATCGCCTCGGCCAGCCCGCGGGCTCCTCCGTGCCCCGCCCCGTTCCGCAGGACGACGCCGGCGAAGCGCCGCCCCCACGGGCTGGACCACACCTCGAGGAGCTGGCCGGCCAGGGCACGGACGGCCGGGCCCGGCTCCATCGCGGCCAGCGCGTCCAGGTCCGGGCACAACGCCTCTAGCAGGGGTGGCCCCAACCGCTCGAACAGGGCGGCGTACATCGCGTCCTTATTCGCGAAGTGGAAGTAGATCGCGCTGCCGTGGACGCCGGCCCGCTCGGCGATCTCCCGCACGCTCGTCGCGGCGTAGCCCTTGACGGCGAACAGCTCCAGCGCCGCGTCGAGCAGGAGCCGGCGCGTGTCTTGCTCCTCGCCCTTACGCGGACGCCCGGGGCGTCGCTTTGTCTCCATCGACATGGCCTCAGCAAATCCAACAACCGCTGAATTTGTTATCCGTCACATGACCAGTCCGCCGGCGGACCTCGCCGGCGCGCCCTGGCCGCGTCCACGAACGGGGCCCCAGCCGGCGCTGCGACCCGAACTCCGACACGACTTGCGCCCGCCCTGGCGCGACCGATGACGAGGCTGACCCGAAAGACCAGCAGCGGTCTCCGTCATCAGACGCATCTCCTTGATCGTTAGATCCGCCGTCAAGGGCGGAATCTGGCCCGGTACGGGATCCGTCGATCCGTGGGGCGTGCCCGGGTGTGCTGGGATAGCGCGCTGGCGGAAACGTTCTTCGGTGCGTTGCAGAATGAGTGGCTCAACGGGATGGCATTCTCGAGGCACCTCACCACCGAATGCTGAACGCCTTTGCGACGGTCACCGTCGGCTCTTGGCGCTTCCTCTCCCAGTAAAAGCAAATCCGTCATCCGAGCGGCCTTCCGCACGACCCCACGGGCGACCGGTCCGGCTCACCGGCGGACTGCGACTGGTCATATGACAGATGTGCTGGTTCGATGTGCCACTCACCTTTGGCCATGTGAAGACTTATTCTTGGCGCTTAGGTCTGGCGACATCGTTGGTGGCGGCGACGTTCGCCGCCGGAGCCAATGGGTCGCCAAGCACTTCAGCGGTAGCAGCGGTCGCGCCGCCGACAGCCGCCCCGGCCGAGGGCGGGGCGCTGGCAGAAGAGCAGGCGCTGGCGCAGGCCAGGAGCACACGCAAGCCGGTTGAGGTGGTTCCGCTGCGGGGGGAGAGCAGCGAGGTCTTCGCCACCCCCGACGGCAGGCTGGAGGCCCGCGAGCACCTGCGGCCGGTGCGGGCGCGGGTGGACGGCCAGTGGCGTCCGGTCGACATTACGCTGGCCAAGAGCGGCGACGGCACGGTGGCGCCGAAGGCGGCCACGGTCGGCCTGCGGTTCTCCGGTGGCGGCGACGTACCGATGGTCCGGATGAGCAAGGCCGGCCGTGAACTGGCGCTCTCCTGGCCGGGCAAGCTGCCCGAGCCTCGGCTGGAGGAGGCCACCGCCGTCTACCCTGACGTGCTGCCCGGGGTGGATCTTCGGCTGGGCGCTCAGGTGGACGGGTTCACCCAGTTGCTGGTGGTCAAGACGCCCGACGCAGCCCGGCGAGTCGGCGAGTTCAAACTCACGATGGCCACCTCAGGTATGAGCGTGCGGAAGACCGACGCCGGCGGGCTCGCGGCTGTGGACGGTGCGGCGGGAGGCACAGTTTTCGAGGCCGCGCCCCCGGTCATGTGGGACTCGAAGAAGGATGCGAACCATGCCCGGGCGGCCGACGACAAGGGGGCGAACCGAGCACACGTCGGCGTCGACCTGGCGAGCGGCGGGCGTGAACTCGTGCTGAAGCCGGACACGAACCTGCTCACCGGGGCGGACACGGTTTACCCGGTGTTCATCGACCCGCAGTGGTACACACCGAAGGCGACCGCGTGGACGATGGCCTCGAAGTACTGGGCGTCAAGCCCACAGTGGAAATTCAATGGGGATCACGACGCGGGCATGGGGTATTGCGGCTGGGAGTACTGCAATCCCTACGACGTCAAGCGGCTGTTCTACCGCATGCCCGTCTCCAGGTTCGCGGGCACCACGGTGCTGTCGGCGGAGTTCGTCGTGCCCAACACGTGGTCGGCCTCGTGTACCGCCATGCCCGTGCAACTCTGGCGCACCAAAGGCATTTCCGAGTCCACGACCTGGAATACCCAGAAAGCGTCCGGATTCTGGATTGACTACTTGAGGACGGAGACGTTCGCTTACGGCTACGACGGCTGCGCCGCCAGGGATGCCGAGTTCGACGTGAAATCGGTGGTGCAGCAGGCCGCCGATGGCAAGTGGGCCACGATCACGTTCGGTCTGCGAGCACCTGCTGTCGACGAGAGCGACAGGTACAGCTGGAAGCGCTTCTCTGACGATGCCTACTTGCGGGTCCGCTACAACCGTCCGCCGGCACAGCCTCGGATGTCGCAGCTGACCATGCAGTACGGCGGGGTCTGCAAGCAGCCGGGCGACGCGCCGTGGGTGCGGTCGTTGGGTGTGATCTACGCCAACAACATCACCGATCCCGACGGCGACAACGTGTCGGTGCAGTTCCAGGCCGCGTGGGACGGCGGCATGTGGCAGCCGGCCCGTACTGCCATGAAGCGGTCGGAGTCGGACTTCTCCATCCAGTTGTCGTCGTCGATCCCGGAGGACAAGGCGGTTCGCTGGTATGTGCGCGTCTACGACGGCGCTCAGTACTCGGCGTGGTCCCACGCGGGAGACCCGACGGCCTGCTACTTCCGCTGGGACACCGACGCTCCGAAGCCGCCGGCCATTTCCTCCGGCGACTACCCGGTGCAGGACCCTGAAGATCCGAACGATCCCTGGTACGACGGGATGGGCAAGTACGGCTCGTTCGTCATCGGGGGCAACGACACCCAGACGACCAAGTACTGGTACGGCATCAACGTTGATCCCTCGTCCGACAACACGGTCACGACGACGAGCGGGGCCGCCCGCACCCTCACCTTCCTGCCGCCACGGGCTGGCGTGAACACCTTGTGGGTTCAGTCGTTCGACGCGGCCGGCAACCGCTCCGCGCCCACCGGGTACCGGTTCCGGGTCAAGGCGGGGCAGCCGGAACGGGCTACTTGGCAGTTCGATGAGAACGCGGGTCAGACGCAGGCGCAGGGCTCCGCCCCGCCGCGTCCCCTCACCCTCGCCGGCGGAACCGTCCTCGGCGCGGAGGGCGCGATCGGCACGGCGCTGGCCCTCAACGGCACCGACGCCCACGCCGCCACCGACCTGTCCGTGGTGGACACAACGCAGAGTTTCTCGGTCTCGGCCTGGGTGAAGTTGGACACGCTGCCCGGCCATCCTGCGGTCGTGGCCGCACAGCTCGGCAACGAAACGGCGGGCTACGAGTTGTCCTACTCCAACCTGGACGACCGCTGGGTGTTCGCCAGTTACGCCGCGGACAAGGCCGGGGCAGGCACGGTGCGTGCGATGCCGAGCACCGCCGGCGGAGTCCGGGTGGGTACGTGGACGCATCTGATGGGCTCCTTCGACGCGTCCCTCAACCAGCTGCGGTTGTATGTGGATGGCGTCCTTGCCGGATCGACGGCGCACGACATCGGCTGGAACGCCGCTCGTGGCGTGCGGCTCGGGGCGGGCGCCACCAAGGGCGTGGCGAGGGATTTCTTGCCCGGCTCCCTCGACCAGGTGGAGATCTTCGACCGCGCCCTGGCGGACGGCGAGGTGGCCAAGCTCTCCGCCAAGGAGCCGGTGACCGGAGGGAACCGGCCGGCGAGCGCGGTCTTCCCCCTCGACGAACCGGCGGGCGCGACCGAAGTGATCGGGCATGCTCAGGTGATGCCCGCGGTCTTCCGCGGCGGCGCGTCGGCCGGAGCCGTGGGCGTGCGCGGCAAGGCACTGTCGCTCGACGGGACGGACGACCACGCGGTGGTCAGCACGCCGCACATCAACACCTTCCGCAGCTTCGCCGTGTCGGTCTGGGCGCGACTGGAGGCCAAGCCCGGTCACTCGGCCGTGCTGCTCACCCAGCAAGGCCAGTATCGCAGCGGGGTGGAGCTCTTCTACTCCGCGCACCTGGACCGGTGGGTGCTCAACCAGCACAAGTCCGACGCCCCGGATGCCGGGCAGGTCCTGGCCGTGCAGTCCACGGGCGGCCTGCCGCAGGCGGGCGAGTGGGCGCATCTGGTCGGCGTGCACGACACGGTGGCCGACACGCTGACCCTGTACGTGAACGGCGTGAAGGCGGGCCAGGTCACGCTGGACAGCCCGTGGTACGCGGCGGGCGCATTCCAGGTCGGCGCCGGCCTGTACAGCGGCGTCCCCGGCAACTTCTTCCCCGGTCAGATCGACGACATCCGCCTGTTCGACCGGGTGCTCTCCGCCGACGAGGTCAAGCAGCTGTTCAAACAGCGGCCGGTCGTCGCCGCCCGCTGGCTCTTCACCGAGTCATCGGGTACTCCGCCAGTCACGCCGGACGCCTCGTCGTCCGGCAACGCGATGACCCTGTACGGCGGGGCGCAGGTGGGGCCGGGCGGGATCGACGGCACGGTGACGCTGGACGGCGTCGACGACTACGCCGTCACCGCGAAGAGCCCCTTGGACACTGGAACCAGCTTCACGATCAGCGCGTGGGCTCAAACGGCGGCTGTCCCGGACCGGCAGGTGACGCTGCTCAGTGTCCCGTCCACCCAGCAGAGCGCGCTGGCCGTGAGATACGTGCCCAGTTCCGATCCCACCAAGGATCCGGGCCGCTGGCGCATCGTCACGGCCGACAAGGACACCGCCGACGCGACCCTCACCACCATCGACAACGGCCTGTTCTTCAGCGCGACGGAATGGAACCACGTGGCCCTGGTCTACGACGCGTTCGCCGACGAGTTGATGCTCTACGTGAACGGAGGGCTGCAGGACGCCGTCTGCGCCGACGACAGCGGGGAGGACAGCGCAGGCTGCGTCGACCTGGCCTCCTGGAAGGAGAACGTGATGACGTTCAAGTCGGCCCAGCCCATGCAGCTCGGCCGGGTCAAGACCGGGTCATCCACTTGGGGGGAGCACTGGCCCGGCGCGGTGTCCGACGTGTGGGCCTTCCACGGCGCACTCACCGATTTGCAGATCGATCACCTGTCCATCGGCGCGTCGGGCCTGCCGACCGAAGTCCCCGGGGGAATCGGATGAGGCCTTTCTCACTTTTCAGACGGGCTGCGGCGGCGATGTCGGTGGTCGTGGTGGCGTGCCTGATCCAGGGCGCGACGCTGCCGTCCGGCGAACAACGTTCGGCCGAGCCCGAACGGGACAGGCCGGTGGCGGGCAAGGTCTTACGGGCCAAGCCGCGGCCGGTGACCAAGGTGCCGGCCACGCCGCGGGAGAGACCGCGAAGCGCCTGGCCGCGGGCGAAGAAGGCGGTGGTCACGCTGCCTGCGGCAGGGGCCAAGGCCGCGGTTGCCGCGGCGGGGACACCGCTGACGCTCACCATGAAAGGTACGGCCGCCGTCGGCGAGGTCGAGGCCGGAGTCCTTTCCCGTAGGGCGGCGTTGAAGGCCGGCGCCGACGGCCCGATGTTCACGTTACGGTCGACGACCGGAGCGGAGGGGTCGGTGGGCGCCAGTCTGGACTACTCGAGCTTCGCCGGCCTGTACGGCGGGGCGTACGCCTCCAGGATGACGCTGGTCGAACTGCCCGCGTGTGCGCTGACCACGCCCGGTGTGCCGGAATGCCGTACCGCGACGCCGCTGAAGACGGTCAACGACGCCGAGCGTCGGACCCTGGCAGTGGATGAGGTGAAGCTGCGTGCCGGCACGCCCACCGTGCTGGCGGCGGTGGCGGGGACATCGAGCGCTTTGGGTGACTACAAGGCGACGTCGCTGTCGCCGTCGTCGGCGTGGCAGGTCAACCTGAACACCGGTGATTTCGCCTGGTCATACGACATCCCGGTGCCCGAGGTGCCAGGGGGCCTGGTGCCGGGGGTGGAGCTGGGGTACTCCTCCGGCGCAGTGGACGGCCGCACTGCCACCACCAACAACCAGTCCTCCTGGATCGGGGACGGGTTCGACCTGTGGCCGGGCTACATCGAGCGCAGTTACAGGTCGTGCGCGGACGAGGGCGTGGAGAACTCCGACGGGATGAAGCCCGGCGACCTGTGCTGGGCTTACGACAACGCGTTCGTCTCCTTCAACGGCAAGGGCGGCGAGCTCGTCCCAGCCGGCGAGAACACCTGGAAGTTCCGGGCGGACGACGGCAGCAAGATCGAGCGGATCGAGGGCAGCGGCGACGACGTCCGGGGAAACGGGGCCAGGCAGGACGAATACTGGCTGATCACCGCTCCCAACGGGGTGAAGTACTACTTCGGTTACAACCGGCTGCCGGGATGGAGCTCGGACGAGGAGACCACCGACTCGGCGTGGACGGTGCCGGTGTTCGGTGACGACGCCAACGATGACTGCCACGGCGACACCTTCGCCGAGTCGTGGTGCCAGCAGGCGTGGCGGTGGAACCTGGACTACGTCGTGGATCCGCGCGGCAACGCGATCGCCTATTTCTACGACAAGGAAACCAACTCCTACGGCCGCAACCTGAAGCCCGCCGACGACACCCGCTATGTGCGCGGAGGCACGCTGGATCGGATCGAGTACGGCCTGAAGAGCGAGGCGATGTACACCACGGCCGCCCTGGCCAAGGTGGACTTCACGAGCGGTGAACGGTGCCTGCCGAACGAGTTGACCACGTGTGCGTCGATCGAAACCGACGCGGCCTACTGGTACGACACCCCCTGGGACCTGAACTGCGACGAAGGCGAGGACTGCGACGAGGGAAGGTTGTCGCCGTCGTTCTTCACCCGTAAGCGGCTGACCTCCATCACGACGTACGCTGGCGGCAGCAAGGTCGACTCCTTCCAACTGGGGCACCGGTGGGGCCAGGCGGATGTCGACTACCAGTTGCTGCTGGATTCGATCCAGCGGACCGGTCATACCGCGAGCACGGCGATCACCCTGCCGGAGGTCTCGCTGGCGTACACGCAGCTGGCCAACCGGCTGGACAAGACCGGTGACGGGTACGCGCCCTTCATCAAGAGCCGGCTGTCGTCGGTGGCCGATGAGTACGGCGGTCAGATCGGCGCGGAGTACTCCGCGCCGGCGTGCGCGTGGGATAAGTTACCGACTCCGCACGCCAACACAACCCGGTGTTTCCCGCAGTTCTTCGGCGGAAGCGTCAGCGACCCTCCCACCCAGCAGTGGTTCAACAAGTACGTGGTCACCGCCGTCACCGCGACCGACCGCACCGGCGGCGCACCGGACCAGGTGCTCAGGTACGACTACCTGGATGGCGCGGCCTGGCACTACGACGACGACAACGGGCTGACCGAGGAGAAGCACAAGACCTGGTCGCAGTGGCGCGGCTATCAGCACGTGCAGGTACTCACCGCAGCATCGCGGACCGATACCTACTTCCTGCGCGGAATGCACGGCGACAAGGCCGCACCCGATGGTGACGCGACGAAATCCGTCAGCGTGTCGCTGGGCGACGGTGAAGGGGACCCGATCGTCGACCACGAGGCGCTGGCCGGAGCCATCTACAAGACCGTCGAATTCTCCGGTCCGGGCGGCGACGTGCTGACCAAGTCGGTGACCAGGCCATGGCGGCACCAGACAGCGGCAGCGACACGGCCGTGGGGAGCGATCACCGCGAACCTGACCGGCGCCGCTCAGAGCAGGACGTGGACCTCGCTGGACGACGGAGCAGGCGTCAAGTGGCGCACCACCACCACCAAGAACACCTACGAGATCGTAGCGGGGCGGATCATCACCATCGACGACCTCGGTGACGACGCGACGGCCGCAGACGACAAGTGCACCCGCACCACCTACGCCACCAACAACGTCGGCGGGAACCTCACGCTGCCCGCGCGGGTGGAGGTCGTGGCCAAGACGTGTGCCACCACCCCCGAACGGCCGGGTGACGTGATCACTGATGTGCGCACCGCCTATGACGGTGGCGCCTACGGAGCGGCTCCCACGACTGGGTCGCCGACCGCGACGGCCACGTTGAAGGAATACGACGGAAGCACTGCCGTCTACCTGGAGTCCGGATCCACCTACGACTCCTACGGGCGGGTGGTGACCAGCACCGATCTGACCGCGACCGTCAAGGTCACCGCGGATGGAACGATCACCAGGACCGCCCGCGCGGACGGTCGTACCACCACCACGCAGCGCGCCCCGGCGACGGGGTTCGTCACCACGACGAAGGTGACCGGTCCGCCGGCCAAACCCGGTGACCCGGCCACCGCGCAGACGGCCACCACCACCCACGACGCCACCCGCGGGCAGGTGCTGTCGATGACGGACACCAACACCAAGGTCACTAACCTGGCCTACGACGCCCTCGGGCGGCTGACCAAGGTCTGGCTGCCTGACCGGCTCTCCGGACAGACCCCCTCCTACGCGTTCAGCTACCGGATCACTGGAAACGACCCGGTCGCGGTCGGCTCCACCTCTACCGGCCTCAACGGCACCACCCAGACGTCCTACACCCTGTACGACGGGCTGCTGCGGCCGCGGCAGGTGCAGGAACCGGGTCCGGACGGTGGCCGGCTGATCACGGACACGTTCTACAACGAGCGGGGTCTCGAGGCGATCGAGTTCACCTCCTACTTCGCCACGGGTTCCCCTGCAACCGGGCTGTTCCAGCCGGACGACGCGCTCAGCGTGGAGACGCAGATCCACCACAGCTACGACGGGCTGGGCCGGGAGACCAAGACCGAGCTTGTCGCGGGCAACAGCACCGGCGGCAAGCCGGTGAGCACGACCACCACGATCTACGGCGGTGACCGGGTGACGGTCATCCCTCCTGTCGGCGGCACGGCCACCACGACGGTCGCCGACGCCCGCGGCCAGACCGTGGAGTTGCATCAGCATCATCAGCGCAGCGCGGCTTCGGCCGCTGATATCACCACCTTTACCTACAGCCCGGCCGGGAAGCTGAAGACGATCACTGATCCAGACGGGAACGACTGGACTTTCGAATACGACTTCCAGGGCCGCCAGGTGGCGGCCGAGGACCCCGACAGAGGCCGCAGTACCAGCGACTACGACGAAAGAGGCCAGCTCACCTCGACCCAGGACGCTCGCGGAGCCGTCCTCCAGTACGTCTACGACGGGCTCGGACGCAAGACCGAAGTGCGCGACACGGCCGGCGCGGTGCTGGCCTCGTGGGAGTACGACACGATCACCGGGGCAAAGGGACAACTGGCCAAATCCACCCGGCATGTCGACGGACAGGCCTACGTGCAGCGGGTGGACACCTACGACCGGCTGTACCGGGTGACCTCCTCCAGTGTGGTCATCCCCGACGTCGAGGGCGCGCTGAAGGGCACCTACACCTTCAAGACCTCCTACGAGGACGCCGGAATGGTCAAGGGCCTCGGGCTTCCGGCAGCAGGGGCACTCCCAGCGGCCACCGTGGCCTTCGCCTATCAGGACAAGACGCTGTGGCCGACGGTCGTCAACGGGTTGGGCGTCACGGCCACCACCGGCTACTTCCACACGGGCGACCGCAGCGAGATCGTGATGTCCCGCGCGGGAGGCAAGGCCACCACCGTGGGTTACGGCTATGAGTGGGGCACCCAGCGGCTGGCAGTCAACAGCGTGGACACCCAGGACGTGCCCGGCACCGACAGGAGCGCAACCTACCGCTACGACGAGGTCGGCAACATCGTCTCGGTGGCGGACGTCTCCCGCGACGGCACCGACACCCAGTGTTTCGCCTACGACTATCTGCGCCGCCTCACCGACGCATGGACCCCGGCCGTCTGCACCGCCATCCCCTCGGGCGCCGCGTTGACGGGGCCGGGCGCCTACTGGCACTCCTACACCTACGACAAGGTGGGCAACCGCCGCACCGAAACCCAGCACGACCCGTCAGGCGACGTCGCCAAGAACATCGCGCGCACCTACGCCTACCCCGATCCCGGAGACGTCCGGCCGCACGCCCTGACCTCGGTCACCACCAAGGGGCCGGCCGGCACGACTACCGACACCTACAACTACGACGACGCCGGCAACACCACCAACCGCCCCGGCCAGGTCCTGGAATGGGACGTGGAAGGCCACCTGGCGAAGGTGACCGAAGGCAGCAAGGTCACGGAGTACCTCTACGACGCCGAAGGCAACCGTCTGATCGGCCGTACACCCACCGACACCACCCTCTACCTGGCTGGCACCGAACTCGTCCTGGCCAAGGATGCCTCCACCCCCAAGGCCACCCGCTACCTGGATCTGGGCGGCGGTCACCAGGCGGTGCAGCAGGACGACGGAACGGTGACGTTCACCATCGCCGATCATCTGGGCACCGGGCAGATCGCGATCGAGGCGGCTACACAGAAGCTCACCCAGCGCCGGATGCTCCCCTTCGGCGGTCCTCGAGGCGCCCAGATCACCGGCTGGCCGGGCACCAGGGGCTTCGTCGGCGGCATCGACGACACCCAGACGACAGGGTTGACCCACCTGGGGGCCCGCGAGTACGACCCGTCCACCGGCCGCTTCATCAGCGTCGACCCCATCCTGGACGTCCAGAACCCGCAGCAATACCAGGGATACGCCTACTCCGGTAACAATCCGATCACCTTCAGCGACCCGACCGGCCTGCTGTTCGACTTCGGATCGTGGTTTGATCGCGTGGTAAAGGGCGCGGCGAGCGCGGCTCGTTCAACCGCCACCACGATCGCCAACCAGAGCGGCTATGTTCCCGGCGGCCAAAAGCCGCACGTCGATCAGGTCAGCGTCCAGGACGCGACCGTCATCGAAGGCGTCCGTATACCCACCAATACGGAACTCGTCTCCATGGCCCCTCATCTTTATAAGGAGGATACTCCAGAATGGGCCAACCAGCGGCTATGGGCCCGTAGGCAGTGCGTGACGTCAGAGCGGGACGGAGGGCTAGGCGGCTCCAGCTTCTGCAGCGTAGTCCTGCACATGCGATGGAACGAGATGCCCCGACCTCAGCACGACCACAACCACTCCCTGTTGAAGGGGCTTGTAAAGGCAATTTGGCCGGTAGATGACATCGCGAGTTGCAAGAATGGGAAAGGGAAAGGCTGCTTAGGGACCCTTGTTTCCATTTCCCCCTGGGGCAAGCTCGCCAAAAGGCTTAAGGTCCTCAAAGGCGGCAAGAAGGCCACGGGTGCAAGATCGGCGACGAACTGCGTCAACAGCTTCGCCCCCGACACCCCCGTCTTGATGGCCGACGGCACCCGCGAGGACATCGAGGACATCGAGGTCGGCGACAAGGTCCTCGCCACCGATCCCGAGACGGGCAAGACAAGCGCCGAGAAGGTCACGGCGCTGCACCGCAACCACGACACCGAGCTGGCCGACATCACCATCAGAAATTCTGACGGAAAAGCCCTCTCGATCCGCACCACCCAGCACCACCCGTTCTGGAGCGCCACCTCCAAGAAGTGGGTCGACGCCGCCGACCTACGCGTGGGAGACGCCCTCCGGACACCACGCGGCGACCACGTGAAGATCACCGCCGTACGCGTCTTCGACGGCGCGCGCTACATGCACAACCTGACAGTCGACGACCTTCACACATACTATGTGCTGGCGGGCGAAACATCGGTCCTTGTCCACAACACAGCGCCATGCGATAAGGCCCTCGCCACCGTCTGGACATCTCCCAACAGAAGCCTTGCCGACAGCTTCGCGTATCACTACGAGAAACATGGCAGGCCTCTTGGAAAGACGGAAGAAGAATATCATGCCGATGCCAAGGCATGGCTTGAATCAAATCCCGCCAGAGCGAGAATGAATTCGCGACTGGTAGAGCTTGCCGATGGAACGAGGGCGGCCAAGTATACGAGCCCGAACGGAGGTCCAGGAGGAATCGTCCAGAATGGCAAGCTGGTCAGCTTCTGGTATGATGCTAATCATTAGGAAGGGTTCAGGAAGATGGACTTCATGGATTCCTACAGCCTATGGAAACAGCTCATGCGCCCCCCAAAGGGAGTGGATGAAGAAACCATAGACCTTAGAACCGACCTGCTGGTGTCAGATGAGTATCTGTTGTCGGTGGCAAATCTGGTGGACCACGGAACCTTTACTCCCCCAATGGTCGACGTATTGTCCTATCTGGACAAGATCATGCTCCATGCAGAGAGAATGATCGCGACGGGTGGTCGCGAGGTTCGGGAATCCGCACGCAACTTGCATGCATATGCAGCGCTTTCCCGACAGTTGTACCAGCAATATCTTGAAGTCGGCTCTCAGGAGAAATGACGATCCCTTGCAGTGGTATTCAGTCACTGCTGATGACTGAGGCGGCCCCACGGAATTTCCCGTGGGGCCGCCTGCACGTACGGACCCTCGGTGTCGTACTCTGCCATGTTGTCGACGCCGAATTTCGGGGCCGCTTGACAGATTCGGCGGCGGATAAGGTGGTTTATCTTGGGTCCATTCGAGATTGGTCATCTTCGTCAGTCGCAGACGATTCTGGCCGCTCGCCGAGCAGGACCACTCCTGGTGAGACAGCGGTCCATACCGGCGGTGGCGGCCCAGCGGATGATCGCTTCGGCGACCTTTGGGTCCCGTTCGCAGTCGCGGGCCGGACGGCGACAAGCGGTCAGCCAGACAGGTGTCTCTTCCACCGCCCAACGTCGCGCGATGACGCTGAACCCTCGCTGATCAGCGGGCTTACGGACGATCTCCAACGTGGTACGCAGGGTGTCGCGGACTCAGTTCACCAGCCGACCGGCGAGCCCCTGATCGGCAAACACGTGCCGGATTGGAGTGGTCGGGTACGCCGACAGCAGCGCGGTCTTGGCACCGTCGCGGTCCTGCCAGTTCGCAGCGGAGGACTGCCAGCCGGGCGTCTTCCTCGCGTACGCTTTCCCATCGGGCCGAGGGCTGATCGATGCTGAACTGTGTCTGCCGAAGTCCTGGACCGATGATCGAGCTCGGTGCGTGCAGGCCGGCATCGGCGAAGAGGTGCTGTTCGCCGCCAAGCCCGTACTGGCCCGGTTGATGCTCACCCGCGCTCTGGAGACGGGCGTACCGTGGGTCACGGCCGATGAGGCATACGGCATGGAGTTCACGTTCCGGCACTTCCTAGAAGCGCCACCTCAGCTATGTGGTCGCGGTGCCCAAGCACCAGTGGATCGGAAAGGGGTGGGGCGGGCAGATCCATGCCAGCACCGCGACCGCCCACGCCCCGCCTGAGGCATGGAAGCGCCGCTCGGCCGGTAACGGCGCCGCCCACGCGGTCTTTGAGGGCCAGGCCGCCGAGCTTGGCCAGGCGTCGGCGGAGCGAGTCGGCGAATCGCTTTGGGTGTAGCTCTTCCTCAGTGGTGCGACACGAAGTCGCGCATATCGAGTGAACTCGCAGATTGGAGGCCGGTTATGCCGGGTGCGTAGTCCCTGATCAGTGTTCGAGATCGGTCCCCGCCCCGACGTGCGTCCACGGGTCCTGCCCGCTGGGGGTGCGAAGCTCGGGGGAGACGCCCAAAGGCCCCTGGAAGAGGCGGCAAGCGGCGTAGTCGTGGCGGTCCGGGCACAGTGGTTTGAACCCGTCCGGGTTTGATGGACAGCAGGAGCCCCCATCAATGCCGGACGGGTTCACATCTCTACACGCGGGCGACCTTGGCGATCGCCACCTCCCCGGTCACGGTGCCCAGCTCCTCGACCTGAAAGTCGGCCAGCGCCTGGCGGATGCGCTCCGCGCCCGCACCGGCACGGCGAGCGTGCTCCTCGGTCTCGAACAGCGTGACGGTGACCACCGTCCCATCGTCGGCGGCGATGGCGTAGTAGGCGGCGATGCCCTCGGGCACCCTCACTTCCGCCGAACCGTCCTCGCCCGAAAGCTGGCTGGCGAACTGGGTCTCGACCCGGTGCATCAGGTCCTCCATGGTGCCGGCACCCCTGCTGTACCTGCGAATCAAGGCATTCACGAAATAAGTCCCCATCTATTGACCTACAAGTCCTCGTACGAGGATATACCACCGCTGCTAGAAAGTCATCAACAGGAGACATGCGCGCGACGGCCAGGTGCCACGGGCACGATGTTCCGATGACGTACCCACGAAGCCCGAGGACCGGTTGCCCGATAGATGTGCGCTTCGCACGACAATGCAGGGAGCGCGACGTCTGTCAATGGCCAGGTGTGTGTCGCCGATGCGCCCGGGCCGTCTGGGGCACCTCGGAAGACGAGGTTGGGGACGGGCGAGGCCGATAGCGTTGTCCAGGCGCGCCGCCGAGCCGTACGGCGATCAGCTCGGCTGCCAGCTCCCGTCATTCGCGATGAAGTCCTTATTGGGGGACTTTTTGGTCACAGCAAGGGGATATACGATAGATCTCGAGGAGGAGACCATGCGTAAGACGGGACGCCGCCCCGGGACATCGACCACCAGGCAGGAGATCGTGGCCGCCGCTGCCGGCTCGTTCAGCTCCAGCGGCTACGACGGCACAAGCGTACGGCAGGTCGCCGCCGACGCCGGCGTCGACCCCGCACTCGTACGCAGGTTCTTCGGCAACAAGGACCAGCTGTTCAGCGCGGTCGTCGCGGAGGTGTTCCAGCCGGACCGCACGGTCGTCATGCTGCTGGACGGTCCGCGCTCCAGCCTGGGGCGCCGGCTGCTCGGCTACGTCTTCGACCTGCTGGGGGACGTCGACTCCCCCGGCCCGCTGCTCGGCGTCATCCGCTCGGCCGCCACCAACGAGCACGCCGCCTCCCAGGTCAGGGACTTCCTGGCCGCCGACCTGCTCGTCAAGCTCATCCGGGCCCTGGGCATGGACCACCCCGACCTGCGCGCGACGCTCACGGCCAGCCAGCTCGTCGGGCTGGCGATCGCCCGGTACGCCGTACGGGCCGAGGCACTGGTCACCGCTGATCCCGACGAGCTCGCCGATTGGGTCGCGCCGACGTTGCAGCGCTATCTCACCGGGCGAGCGCCCAGGCGCTCAACCTGAAGCTACTGGCACCGCGCCATGAGTACCCGGGGCAGCATCCCAGCCAGCGCGACACTTCGGCGAAACTGAAAAAACATGCCGGTTAGCCACGTGCCGGGGTTCGCTTCCTGCGCATCTGGCCTGGTCATGCCGGCCGCCACGACGGTGCGGAGGCGCGGGCCAGCCGACGGGACATCACGTCGGTCATCGCCCAGTGCACCCGTGATTCGGAGCTGGGCGGCACAGCCGCGCCAGCCCTGGGCCACGGCGGTCGCGGAGCGCTGCCGTGCCCTGCTCGCCAAAGGACGGCGACGCCGAGGCGCACTACGCGCGTGCGGTAACACTGCACCGGCACGGTGGCCGCCCCTTCGAGCGAGCCAGGACCCCTAACCGCGCGTGCACCAGTCGCGGAGGCGCGCGGTAACGGCGCCGGCGGGGAGTCGGAGCTGTGCGCACATTGTTTGAGATCGAAGAACAGCCGTTCCCTGGCGATGAGGCCGTCGCACACCCTCCACATCTCGGCGAACGGCAGCTCAAACCGGCCCTTGGTGGGGCGCCAGCGGCGCTTCCACGGTCGCCGTGAGCATCCCGACACGCGCCGGATCCATCATGTGACGGATCATGTTTGCGGAAACGACGCCGCGATCCCACGCGTTCAAGAGGAGGCGCCTTCCGCCGTGTCAGCATTCCCCCTCACATCAGATACTGAACTCCCAGCCATGACCGGTCAGCCGGCAGATGTGGCATGTCAGACCGGCCGACCAACCCTGGCCATGTCAAGGTGCTTCCGCCTGCCGCGCGGGCACGGCAGATCGTGACGCGTTCGTCGTTTCTCCATGGCCCCGAACCTTTGTCACCGCACGTGATCAGCCGCGGAGCGGAGCGACCCCCTGGTGCCGCCGCTGGGCCACTCACTCATCGAGGTTGACGCCGCACGACCTCATGCTCACCCGGCTGGCGCTCGTCGCCCATCTGGTGCCGCACGCAGGTCATGCGACAGATTCGCCGCACAAGCACCTCCCATAACTTCCTGCGAGGCAGTCAACATGGAAGGAGGTGCCCCATGGGTAAGGCCAACGGTTGGGACTGACCATCGTCTGATGCACTCACCTGACCAGGGGACTGAAAATCGACCTGGTGAGCACGGCGACCCTGGCGACCCGTTGTCAGGCGCGCTCACCAGGTTTCCTCATCTCCGGGGCACTCTCTTGGTCACATATCGAGACCTGTTCCGGGTGCGGGAGTTCTGCTTCCTGTACACCGGGCTGGTCCTTTCCTATATTGGCGACAAATTCGCTGCCATCGCGGTCGCCGTACTCGTCTTCGACCGTACGGGGTCCGCATTCATGTCAGGGCTCGCGCACGCGTCGGCCTTCCTGCCCGCGCTGGTGGCGGGTCCCCTGCTCGGCCCGCTGGCCGACCGTCTGCCCCGGCGCACGCTGCTCATCGCCTGCGACGTGCTACGGACCGCGACGACCGCGGGACTACTCCTCCCCGGTTTGCCGGTAGGGGCGCTGATCGTGCTGCTCTACGCGGGCAACATCCTCACCGCGCCGTTCACCGCCGCCAGGTCGGCGTTGTTTCCCGAAGTGCTCGACGGGGAGGCGTCGATCACCGCGAACGGACTTAACCGGGTCACCTACCAGCTCTGCGAGATGGCCGCGTTCGCCGCGGGCGGGCTCGCCGTACTCGCCATCCGGCCGGAGGGCGCGCTGGCCGTGAACGCGGCCACCTTCGCGGCGTGCGCCTGCCTCACCGCGATCGGCGTACGGAGGCGACCGCGGGCACTCCCGCCCCGATCCAACGCCGGGATCATGACGGGTGTGCGGTTCCTCCTCACGGACCCGTGGCTGCGCAACTGCCTGCTACTGGTGTGGCTGGTGTCGATGTGCGCTCACGCGCCGGAGGCGATCATCTACCCTTATGCTGCTTCTCTCGGTGGTGGACCGTCCCTGGCGGGCCTGATCCTCGCCACCATGGCCGCAGGTTTCACACTGGGGACTGTAATGCTCACCCGGTGGCTGTCCCCGGCAGCCCGGGACCGGCTCATAGTGCCGTTCGCTGTGGTGGCGGGGGCGGCCCTGATGCCACTCGCGGCCGAGCCCTCGCTGCCGCTGGTGCTTGGACTGTTGTTCGTCGCAGGGCTCGGCTGCGGATATTCGGCCCCACTCAACGCGCTGTTCGTGCAGCGGGTTCCGGCCGAGCTGCGCGGCCGGACCATGAGCGTGGCGATCGCCGGGATCACCGGCGGTCAGGGAGCCGGTTTCCTACTGGTCGGCCTCGCCGCCGGCGCCGGGTTGGACCCGGGGATCACCTTCGCTCTCTGCGGGCTCCTGGCCGCGCTGGCCGCGCTGGCCGCCGGCCTGCCATGGCGACGTTCGCACGCCCGCGGTACCGCCCCCGCCCAGTGACTCGCCGCACCGGATCGCCCCATCGCCCGCGTAACGTCAGGGATGATGACGGGGACCGCCGTGGAGCCGGAGGACCGTGGCAAGGTCGTCGAAGAGGCCGTGTCGAGCGCGGGGCGGAGGGTCGCAACAGCGGCAACAGCAGTAACAGCCGTGTGAGGTGCTGGCCGGTCACTTCCTGTCACGATGGGAGGGACGAGGCGATCATGCTGCTGCTCCGTTCGGCCGCCACGAACCCGGCAGCCACCGCGCATATAAGGGCCATCTTCGAGTCGCAGATCGCCGCTTTCGTTGCGCGAGCCCTCCCTTTGTGACCTCGCCGAGGCGTCCTGGCGTGCCGGTCTGGTGCGCACACAACTGCTCGGCGTGGCCTTCGTCCGCTACGTCGTGGAGCTCGCCCACGTCGTCTCCGTGGCCGCCGGTTGCCTGATCCGCGACATCACCCGGTCCTGCAGTACTACCTCACCGGCGAACTCGGCGTCGAGGCCTGAGTTCCCGCCCCATCCCGCACGCAGGCGCTGTCGTAACCAGTCATGTGAACAACTGTAGGCCAACACTTGTTGGCCTACAGTTGTTGGCATAAAGTTCATAGCAGACAGAGCGAAGGAGCGCACGGTGACCAACATCGAAGAGGGGATGTGCGAGGTTCTCGTCGTCGGTGCCGGACCAGTCGGTCTCATGGCAGCCGGAGAGCTGGCGCACCGTGGCGTCGCCGTAAGGGTGATTGACCGCGAACGTACGCGGGACTCGTTGTCCAAAGCCCTCGTGGTGCACGCCAGAACACTGGAGATCATGGATCTCGCCGGGCTCGCCGACGAGTTCGTCAAACGCGGCTATCCGGCGCCCGGACTGGATGTGAGCCTGCAGCGCACCGGCAAACCCGTGTCCGTGAACATGCGTCACCTGGACACGCGGTTCCCCTACATGCTGGTGCTCCCGCAACGCCAGACCGAGGAGATCCTCGCCGGGCGCCTGGAGGATCTCGACGTCCCGATCGAGCGTGGCGTGGAACTCGTCGATTTCTCCCCAGGGCAGGACCACGTGGTGGCGACGCTGCGCGGCGAGGACGGGCGCGAGGAACCGGTGCGGGCCCGGTATCTGATCGGCGCCGACGGCTCGCACAGCAGCGTTCGTCGGCTGGTCAACCTGCCCTTCGACGGTCGACAACTTGACAGCCTGGTCCTCATCGGAGACGTCAAGGCCGACGTGGACCTCGTACGGTCGCGGATCACGAACCTGACCTCCTCGCGGGGGTTCGTCTCGCTCCTGCCCTTCCTGGGAGAGTATGTCCGCGTTTTCGCCGTGGATTTCGAGCGCCAGAACCACGCCCGCGACGACGCCCTCACGCTGGAGGAACTGCAGGACACCGTGAACGCCATCGCGGGCAGAACGATCGAGCTGCGCGACCCCATGTGGCTCACCCGATACGTGGCGCCCAGCCGGCAGGTGCGGACGATCCGCGCCGGCCGGGTGTTCCTCGCAGGAGACGCCACGCACGCGCACAGCCCGGCTGCGGGCCAAGGCATGAACATGGGCCTCCAGGACGCCGCCAACCTGGGCTGGAAACTCGCGATGGTGCTGCGCGGCCAGGCTCCAGCAAGCCTCCTGGACACCTTCGACAGCGAACGCCATCCGGTACACACCAGCGTGCGCCACGGGACCGATCAGATGTTCCGCCTCTTCACGCTCACCAACCCGGTTCTGCGGCTGGCGCGGAGCATCGTCACCCGGACAGTGGTCAGGCGAGCGCCGGTGCAACGTCGCCTGGCGGGCCGCCTGTCCGGGCTTGCCATGGACTACCGTCATGCCCACAAAGGTGCGGGCGAGGGCAGGATGCGCTCCGGGGACCGCATCCCCGACGTCGACCTGTGGACCGCGCACCGCCCCTCGACCCGGCTGTACGAGGTGCTGCGCGACCCGGGCTACGGGTTGTTCGTCTACGCAGAAGCAGATCATCTCGTCGCGGACCGCGGGCGGATCACGGCTCTCTTCGCCGCCGTGGCCGGTACCTACGGCGTCGCCGTGCGGCCGCACCTCGTGATCGACGAAGGGGTGGTCGATCCCGCCGAGATGGGCGCCCCCGTCTTCGTGGACGTCGCAGGCCAGTTCGCCCGCAAGCTCGGCGCCCGGCACGGCAGCGTCCTGCTCATACGGCCCGACGGCTACCTCGCCGCCCACGACAGAAGCTTCGACATCCGAGCGGTCGCAGCATGGTGCCGGAGCCGGCTGGTCGCCGCCGGTCAGGAGGCGTAACCGAGGAAGTGGTCGTGGAGCATGCGGCCGACCTGCGGGTCGCCTCTCTCGAAGGCGTCGACGATCGGCTCGTGGTCGGCCGCGTTCTCGTGCAAGCGCATCCCGAAAAGCCGGGAGCCGTCGGCAAGCGGAGCACTTCTCCGAACGGTCCCGTCGTTGACCAGCGGCGTTCCTAGAGATAATCTCATCATATGGTGAATTAATGGGGAGGCGGTCATGCGCAGATCGACAGCGGCCACGGTGAGCGCGGTGTTCTTCGCGGTGGGCCCCGGCCTGTTTGTTGTGCTGATCCCCTGGTGGATATCGCGCTGGCAGCTGCGCGAGCCCTTCCCGGCATGGGCGATGGTGCCGCTCAGGGGCGTGGGGGTGGTGCTCCTGAGTGCCGGGCTCGTCATCCTTGCTCAGGCATTCGTCCGGTTCGTGGTCGAGGGATTCGGTACGCCGATCCCCGCAGCGCCTCCGGATCGGCTCGTCGTCGGCGGCCTGTACAGGTATGTGCGCAACCCGATGTACGTGGGGCTCTTCGCGGCCGTTGTCGGTCAGGCCATGGCGTTCGGGAACGGTTGGCTCCTGGTGTATGCGGCCGGTATGGCGATCCCGGTGGTGCTCTTCGTCCGTTTCTACGAGGAGCGAAAACTCCGCCGACGTTTCGGCGCTGACTACGAGAAGTACTGCGCGACCGTGCCCGGGTGGTGGCCGCGGCTCCGCCCATACCGCCCCTGACTCCGAGTGCGCCGCCAGGGTTCCGCGCACCCGACATCGGCACCGTTACTTCGACGAGATGATCAAGCAGGTGGATCGTGAGTTCGCGGACCGCATTCCGGAGGAGGTCGGCAGCGTGCTGTACGCCACGGCCAACGCGGGAGAGGGGACTGCATGACGGTCACCCTCTTCCCTGGCGCCGAGGCGGCGGCCAGGACCGAGGTGACCGGTCGAGTGGCAGATGCGTCGCCCGCCCTGGCTTCCTACGGTTTATTCGTCGACGGACAACGAGAAGCGAAAAGGGGGCGGCCATGACGCCGAAAGAGGTGGTGCGGGCGCATTCCACCGCGAAGACCAGCGGTGACGTGCCCGGTTGCCTGGAGTGGTGCCACGAGGACGTCGTGTTCGAGACCGTCGCCTTCCAGTCGGCCTCGCACGGCAAGCGGGAGGCCCAGCAGCAGTTCACCGCGTTCCTGGGGGCGTTTCCCGACTACGCGGTGCAGATGGACGAGTTCGTGGAGATCGACGACCTGGTGATGGCGGTGGGCACGATCACCGGGACGATGCGCGGCCCGCTGGCTGGCATCGAGCCCACCGGCGCCGCGTTCGAGCTGCCGTACGTGTGCCTTTGGTACGTCCGCGACGAGCTGATCGCCACAGAACGCTTCTTCTACGACTTCAACCAGATGTGGGAACAGCTCGGCGTGCCCACGGACGACGCCGCGGCCCGATTCGCCGCCTGGCGCGATCGAGCGAACGCCACGGTGAGCTGACTCTGGTCTCCGCGGCCCGTACATCCGCCGCGGACGCTGGCTGTACCCGGTTTTGAGGGATTCGCCGGGTGCAGCCGGGTTTTCGTTGGAGGTCGCGTTACTGGCCGAACATCTGGCCCGGACCAAACATAAGACCCCGGTCGAACATTGAGTTCAGCGTGCCGAACATCCCTTCCGGGTCGGCCTTGAGCTGCTGGGAGAGACCCACGAGGATCTCTTCGGCGCCCGCTTCGAGGCCGGCGATGGTCTCGGTCACGAATTCGGCGACCCGCATGCCGCCGTGCGTGGCGGTGAGGTCGTCTCGCAGGTCGCTGCCGAGTTCGGTGTCCACCGCTGGTGGTGCGACCTCTACTACCCGGATGCCGAGTTTCTTCAGCTGCTCGCGCATAGAGATCGTCAGGGAGTGTACGGCGGCCTTGGTGGCGCTGTAGAAGGCCACCGTGACCAGCGGTGCAAACGCCAGTGCCGACGTGATGTTGACGACGGTGGCACCCGGCTTCCCGGCCAGCTGCCCGGCGAGCAGTGAAGTGAGGTGGGTGGGTGCGATCAGGTTGACGTCGGTCTCCGCCCGCAGCCGCGCTGGGTCGATCGGCCGGGAAACGTCGGACCTCAGCTGGATCCCGGCGTTGTTGACCACCATGTCAAGGCTCGGGAATTCCTTGGCGAGCTGGTCGGCCAACTGCTGCCGCTGGTCGTCGAGGGCCAGATCACACTGATGTACGGCTATGCCCGGATGTCGCTCGCGCAGCTCCGTCAGCCGATCCGTGCGCCGGCCGCAGACGATCACGGTGTTGCCGCGCCGGTCGAGTTCCTCGGCCAGTGCCCGCCCGATGCCGCTGGTGCCGCCGGTGATCAGAACCGTTCTTCCCCGCAATTCCGTCCTCATGATGCTCAACGAAACGCCGCCGGCTCAGTGTGGCGCATCTGTCATCCGACGGGAGCCGCCCAGTCTCTGGCGATGATGGGGGCGCTGATCGTCTGCACAGCGCTGTGGGCGCTGGCGCAAGCCTCGTCGGCGGTCAGCCATCGGTGAGTCCGAACGTAGGTGGGGCGACCGCGGCTGAATCGGTCGGTTGACCGGTCCGTCGAATGGCGTTTATATCCTCATGCAATGACTTGAAAGTCGCTAGATGGGGACATAGCATCGCCGGGCAAGTAATGCCGAGACGGAAAGGACGATGACATGGCAAAGCTGCCCAGTGGTCCGCTGGCCGACGTGGACGCCGAGTTCGAGCGGATGGCTTTGGAGACGGGCGGTGCCACGTTCGGCCTGTCGGGCACGAGCGCGCGGGAGAAGCTGCTCCAGGTCACCGCGCACGACATCTGCCTGGCCAACGTCGGGCTCGCGTTCAAGATGCACGTCCAGGCGATGAACATGCACGGCGTCTCCTATGGCGACATGCTCGCGCTGATCCGCTTCGTGGCCCCGTACGCCGGCTATCCGGCCGCGGCCAGCTCGCTGGAGGCGTTGCGGCGATACGGCGCCGAGCTGGGGCTGCAGGTCGCCGCCGACGTCGACCCGGAACGGAGCGGCGAGGAGCGGGCCGAAGCCGTGGTGCCGGTGGCCGACCGGTGGCTGGGGGAGTTTCTCGCCTCTCGCCTCGGCCGGGCCTGGACCGAGGATCGGCTGTCCGCGCGCGAGCGCGCGTTCGTCGCGCTGACCGCGCATGTCACGCTCGGCGAGCTGGGCCCGTCGTTCCGCCGGCACGTCGAGCTGGCGCTGGCCGCCGCGAGCGTGGACGAGGTCCGCGACGCGGTGCGCTTCACCGGTGAGATGGGCGTCACCAGGGCAGTCGCCGCGCTGGAGGCTCTGGAAGCCGTCCTCGCCGCTCAGGGCTGACGGCCGGGCGCTGGGTCGCTCAGGGGTGATGGCCCGGGCGCCGGGCGGGAGCCTCGGTTCCCGCCCGAGCCGACGCCGGCCTAGCGGCTCGGTGGCTGCCGGCTTGGGCCCGACCGGTGAGATAGCGCTGCAGGGTCGGGGCGACCCAGCCGGCGAGCTGGTCGGGGCCGGCGGCGACGAGGAGCTCGGCGCGTACGGCGTGAGCGAGCGGGCTGGGGACGTAGGTGAGCAGTCGTCGGCCGAGGGCGCCGCGCGGGCCGTCCAGCAGGGTGACGACCGCGCGGTCCGTTTGGAACACCTCGGCGACGACCGCGCTGAACAGCTGCTCCATGCCGCCGAAGAACCGGCGCACCAGCGCCGGGTTCGCACCCCCGTCCGCGGCGGCCACGATCTCCTGCCTGGTAGTGGATGTCCCCTGTCCACGTCCAGTCTTACGCATTGCCTGCCTCCTCGGTCGCCATGATGTCCCGTTCCTGAGACTTAAGAGTCATCAGTAAGAGACTTAATCGAGTGACGAGGAGACCCGATAGAGGGCCTCTATTCCATGACTGACGACTTTCGCCGAAAGCCGCGCCGCCGAGGCGAGGAACTTCACATCTCCATTATCCAGGCGGTGCTCGCCGAACTGGCCGAACACGGGTACGCGCGACTCACCGTCGAAGGTGTCGCGGTGCGCGCGCGGACCGGGAAGGCGTCGATCTACCGGCGCTGGCCTGCGCGCGCGGACCTGGTGCGCGAGGCGATCGCGTTCGTGCTGGACTCCGCCATCGAGCCGCCGGACACCGGCGGCTTCCGCGATGACGTGCTGCGGCTCTGCCTCGACGTGGCCGAACTGCTGGCCGGCGTGACGGGTGAGGTGATGCGTGGCCTGGTTGGCGACGGGCGCCGTGATCTCGACCGCACGGACGAGGTGCGCCGGCTCGTCCTGGGCCTGGGCATGAACGCGATGCGCGACGTCACCGGCCGGGCCGTCGCGCGCGGCGAGATCGGCAGCGAGTCGATCACGCCGAACCGGCTCAGCGCCGGACCGACACTGATCTACGCCCACTTCCTGTTCGGCGCCAAAGCCCCGGCCGAGGAACTGGTCACCCAGCTCGTGGACGAGGTCATAATCCCGCTCTTCCGAGCGGGGTCGTGAGCGCGCCGGTCAGGACTCGCCCGCCGGGTCGACCGTCACCGGCACGTCGTTGAGCACGGAGGTGCCGCCGAGCCTGTCGATGATCATCGGGTCGGTCAGATCATTGGCGCTCGCGCCGCCGCGTCCGCGCCGTGCTCGTCCCTGATCTCGGCGGGTCGGTCCGCGACCAGATCCAGCGCCTCATCCTAGGAGATCTCCGCCCAGCCGGAGGACGTGCGCCGCACCGGGCTCCTGAGCCGGTCCGGATCGTTGCGGACATCCTGCCCGGCTGACTGTGTCCGGCGCGTTGTCGTTTGCACCGTCGACCTCTCCGGGGCTTTCCAAGGGCATGATGGAAACTCGATATGCCCGCAGGTTCGCAGGAGGGCCCGTAGCGCCTAATCCGCCAAACGACCGGTTCACGCTCGCAGCTGGGCGAGCGCGGCGTCCAGTACGGCCGGGGCGTCCAGCTCCGGATCG
>NZ_JBQQCC010000034.1:0-55438 GCF_052245635.1 Nonomuraea sp. KM88 | reverse complement strand
GCGACCAGCTGGAGACCAACCTGTTCGGCGCGGTGTGGGTGATCCAGGCCGCCCTGCCTTACCTGCGCGAGCAGGGCTCGGGCCACATCATCCAGCTGTCCTCCGCGGCCGGGCTCCTCGCGATGCCACTCAGCGGCGCCTACAGCGCCTCCAAATGGGCCCTGGAAGCGGTGAACGAATCCCTCGCCCAGGAGGTCGCCGAGTTCGGCATCAAGGTGACCGTCATCGAGCCCGGCGGCTTCGCCACCAGGGACGGCAAGAACCCCGACCCCCTCGCCAACGGCCACCTGGCCGAGCCCGACCCGATCTACGACGGCCTCCGCCGGCGCATCGCCGCGTTCGCGGGCAAGCAGCCCGCCGGCGACCCGGCCGCCGCCGCCCAAGCCCTCCTCACGCTCGTCGACTCCGACGCCCCGCCGCTGCGGGTGCTCTTCGGACAGGGCTTCTACCCGACGCTGCAGCAGGCCTACGCCGACCGGCTCAAGACCTGGGCCGACTGGCAGGACCTCTCGGCACAGGCGCACGGCAACCCCCAACACGAAGATCGGTGACCCGGGACCGGGCCCACTCACCACAAAGCAAACGACCCGACAGGAGCACCACATGAAGCACCGCATCGTCGTCCTCGGCGCCGGTTATGCCGGGGCCTACGCGGCCGGCAACCTGGCCCGCCGGCTGTCCCCGAAGGACACCGTGATCACCGTGGTCAACGCCGTGCCGCACTTCGTGCAGCGCATGCGGCTGCCCCAGGTGGCGGCCGGCCAGGAGATCGAGGTTCCCAAGCTCGCCGACGTCTTCGCGGACACGGGGATACGGCTGCGCCTGGCCCGCGTCACCGCCGTCGACCTCGAGCGCCGGCTCGTCGCCATGGCCGGCACCGACGCCGGCGAGCTCGGCTACGACACGCTGGTCTACGCGCTCGGCAGCCACGTCGCCGACCACGGCGTCCCCGGTGTGGCCGAGCACGCCTTCGACGTCACCGGCCGGCCCTCGGCGCTGCGCCTGTGCGAACGCCTGGACAGCCTGGACAGGCGGGGCGAAGGCGGGAGCGTGGTGGTCGTCGGCGACGGGCTGACCGGCATCGAGACCGCCACCGAGATCGCCGAATCCCGGCCCGGCCTGTCGGTGACGCTCATCGCCCGCAGGCAGCTGGGCGCCCGGCTCTCCGCCGGAGCCCGCGGCCACCTGCGCCGGGCCTGCGACCGGCTGGGCATCACCGTCCTGGAGCACACCAGCGTCGAAGCCGTCGACGCGACGCTGCTGCGGTGCGCCGGCGGCACCACCCTGGCGTCCGACGCGACCGTGTGGACAGCCGGGTTCGCGGTCAACCCCATCGCCGCCGACAGCGGGCTGGAGGTCACCGAGAACGGTCAGATCGTCGTCGATCGCACCATGCGGTCGATCTCGCACCCCAACGTGTACGCCATCGGCGACAGCGTCCACGCCATCGGCGACAACGGCCGGCCGATGCCGATGTCGTGCGCGTCGGCCGGCTACACCAGCCGGCAGGCCATCGAGGCGATCGTGGCACGCCTGACCGGGCGCACGATCACGAACACCAAACTGGTCTACACCTACAACCACATCAGCCTCGGGCGGCGAGACGGAATCCTGCAGATGATCGACCACGAAGGACAGGCAAAACCGACGTATCAGGGCGGCCGCAAAGCCGCGCGGGTCAAGGCGGGAATCCTCACGACGGCACTGTGGGCCACCTCACACCCCACCTACGGCCTGCCCAGGCGCAGGCGCCGCCTGACCACCGCACCCAACACGTCCGCCGAGAAGGTGGGTCGCGTAACCGCTTAGGACCTCACGACGGAGATGACGTTCGCCTCACTCCTCAACTCGGATCGAAGCGGTCGGCCGGCGCGGTGAGCCCCGGGTTGTCGCCGGCCCGGCTGCGTCTTCCCGGGCTGAGCGTCCGGGTCATGTCTCCCGAGCGGGGCGCTGCCCACTGCGCCGTCTGGCGGCATACGGCAACACGAACAAGTACAGACCCGTGAACAGCTGCAAGACGAGCGGGAGCAGCGGCAAGTAGAACACCCACTCGGCAGGCTCCTCCTGGAGCACGGCGACGATACTGACCAAGACGGTCGCCGTGAAGACGATGGACAACCAGCGGTGAGTCTGCCGAACCCACGTGTTCCCGGTCAATGAGACCTCCTCTGGAAGACGAGCAACCCCGGCCAGAGCGACCTGCCGGGAGGGACGTTCAGCCGCCTGCGGACGTCGCTGACTGCAACGCTCCTGTTCCAGTCCGTGGACAGCGGCACTGGATGCAGCGCACCGATCGCCCATGGCTCGGCTCACCCGGACGTCTTCGTGCTGGGTGAGCCGATGCTCGGTGTTGTCGCGACGAGCTGAGTGCGAGGGCATGGCCCGGCACTCGTCGGTCGTTGCGCAGCCGAGCACATCGCCATCGGCGATCATGACGGTGGCCGGCGGGTGGCCGCCACCAACGTGGTGCGCTCCATGACAGATCACGCTAGGTGCGGCTCAGGGACTGGCGCTTCTCGATTCCTGATCGGTTTGTCGCCCCGCAGCAGCAGGCTGTTGATCCCGACGTCCCGGGGTCAATCGACCGTGATGACGAGCTTTCCCGGCGCGTTGCCCGCAGCCAGGTCGCCCACCGCGGTGGGGGCCTCCGCCAGGGAGTACGTGCGTCCGACGGCCGGTCGCACGGACCCGGCCTCGATGAGGTCGCGCAGCGCGTCCAGGTCGGCGGTGCGGGTCAGCGCGATCAGCGCGTCCAGGCGCTGGCGCGTGAACGGGGTGATCAGCCGGGCGGCGAGCAGCCGGCCGAGTCCGCCGAACCACCGACCGCCGCCCTCGCCGCCGATGATGACGAGCCGGCCGCGCTCGGCGAGCAGCCCGCGCAGCAGGGCCAGCGGCCGCAGGCCCGCGATGTCGATGATCAGATCGTACGTCCCGGTGAGGGGCTCGCGCGTGTAGTCGATGACGGCCTGGGCGCCCAGCGACCGGACGAGGTCGGCCTTGGCCGTGCTGCACACGCCGGTGACGTGGGCGCCGCCGGCGACCGCGAGTTGCGTCGCGAAGCTGCCCACTCCGCCGCCGGCGCCGATGACCAGCACCTTCGCGCCGGCGGTGACCTGGCCGACGGCCCGCAACGCGGTCACCCCCGACACGGGTACGGCCGCCGCTTCGGTGAAGCTCAGGTTGGCGGGCTTGCGGGCGAGCTTGCCCGGGCGGGCGAGCGCGAACTGCGCGTACGTGCCGGTCGCCGCGCCGTACACCTCGTCGCCGGGGCGTAACGCGGTCACGTTGGCGCCGACGGACTCCACGACGCCGGCCACGTCCATGCCCGGCACGCGGTTGCGGGGCCGGCGCAGGCCGAAACCGAGGCGGCCGATGAGCGGCAGCCCGGTCATGACGTGCCACACGCCGTAGTCGACGCCGGCCGCGTGCACCCGGATCAACACGTCGTCGGCGCCGGGCGTCGGGGCCGGGACCTCGCCGAGGCTCAGCGTGTGTGGCGGGCCGTACTCGTCCTGGACGATCGCCCTCATGAGGGGTCTCCTTCGGTGTCGGGGTACTGGAAGACGTCGTCGAGCCCGACCCGGAACACCCGGGCGATGCGGAAGGCCATCTCCAGCGAGGGGGAGTAGCGACCCTGTTCGATCGCGATGATGGTCTGGCGGGTGACGCCGACCCGGTCGGCCAGCTCGGCCTGGGTCATCTCGCCGTGCGCGAACCGCAGGGCCCGGATCGTGTTGGTGACCTGCGTCGGCTTCACCACGTCTGGAAGCCGCCCTTGCGGTACGCCATGATCTTGGCAACCGAGCTGAGCCCCGCGGACAGCACGAACGCCAGGTAGACGGCGTTGGCGATCCAGAAGTGGCGCAGTTCGGCGATGGCCATGTTCAGTGCGGCGAGCGCGCCGATGACGACGATCGACTGCCCGATGCGCTCGCTGACGTGGTTGATCTCGCGATCGCGCTCGTCGGTGCGGTCGGTGCCGTGGCCGCCCGCGACGGCCATCGCGATGTTGGCCACGATCGCGGCGACGATGGCGCCAGCGCCGCCCGGCGGCGGCCTCCGCGGCCCTGGAACTGACCGGCGGTGTGCTGGCGGAGCACCGGTTCTGATGGCCGCCGCCCGCCTCGCCGTCATCGCCGACAGCCATCTCTGCTCGCCCGGCACACCGTACGGCCACTGGAACGACCGGCTCCTGCTCCCGGAGTCGTGGACGCTGTGGCGGGAGGCTGTCGACTTCGTGGCGGCCAGCGCCGCCGAGGCCGTCCTGCTCCTCGGCGACGTGACGAACTTCGCCGAGCCCGACCTGCTCGTGCGCGGCCTGCGCGAGCTGGCCCGCGCGGGCCGGCCCGTCATCGCCGTCGCGGGCAACCACGACGTCGAACCGGTACGCGACGCCCTGGCCGCCGCGAAGCAGGCGATTCCGGCTTTGACGGTGCCGGGGCTGACTCCGTCGCCGTCACCGGCGTTCGGCGGCCTCCATGTCGCCGGCGTTCCCATCAGGGCGAGCCGCCAGGGCGGCCACGTCCTGGACGGGGACGAGCTGCACGACCTGCCCGGCGACCGTCCGCTCGTCGTGATCAGCCACTATCCCATCCTCGACATCGAAGCCGATCTCACCAGGCAGCACCTCAGACACCCTGACCATCTGGGCGGCGTCGGGCCGCTGCGCCGGCAACTGCACCGCCACCGGGGCCCGGGCGTCGTCCTGCACGGCCACGTGCACCGCCACCACGCGGCGCGCAGCGGGCGGCTCCTGCAGCTGTCGATGGCCCCGCTCATCGAAAGTCCGCACGCCGTGACCCTGCTGACCCTGCGTACCGAGCCCGACGGGCTCAACGTCGACCGCGAGACCGTGCCGCTGCGCGCCGCCTCGCGCCCCACTCCCGCGCTTGAACACTGGATGTTCCAGGACGGGCGCTGGACCCTCGACCCCACCCCCTCCGCGAGAAGGCCTCAGCCATGAAACGACTCCTCGTCCTCGCAACCGCACTCGTCCTGACCAGCGCATGCAGCACCGCAACCACCACCAACCCCGCGCCCCGGGCCGCCAGGAACGGCGACTGCGGGTACGCCTTCGTCCACGCCGCGACCATCGGCAGCAGCCTGTTCGAGAAATGGGCCGAGGACGGTGTCCAGCAGGCCAAGAAGGAGCTGGACGTGACCATCGACTCGGTCGAGTCGGCCACTCCGACGGCCATCGCCGACAACTTCCGCGCTTTCGCCCAGCGCGGTTGCAAGCAGGTGATCGCCACCGCCGGCTTCTCGGCGGCCGAGCCCCTCACGCAGGTCGCCAAGGAGTTCCCCGGCCAGCAGTTCGCCATCCTCGACGCCGAGGTGGACCTGCCCAACGTGCGCTCCTACGCCTGGGCCGTCGAACAGGCCACCTACGTGGCCGGCGTGAGCGCCGCGCTGCTGTCGAAGACGAAGACGATCGGCGCGGTCTTCGGCATGGAGGTCCCGTCGCTCAAGCGCTGGCAGGCGGGCTACGAAGCGGGTGCCAAGGCCGCCGTCCCCGGCACCAAGGTCCTCATCAACTACGTCGGCTCGTTCTCCGACCCGGCGAAGTCGCTCACCTTGGCCATCGCGCAGAAGCAGCAGGGCGCGGACGTCATCCTGCCCGCCTCGGGCTCGAACCTGGGCGTCATCTCCGAGGCCGCCAAGAACGGCTTCTCCGTCGCGGCGGTCGATCCCGAGGAGGCCGGCAAGGCCGGCGAGAAGGGCGTGGCGTTCACCATGTCGATGAAGGTCGCTGACTCGGTCCGCCTGCTGTTCGGCGAGAAGTGGACGGGAGAGCCGAGAGGCGGCACCAGAAACCTCACGCTCAAGGACGACGTGTTCGTCTTCGACCCGATGACCACCTCCTCCGGCACGGGGTGCCCGCCGACGTCGTCAAGGCCGCCAAGGCCGCCTACGACGACATCGTGGCGGGCGCCATCACCGTTGCCAACCCGGTGGCGGGGCAGTGACCGTGACCGACGTCCTGGTGTGCGGCGACATCCGCAAGAGCTTCGGCCCGGTACGCGCCCTCAACGGCACCGACCTGCGCGTGCGGCGCGGCACGATCCACGGGCTGGTCGGCGAGAACGGCGCCGGCAAGTCCACGCTGATGAAGGTCGTCATGGGCGAGCTGACGCCCGACTCCGGGCACCTGGAGGTCGGCGCCGTCCCGGGCCTGATCCGGCAGCAGCTGTCCACCGTCCCCGAGTTCTCCGTCCTGGAGAACATCATCTTCGGCTCGGAGCCGCTGCGGCACGGGCTCGTCTCCCGGCGCGCCGCCGCCAAGCGGATCGGCGAGCTCATGGAGGAGATCCGGCTGCCGCTGCCCCTCCAGGAGGAGGCCGCGCTGCTGCCGCTGGCCCTGCAGCAGCGCATGGAGATCCTGCGCATCCTGTACCACCGCGCCGACGACCCTGTGGCTCAGCGCCGCGCTGGGCATGGCGGGCGGCACCGGGGCCTACCTCCCGCTGGCCGTCGGACTCGTCCTGGTGATGCTCGTCCTGGTGGCTCTGCGCATGGTCAAACCCGCGGCGCGCGGCATCGCCCGCCGCAGCCCGTCGCTGCGGGTCACTCACCGGCCCGAGCACGGCACGCTGGATACGATCCTGCGCACGGTCGAGGCCGCCGGGCCGAAGGTCGAGAGCTTGACGATCTGCGAGGACGTCCACGAGCCCGCACCGTCGCGGACCGTCGTCCTGGAAATGGACGACCACCGCGGCAACCGCCTGCTCGCCGCGATCGACACGCTCTCCCGGCGCGACGACGTCCTGCGCATTGACTACCGTCCTGGCCACCTCGTGCCCGGAACGCGGCTGCGCACGAGGCTGCGCCGCCTGCTGCGCCCGGCCAGAAGGCTCGCCGGGCGCGAGCGCCCCCACCCCCACGATCGATGAGGAGACCGACCCCATGGGCCACGTGACGGCCATCGACGTCATCCGCGCCAAACGCGACGGTGCCACGCTCAGCGACGAGCAGATCGACTGGATCATCCATGGCTACACCCGCGGCCGGGTGGCGGAGGAGCAGATGGCGGCCCTGGCCATGGCCATCCTGCTCAACGGCATGAGCCGCAGGGAGATCGCCCGCTGGACCGCCGCGCTGATCGCCTCCGGGCAGCGCATGCGCCTGCCGGCCCAGGAGCTCGGCGGCCGCCCCACCGTCGACAAGCATTCGACGGGGGGCGTCGGCGACAAGATCACCTTGCCGTTGGCCCCCCTGGTCGCGGCCTGCGGCGCCGTAGTGCCACAACTGTCCGGGCGCGGGCTCGGCCACACCGGTGGCACGCTGGACAAACTGGAGACCATTCCCGGCTGGCGCGCCGGCTTGTCGGCGGGGCGGCTGCTCGCCCAGCTCCGCGAGGTCGGCGCCGCTGTCTGCGCCGCGAGCGACGAACTCGCCCCGGCCGACCGGAAGCTGTACGCGCTGCGCGACGTCACCGGCACTGTCGAGTCCATCCCGTTGATCGCCGGCTCCATCATGAGCAAGAAGATCGCCGAAGGCGCCGGCTCCCTCGTCCTGGACGTCAAGGTCGGCACCGGCGCGTTCATGAAGGACGTCGGGCAGGCCCGCGAGCTCGCCAGGACCATGGTCGCACTGGGCGGCGACCATGGGGTGACCACCACAGCCGTGCTGACGGACATGGACACCCCACTCGGCCTGACCGCGGGCAACGCCCTGGAAGTGCGCGAATCGGTGGAGGTGCTGGCGGGCGGCGGTCCGTGCGACGTGGTCGAGCTGACGCTCGCCCTGGCCCGCGAGATGCTCGCCGCTGCCGGGCTCGACAGGATCGACCCGGCCGACCGGCTGCGCGACGGATCCGCCATGGACGTGTGGCGGCGCATGATCAGCGCGCAGGGCGGCGACCCCGACGCGACCCTGCCGCGCGCCAGAGAGAGCCACGCCGTCGTGGCGCCCGCCACCGGCGTGCTGGCCAAGCTGGACGCCTACGCGGTGGGCATGGCCGCCTGGCACTTGGGCGCCGGCCGCGCCCGCAAGCAGGATCCCGTGCAGGCCGCGGCCGGGATAGAACTGCACGCCAAACCGGGCGCATCGGTGCGCACAGGGCAGCCGCTGCTTACCCTGCACACCGACACGCCGGAACGCTTCGAGCCGGCCGTGGCGGCACTGCGAGACGCGGTCACCGTCGCACCGCCCGGCACTCGGCTCGAACTGCGCCCGCTCGTCATCGAACGCGTCCACGTCGCCACTCCCTGAACGATGCGTCCTCTGTTCCCGGTAAGCACCGAGGCTCCCCGGGTGTGTGTTCGATCAGAATGGTCACGCCGTGACGTGTTCCAACCATCGCGGCCCGCCGTGGTGACGACACTGACGACGATCGAGAAAGGATCTCGCCCGGGGGTCCTGCCCCCCACCTTGACGGCCATGAGGCGAGTTGATCATGCGTCGCGCGCGAGGCGCGCAGCGCGCTCTGTTTCTGTGGCTATGAGCTTGGGGCAAGTGCATTCCCTGGCCGGCCAGTTCCACCCGGACACCGTTGGCCAGGCCCTACTGCAAGGACTTGGCGGCCGCGTAGGAGGTGTTGCCGTCGACGGTGGTCCAGGCCGCGGCCGACAGGACGTTAAGGATGGCCCCTCCGCCGTTGCGGGCTGGAACAGGAGCGCATGCCCGAATCATGGCGAGGGTGCCGTACCGACGCGGACCACGACGCGGCCGCCCGCCTGACGCCGCTCGACAGCAGTGGCCTCTCCTGATGCCGCGCAGATGTGGCGTTCGTCACATCAAAGGTCGTCCCGACGTTGCCCGGACCGTTCGTCGTAGGGGTGTAGCGACCACCACGGCAAGGAGATCCCATGGACGCCCGTTTCGACTACGCCGGCAACCCGGTCGGAGCGAAGGCCGCGAAGGCGTTCGTCTCGGCGAGCAAGGTCGTGTCGGACTCTGCGCTGCCGGCCACGACGCGGGAGCTCGTGATGCTCCGCGTCAGCCAGATCAACGGCTGCGCCGTGTGCATCGACCAGCACACCAAGGAAGCCGCCCACGCGGGGGAGACCTCGGTGCGCATCAACCTGGTCTCGGCCTGGCGGGAGGCGACCGTCTTCACCGACGCCGAGCGCGCCGCCCTGGAGCTGGCCGAGCAGGGCACCCGTACGGCCGACGCCGGCGGCGTCACCGACGAGGCCTGGGCCGACGCCGCCAAGCACCACGACGATGACCAGCTCGCCGCCCTGACCGCCCTCATCGCCGTCATGAACGCCTGGAACCGCATGAACATCATCACCCGGCAACCCGCCACCGGAGACTTCGAGCCCGGCCAGTGGGGCTGACCTACCGCCACGATCGCTCCCACTCCCGTCGGCGAGCCGATCGCCCGTAGAGCGCTCCCTCGGTACCGGCTCGACGCCACGGCACACCGGAATGTGCGGCCGGCGCATCGCCTCACATTCCACGGGACCGTGTCGTCGAACTGGCTGAAACGAACACATCATCCAGCGAACAGAAAGTAGCGACATCATGACCACCCCCTTGCCGGCAACATCGTTCGCCGACCCGGCGCCCGCAGGGCCCCTGGAGCGGGCGGCCACCGCGCTGACCGGACACGGTTTCACCGTGGAGATCCTCGATGACGTCGCCGCCGCGCGTACCCGCGTCAAGGAGCTGATACCCGAGGGCTCCAGCGTTTTCACCGGGGCCAGCGAGACCCTGCGCCTGTCCGGCATCGATGAGGACATCAACGCCAGCGGGCGATACCAGGCCATCAAGCCACGCATCCTGGCCATGGACCGCGCCACCCAGAGGGACGAGATCCGGCGGCTGACCGCCAGCCCCGACGTCGTCGTGGGGAGCGTCGCCGCGGTCACCGAAACCGGCTCCCTCGTGGCCGCCTCGGGCAGCGGAAGCCAGTTGCCCAGCTACTCCGGCGGCGCCGCCCGCGCGATCTGGATCGTCGGGGCGCAGAAGGTGGTGCCCGACCTGAGCACCGCGCTACGCCGCGTCGAAGAGCACTGCCTCCCGCTGGAAACCGCTCGCACCCAGGCGGTCCACGGGTGGCCCAGCGCCGTCAACCGCCTCCTCGTCCTCAACGCGGAACCCTTCCCAGGGCGCGGCACCGTCCTGCTGCTCCGGCAGGCCCTCGGCTTCTGAACCACCGGGAGCCATAGAGCCGGGGCTGGAACCGGCCTGGCGACGGCCGGCTTGATCGCCGCGTTCGGGTGAGGGCCTGGATCGTGTCCTACAGCCCTGGTCCGTGACCACAGCAGCTTGGTGACCGAGGCGCCGGCGCCCAGGTCCTGACCCCACGCCACGCGGGTCGTCGCGTCGTAGCCGCGAACGCGGAGCAGCTCCAGGTCGGCCAGCCGACCGCGTCGCCGTCGACGGGCACGCGTACCTCGTCGAAGAACTCCTCCCTGCTCGCGTCCGCGATCCAACGGCCGGCGTGGGCCCGTGGCCGCCGTTCCAGATGTTGTGCGTGGATCGGCGTGGGCGCCGGGCTGCTGCCGCACCGTGTCACAGGAAAAGCCGAGATCGCCATGCTGGTCACGTACGGCATCGACGCGGCCTGGCGATCCCTTATGAGAGAACATGCACCGCTTTGCCATATTCACCTTGCTGACGTTGACCGCCGGCTGGGAGACCGGCCGGCGGTCACCAACACCGTCCTCGCCCGGCGGTCCTGGCCACGCTGCGCCGGGCAGCGCGCAAGGCGTCCCATGGCGTCGCCCTCATGTTCTCCTCCGTGCGGAGTCTCTCGAAGGGCGTGGACGAGCCGGCGGCGTAGAGAGCATGATCTCTCGACCCCTGTCCATGGAGTCCCTGCAGACGGTCCGGTTACCCAGCGAGGACGGCGCGAGCCGTCCCGGCTCAGCGGCGGGCCACCCGGAAGACGGGCCAGCCGATCTCGGTGCGCCATGTCGCCGGGTCGTCCCTGTCACGAGGGCCGACCAGGTAGCGCTCACGGACCGGCCCGGCGACCGCGAGCGCGTTGGCCACGACCCAGGCGCCGAGTTCCCCGTAGGTGACGTCGATGTCGTCGTGGTCGCCGACATGGGTGGTGGTGGCCAGTTCGACGGCCGGCAGGGTCACCGGGTGCACTCGGCCGCGGCGCGGGGGTTCCGGCGTCGGCCGGTAGACGAGCACGTGCCCGTGGCCGCTTTCGAAAAGCGAGTTGTCGTACAACCCGCCAAGGACGCCGGTCGGCTCGGCGACGAGGGCGTCCAGCTCGGCGGCGGCACCGGCGTACCAGGCGATGACGTGTTCGTGCTCGACGTCGTCCTCGATCGCGGCCACCGTGGTGGCCGGGACGGCGCGCAGCTCGACATCGAGCGGTGCCGGCTCCGGCCGCAGCAGCCGGCGCAGCGACGCCACTGCGGCGCGTGTCCGGTCCAGCTCCGATTCGAGCCGTCGCAGGTGGTCGGCGACAAGGGCGGCGCGCGCGCCGGGGTCAGGGGAGCGCAGGATGCGTTGGACGTCCGGCAGCGGGACGTCGAGCTCGCGCAGGCGGTGGATGACCTGGGCGGCCGGGATCTGGTCCGCGCTGTAGTAGCGGTAGCCGGTCGCGTGGTCCACCGTCGCGGGTTCGAGCAGGCCTGCTTCGTGGTAGCGGCGCAGCGTGCGCACGCTCAGGTGGGTCAGCCGCGAGAACTCGCCGATGGCCAGCATGCTTGTAGTGTGCACCCTCCCCCTGCGGGAGAGTCCAGCGCTTGCCCCTCCCGTCAGGAGAGGCCGCACCGTGGAGAAATGACTACACCAACCAGCATCTCGCCTGGCCAGCTCCCCGCCACGATCCGCGGCTTCCTCGCCGCGCACGCGGCCCGCGACACGGAGACCGCCCTCCGCGCTTTCGCCCCCACCGCCATGGTCGTCGACCAGGGCCAGACCTTCCGCGGGACCGACGAGATCCTCGTCTTCCTGCGCGAAGCCGGAGCCGAGTTCAGCTACACGACCGAGCTCATCGGCGCCCAGCGCGTCGACGACGCGCGCTGGGTGTCGAGCAACCGTCTGGAGGGCGACTTCCCGGGCGGCGTCGCCGAGCTGGCCTACCGCTTCACGCTGGACGGCGACCTCATCGCCGAACTGGTCATCGCTCCCTGACCGGTGCCGCCCGCGGCGAGGCGATGAGGAATCACCGCCTCAACACGCCGTGCGCGCGCCGTGATCCGTTCGTCGTCGCGGGCGGCGTCGCCCCCCAGTCCGGTGGGCTCACCAGGTCACCCGGAGCGAGTTCACGCCGTACACGACGCTGAAGACCCGGAAGTCGACCTGCTCGTACGGGTCGGCCAGAGCGAGACGGGGGAACCGCTGGAACAGGAGGGAGAAGGCGATGCGCATCTCCATCCGGGCCAGCGGCGCCCCGAGACAGTGATGCACGCCGTGGCCGAACGCGACATGACCGGCGGCCTGCCGGGTGACGTCGAGCCGGTCCGGGTCGCCGACGAACGCGTGATCGCGGTTGGCGGCGGGAAGCGAGCAGATCACCATCGCCCCCGCGGGGATGACCTGCCCGGCGATCTCCACCTCGGCCGTGGTGGAGCGGGGCGGAGGCGCCTGCGAAAAGGACAGCCACCGCAGCAGCTCTTCGACGGCGGCCGGCGCAGCCGGGTGTGCTCCGGCGGATCCAACCCGATCAGCTGCCCGGCACGCATCCTGGCCACCTCATCGGGATCCAGCGCACCCGCTCCGCGAAGCGGCGTCAGGGCACTGCTGAACCGGGCCGGATCCGCCAGCACCCCGCGGACGTCCTCATGCCGGCAGACCAGGTACCCCGGCAGGCCCCAGGCCGTCCCCACCCGCACCACACCCTCGCCGTCGCGAGCCCGGGCCAGTTCCTCTGCCGGGTCGAGCCCGTTCCGCCGAAACTGCAGCGGCACCTCTTGCGCATGCGTCATCGTCCGTCCACCCGTCCTGTGATCGATGTCCAGCGTCTTGTGCGGTGTGAACCGCGGCCCCGAGATGGCGCACGCGCCAGGAGCCTCGACGCGGAAGGCCGGAGCAGTTGTCGCTCATATCCAGGTGACGAACGGCCGGCCTTCCGGGGGACACCCCGGACCCGGGGAATCCGGAGCTGTTCGAGCCGGCGGGCAGGAACCGCCGCTCGGGCGTCGAGGCGGGCCAGGTGGAGGCGATGACGACGCGCGGCGCCGCGCCGGGATCGACGGCCTCGGCGATCTCGCCGTCGACCAGCGGCGTTCAGGGGCCGCGACGGGCACACGGTGGCATGTGCCGTACGTCTGCGGACCCCTGATGCCCCAGGTCAGGTAGTGGGTTCTAGCTGATCTGACAATTCCGCTCCGCGGGCGCTTCGCTCATCGGGAAGGCCCGGGCTCCACTCAGCCGTGTTCCTTCTTGAACCGCTCGTAGGCGGTGTTGACCAGGTTGATGTAGGAGGCCATGTTGTTGCCCTCCAGTTCCTTGACGTAGGCGTCCCACTCGCTGAGGTCGCGCTCGCCGAGGATGAACTTGAGCGTCTGCTGGGTGACGAAGTCCTTCAGCGGCGTCTCCCACAGCGTGGCCTGCTCGCGCTCCTCCTCCTTCAGCGGGTGGGGCGGATCGACCGGCCAGGCCTTCCTGGCGTTCATCACCTTCTGGAACTCCAGCTCCTCCTCGGAGAAGGTGGACTCCAGCAGCTTGGTGGGGCCGCCGTAGGCGAACACGCCGTTGGAGAAGCCGAAGTCCTTCTGCAGGTGCTTGGAGGCGTCGGGGTTGAGCCCGACGAAGTCGACGTCGTCGGCCAGCTCGTAGCCGCCGGAGGCGTCCTTGGTGTGCGTCGTGCCCTCGACACCCCACTTGGCGAACTCCAGGCCCTGGTCGGAGTACCAGAGCCAGTCGACGAACTGCATCATGGCGACGAAGTTCTTGTGCTCCAGCGCCTTCTTGGAGATCATGACGCCGTTCTCGAGCCGGGTGCCGATCTTGTAGTCGCCGACGGGGCCCATGGGCACCGGGATCTTGGCGATCCTGGCGTCGGGGTTGGCCTTCGTGAGCGCGCCACGGAACTCGTTGACCAGGGTCTGCGCGTTGGTGCTGATCACGAACGACTTGCCGGAGATGAGCTTCTGGTCGGCCTGCTCGTCCTGCTGGGTGAAGGCTTCGGGGTCGAGCAGCTTCTCCTTCACCAGCTTGTGCAGGTACTCGATCATCTGCTTGTACTGCGGCATGGCGCCGGTGTAGACGAACTTGCCGGCGGTGGCGTCCCAGAAGGCGTGCTGGTACTCCCAGCCGCCCTTGGTGCCGTAGGCCTGGGCGACGAGCTTGAGCAGGTTGCCGCCGGGCGTGGGGATGCCGAACCGGTCGGTCATGGGATAGAGATCGGGGTATTTGGCCTTCATGGCCTTGAGGACGGTGTAGAGCTCCTCCCAGGTCTTCGGGACCTCCAGGTCGAGCTCCTCCAGGATGTCCATCCGGACGGCGAGGGTGTAGTCGACCCAGACGTTCTCGTGCAGGCCCGGCAGCAGGTAGATGCGGCCGTCGGCCTGCCGGAGCGTGTCGAGCTCCGGCTCCATCTTCCACTTGGCGACCTTGTCCTTGAAGTTCGGCATCAGGTCGAAGTACTCGCTGACCGGCAGAACCGCGCCCGAGGCCACGAAGGCCTCCTCCTGCGGGTGGTACGTCTTCGGGATGATGAGCGGGGCGTCCCCCGCGCCGATCATCAGGCTGCGCTTCTTCTCGTAGTCGCTCAGGGGCACCGCGACCGGCTTGAGCGTCACGTTCGTGCGCTTGGTCAGCTCTTCCCAGAACAGCCAGTCGTTCTTCAACGGGTAGAACGGGTGGTTGTTGTAGAGCACGTCGAACGACAGCGGCTCGGTGGCCTTGAACTGCTGGCTGACACCGTAGTTGGCCATCGCGCCCGCCTTGTTCGCGGACTGGGCGCTCTGCTTCGGGGCTTCGTCCTCGCCGCAGCCGGCGAGGACGAGGGTGAACGCACCCAAGCCGATGATCGCCTGACGCCGTGATAGTTCGCGCATTGGGGTTCCTTTGCCGTGTCCGGGGGGGTTGTAGAGGCGTGAGGAGGCTAACCCTTGACCGCGCCGAGCATGACTCCGGAGACGAAGTACCGCTGGACGAAGGGGTAGACCGCGAGGATGGGCAGCACGGTGAGCATGATCGTCACCGACTGGATGTTGGCCGCGACCTGCGTGAGGTCCGCCGCGCCCGCGCCGGCGTTCTCGGCGCCGGTGGCGCCCGCGATGATGTTGCGCAGATAGACGGTGACCGGGAACAACTCCGTCCTGTTGAGGTAGAGGAACGCCGAGAACCACGAGTTCCAGAACGAGACCGCGTAGAACAGCACCATCGTGGCGATGACCGCCTTCGACAGCGGCAGCACGATCCGCCCCAGGATGCCGTAGGTGTTGAGCCCGTCGATGGCGGCGGCCTCTTCCAGGTCGCTCGGCAGGTTCTCGAAGAAGGCCTTCATGACCAGCAGGTTGAAGACGCTGATCGCGTTGGGCAACACGATGGCCCAGATGGAGTTCGTCAGCCCGAGGCTGTTGACCAGCACGTAGTTGGGGATGAGGCCGCCGTTGAAGAACATCGTGAAGACGGCGACCCAGATGAGGAACGTCCTGCCCTTGAGGTGCCTCTTGGACAGCACGTACGCGTAGCAGGTGGTCAGCACCATCGCGATGGCGGTGGCGACGACGGTGTAGACCACGGTGTTGCGGTAGTTCGTCCAGAACATCGGGTCCGCGACCACGATCTGGTACGTCGTGAGGTTGAACCCGCGCGGGATGAGGTTGACCTCGCCCGACAGGATGTACCGCTCCTCGCTGAAGGAGCGGGCGACGATGTTGACGAACGGATAGAGTGTCACGATCACCACGCCGGTCAGGACGACGGCGTTGACCACCTGGAAGGCTCGGTAGCCCCGGCTTCTGTCGAGTGTCACCACAGGCTCGTCCCCACTGCTCGACGGGAGATCAGGTTCGCCGACAGGATCAGGGTCAGCCCGATGAGGGCCTCGAACAGGCCGATCGCGGCGGCGTAGCTGAAGTTGCTGGACTCGACACCCATCCGGTAGAGGTACGTGGAGATCACGTCGGCGGTCGGATAGGTCAGGGGGTTGTAGAGCAGGAGCACCTTCTCGAAGCCGACGGCCATGAACGTGCCGATGTTGAGGATCAGCAGGGTGACCGCCGTCGGCCGGATGCCGGGCAGGGTGACGTGCCAGATCTGGCGCCACCGGCCGGCGCCGTCGATCCTGGCCGCCTCGTAGAGCTGCTCGTCGATGGTGGTGAGGGCGGCGAGGTAGAGGATCGTGCCCCAGCCGACCGTCTGCCAGATCTCCGACGAGATGTAGATCGTCCGGAACCACTCGGGTTTCTGCATGAACGTGATGGGATCGTCGCCGAACGCCCGCACCAGCTGGTTGACCGGCCCGTCGATGGCCAGCGTCTGCATGACGATGCCGGCCACGACCACGATCGACAGGAAGTGCGGCAGGTAGGACACCGACTGCAGGAACCTCTTCAGACCGCGGTTGCGGACCTCGTTGAGCAGCAGCGCCAGCACGATGGGCAGAGGGAAGCAGAACAGCAGGGTGAGCCCGCCGAGGATCGCGGTGTTGGTGAAGACGTTCCAGAACGTGGGGTCGTTCAGGAATAGGTTCACGTAGCGCAGGCCCACCCATTCCTCGCCCAGCACGCTGCCGCCGGGCTCGAACTTCCGGAACGCGATCACGTTGCCGATCATGGGGGCGTACCGGAAGATCGCGAAGAACAGCAGCGGGAGGATGGCCAGCGAGTACAGCTGCCAGTTGCGGCGGAACGCCCCGCTCCAGGAGGTCGAGGTGCCGGCGGGCCGCCGGCGGCGGCGAACGGGTGACCGGGCCTGCCTGGTGTCCGGTGGCGGGTTCACGGTCGTGGGGGTGCTGCTCATCCTCTGTCCTCCGGTGCGATGCGCTCGATCCGCGCCCGTGGCCGCAGCCGCCGCTCGTGGCCGACCTCGCGCACGTCGCCGGTCAGGCGCAGCGGCACGGCCGCGACCACGTCGGCGCTCGACCGCGCGAAGCGCAGCTCGACCTCGCCCGGCTCGACGATGCGCCGGCCGCGCACCCCGGTGAACGAGGTGACGTCCGCCGGCACGCCGAACGTCACGCGGGCGGCCTCGCCCGGCTCCAGCGGCACGCGGGCGTGACCGACCAGGCGGACCACGGGGCGCGTGGTCTGCGCGACCGGGTCGTGCAGGTAGAGCTGGACGACCTCGGTGCCGGGCCGCGGCCCGGCGTTGCGGACGGTGACCGCGACGCTCACCTCGCCGTCGACCGGCCAGGCGGCCGGCTCGCCGGGCTCCGTCACGTCGCTCCACTCGAACGTGGTGTAGCCCAGCCCGTGGCCGAACGGGAACGCGGGGGTGGGGTCGACGGACGACACCTGGGAGCGCCGGCCCAGCCACGGCGACAGGTAGGTGGCCGGCAGGCCGCCCGCGTCGCGCGGCACGCTGACGGGCAGCCGCCCCGACGGGTTCACCGCGCCGGTGAGCACCTCGGCCAGCGCCTGGCCGCCGCGCTGGCCGGGGAAGAACGCGTACACGATGGCGGCGGCGCCGTCCGCCTCCTCGCCCAGCGCGTACGGCCGCCCGGCCAGCAGCACGAGGACCACGGGGGTGCCGGTGGCGAGCACGGCCCTGACGAGCTCGGACTGGACGCCCGGCAGGCGCAGGTCGGTGGCGTCGCAGCCCTCGCCGGAGGTGCCGCGCCCGAACAGCCCGGCCCGGTCGCCGACGGCCAGCACGCACACATCGCTGGCGGCGGCGACCGTGGCGGCGGCCGCGATGCCGGAGGTGTCGTCGCCGGTGATGTCGCAGCCGGGCGCGTAGGCGAGGCGGGGCACCAGCGCGCCCAGGGCCTCGCGCAGCGAGGGGATCTCCAGCCCGAGCCCGTGCTCGGGGTGGGCGCCCACGTGCGCGGGGAAGGCGTAGCAGCCGAGCATCGCCATCGGGTCGTCGGCGACCGGCCCCACGAGGGCCACCCGCCGGCCGGGCGCCAGCGGCAGGATGTCGCCGGTGTTGCGCAGCAGCACGGCCGACTCGCGGGCCAGCCGCAGGGCGATGTCCTGGCTCTCGGGGTCGTCGAGGCGGAGCCGGTCGGCGCCCTCGGGCAGGCACTGCCAGCCCTCGTCGAGCAGGCCGAGCTCGGCCTTCTGCGTCAGCACCCTGCGCAGCGCGCGGTCGAAGAGCTTCTCGTCGACCGCGCCCGCCTTCACCGCCTCGATCAGCGGCTCGCCGAACGTGTCGACGGTGGGCAGTTCGACGTCGATGCCGGCGCGCAGGGCGAGCCCGGCCGCCTCCGCGGCGTCGGCGGCCACGCCGTGCAGCTTCTGCAGGAACCGGATCGCGAAGTAGTCGGCGACGACCGTGCCGGTGAAGCCCCACTCGTCGCGCAGCAGCCCGGTCAGCAGGCCGTCGTCGGCCGCCACGGGAACGCCGTCGATCTCGGCGTAGGAGTTCATCACCGACCGGGCGCCGCCCAGGCGCAGCGCCATCTCGAACGGCGGCAGGACGACGTCGGCCAGTTCCCTGCGTCCCATCGGCACGGGGGCGAGGTTGCGCCCGCCGCGCGAGGCGGAGTAGCCGGCGAAGTGCTTGAGCGTGGCGACGACGCCGGCGCCCTCCAGCCCGCGCACGTAGGCCGCTCCGATGGTGCCGACCAGGTAGGGGTCCTCGCTGACGGTCTCCTCGGTACGGCCCCAGCGGTAGTCGCGGGTCACGTCGAGCACCGGCGCCAGGCCCTGGTGCACGCCGGCCGCCCGCAGGGAGCGTCCGATCCGCCCGGCCATCTCCTCGACCAGCCCGGGGTCGAACGTCGCGCCCCAGCTCAGCGGCGCCGGGTAGACGGTCGCCCGCCAGGCGGCGAACCCGGTCAGGCACTCCTCGTGCACCTGGGCCGGGATGCCGAACCGGCTGGTCGCCACGATCTCGGCCTGGGAGGCGGCCAGCGACCGGGCGCCGGCGACGGGGTCGACGGGCGCGGTGCCGTACGGCCTGGTCAGCTGGCCGAGCCCGTGGCGGATGACGGTGCTCCACTCGGGCCCGCCCGCCATCTCGGTCTGGTGCGGGGCGACGCCCTCCCCCGAAGCTCCGGCGCCGACCCACACCCCGACCAGCTGGGCGACCTTCTCCTCCAGCGTCATGAGCGGGATGAGGACCTCGGCTCGCTCGCCGGGGGACAGCCCTGGGTCCCGCCATCGCGTGCTGTCGTCCGGCGTGGGGGACGTGTCGATCGCTCCTTGGCCCGTCATGCCATCCCTTCGGGCTTCTCACGGCAACATGCCACGCGCATTGCGGTATGTGAAGCCGAAACTTTCAAGGAAAAATGCTTAATATTGCGGCAACATAAGGGGCCTCGCGGAAAACTGTCAAGAGTGTCGTCAACTGCTATGTTGCAGATCTGACCGGCCCATAAGGCCTGAGCTCACCGGCTTTGCCGGACGTTGTGCGGCAATAACTTTCCTGAAACTTTCGGAGCAACGTGCGGGTGCCGCGACATGGACACATCCAGACGCATCGATCAGGGAGAACCGTACTGCGAATGCCGCGATCACCGTCACCCCCGGACGGCCTTCCGCTGCCGGATCGGGATGTGACCGCCGGCCCGGCGCGAGCACCGGCTCGGGCCGGGCGGCTCTTCCGGAGGTTCGCGGAGAGCGCGGGCGGCTGCGTCCTCGGCCGTCATCTCGCGCGCGACATGACTCCGCCCACCGGCACGGGCATGAGCACGGGCGGCCGGTGGGCGGAAGCGGGGCGGTCAGTCCTGCAGGGCGGTGCGCAGCTTGGTGAGCACGGCGCGCAGGATGCGGGAGACGTGCATCTGCGAGATGCCGAACTCCGTGGCGATCTCGGACTGGGTCATGTTGCCGTAGAACCGCATCAGCAGGATGTTGCGCTCACGGTCGGGGAGCGCGTCGATGAGCGGCTTGATGGCGTGCTTGCCGAGCAGGTTGTCGAGCGAGTCGTCCTGCGCGGGCAGGAAGTCCCCCAGGTCGGCCGCGTCGTCCTCGCCGCCGACCGGCGCGTCCAGCGACAGGGTGCTGTAGGCGGCGGACGCGTCGAGCGCGAGCAGCACGTCCTCCTCCGAGATGCCCATCTTGCCGGCCAGCTCGGCGACCGTGGGGGCGCGGCCGAAGGTCTGGGTGAGCTCGCTGGTCACCTTGTTCAGCTCCAGGCGGCGCTCCTGGTAGACCCGCGGCACCCGGATGGCCCAGGTGCGGTCGCGGAAGTGCCGCTTCACCTCGCCGACCATCGTGATCATCGCGTAGCCGCGGAAGTCGTGCCCCAGGGTGGGGTCGAATCCGTTGATGGCCTTCATCAGGCCCACGTACGCGGCCTGGCGCAGGTCCTCCATCGGCTCGCCGCGGTAACGGTAGCGGCGGGTGACCTCGCCCACCAGAGCGTCGTACATGGCCACGACCCGCTCACGGATCCGTACCTTGCGCAGCTCCGGCGTCTCGGGCCGGTTCATCTCGGTGAGCAGCTGCTCGGCGGTCATCTCTTCGAGTGCGATCTCCAGGACGGCCATCTGATGCTCCAAAGGTCAGATCATGGCGGCCCCTGCAGACGCGAAAAAGCCCAGGCAGAGGCACGCCACGTATAACGCGTGGGTCGAAGCCCTCTGCTGGACTTCTGGATCAGAGTATTCCCCATTCGGGGGCATTAATCAACATATCGCGCTACAGATTCGCTCCTTTGCTCCAGCGACCGTCAACGCACGGTGAAGACGAAGGTATGCGGGCCGGACGGGACGGCGGCGGTCAGGCGCACGCGGTGCACCGTCTCCGGCACGCCGTCATGGCCGCGTACCACCAGCTCCTCCGCCTGGGCCCGCCACGGGGGCGGGACCTCCAGCACCACCGGCCCCCAGCCGACGGAGCCGCGGCCCACCTCGGGGCGCAGGCGGGAGACGAACAGCTCCGCCACCGGGCGGTCGCCGCCCGCGAAGGCGAAGGTGTCGGTGAGCTCCAGCCGCCCCGGCCGCCAGGCGAAGGCGCGGGTGAAGCGGATGAGCTTGGGCGCGTCGTAGGCGGCCGTCAGGTCCAGCGTCCAGTCCACGGTGTCGTGGCCGGCCGCGTACCGGACGGTCTCGGCGCGGCGGTCACGGCCGGGGCGCTGCCCGTTGCCGTCGATCAGCGGGATCGAGTGCCACTCCGCCGAGGCCTGCGGCACCGCGTAGCGGCCCGCGCCGAAGTAGTCGCGCGTGTACTCGGGGGCGCCCAGGTCGTCCAGCACCGTCCTGCCGTGGACGTGGAGGACGAAGTGGCCCAGGTCGAGATGGTTGTGCGGCTCGTCGTTGTGGCCGCCCTTGGCGGCGAAGGCCGTGCCACCCGCCCTGGCGACCACGATCGCGGCGTCCGGCAGGCGGTCGCACGGCGCCGGCGGGGTGCGCGCCGCCCGTGTCGCCCGTGCCGCCCACCACAGGGTGCGGCTCAGGTGGGCCCAGCGGTAGCAGGGGTCGTCGTGGAACGACGGCTCCCGCCCCTGCGGAACGGGCACGCCCAGGCGTCCGGCCAGGCGCTCCAGCAAACCGGCCGGGTAGGCGCCCGTGCCGGAGGAGTCGGCGAAGGCCGGGCGCGCGCCGCCGCCCAGGTCGATCCTGGCGGGGTAGGCGGCCATCTCGCGCACGTGGGGGTCGTCCAGCAGGTCCCTGCCCGTGCGCTCGCGCAGCGCCTCGGCGAAATAGACGAAGTAGCCGAAGCCGTAGGACCAGTAGTCGGGCCCCTCCAGGCAGGCGCCGTCCGGGCCCGCGCCCGCCAGGAACGACTCCAGGGCCCGCTCCAGGCGGGGCAGCAGGGTCGGCAGGTGCTCGGAGTCCAGCGCCAGCGCCGCCATCCCGGCCGCGCCCGCGCAGACGGCCGCCCAGTTGTGCCCTGCCGACTCCCACCACAGGGGAGGCGCCTCCTCCCGGAGCGGGCGCAGGACCCTGCGCTCCACCTCCTCGCGCACCCGGGCCCGCACCCGCGGGTCGAGGTGCTCGCCGAGCAGGCCCACCGCCTCCGCCAGGGCATGGCCGGTCTCGGCGGCGAACAGGTCGACGAACGCGTTGACCGGGCGGTCTCGCGGCTCGTGGGCCGGCAGCACCCAGGTGTGCTCGTCGCACACCGACCACAGCAGGTCGTCCAGCGCCGGGTCGGGGCGATCGTCCAGGTGTGCGGCAAGCATGAGGGCGGCCAGGCGGCGACGGCGCTCGAAGTAGACCCGCTCGTAGGCCTGGCGGTCGCCGGTGTCCGCGTAGCGGCGCCACAGGGCGAAGGTCAGGGCGGGGAGGGGCTCCGTACGCGCCCTGGCGGCCTCCTCCCGCGCCTGCCGCACCAGCGCGTCCGGGCTCATCGGCCCCTCCCCCGCATCCGCCGCACCAGCGCCTCCCGGCTCATCCGCTCCTCCCCTGCCGTGCGGAATCCCGTACGGCCCGCCCCGGACCCTCCGCGTGCGCGGGAGACCCGCCGCGGCGGCATCAGGCGATGCGGTGCAGGTCGGCAGGGCTGACGGCGCCACGGAGCGGGCGGCCGCGGGCGAGGCGTTCCACCTCCGCCACCGCGAACTCCCCCAGCCGCCGCAGCTCCCGACCCCTCGCCCCGCTGATGTGCGGGGTCACCAGGACGTTGGGCAGGGCGAGCAGCGGGTGGCCCGGGGGCAGCGGCTCGGGGTCGGTCACGTCGAGGACGGCGCCGATGCGGCCACCCGCGCAGTGGCGTACCAGGGCGTCGGTGTCGACGAGGGCGCCGCGGGCGGTGTTGACGAGCACCGCCCCGTCGCGCAGGAGCGACAGCCGCCGGTCGTCGAGCAGGCCGCGCGTCTGCGGCAGCTCGGGCGCGTGCACGGTGAGGAGCTCGGCGCGCCGGCACAGCTCGTCGAGGGGGACGAGGCCCGCGCCCAGCGCGGCGGCCTCCTCAGGGCTCGCGTACGGATCGCTGAGCAGGATGTCCGCGCCGTGGGCGCGCAGCCGTCCGATGACCAGCCGGCCCACCCGCGAGGCACCGACGACCCCGACCACCGCGCCGGCCAGCCCGCCGCGCTCCCCCGGCGTGGCCACGCCCGGCAGCGCGTCGCCCGACCAGCCGCCGGCGGCGTACGCGCGGGCGCGGACGAACGCCTGCTTGGCCGCCAGCACCAGCATCGCCAGCGTGAAGTCGGCCACGGGCACCGCGTTGGCCTGCGCGGCCGAGGAGACGACGATGCCCCGGTCGAACACCTCCGCCGTCAGATGGCCCTTGACGCTGCCCGCCGCGTGCACGACCGCGCGCAGCCGGGGCGCGGCGGCCAGCACGCCGGCGTCGATGCGCGGGCAGCCCCAGCCGGTGATCAGGATGTCGGCGTCGAGGGGCCCGTCGAAACGGTCGATGACGCGGTCGTGCACCCGGGCCACCAGCGACAACCGGCGCAGCAGGTCCGGCGGGAAGAGCTCGGGCAGCAGCGGCGGCCGCAGGGCGAAGGCCGCGAGCGGGCTCATCGGGAAGGTCACCGCGGGCCGAGCGGCCGGACCGAGCCGCGTACCACGATGTGGGTGCCGAGGATCAACGGGCCGGCGCCCACCCGGCCGAGCGCGAGCCGCACGGCGGCCCGGCCGAGCTCGTCGTGCGGCAGGTGCACGGTCGTCAGGCGCAGGTCCTGCGCCGGCGGGACGTCGTCGTAGCCGACGATCGAGATGTCCTCGGGGACGCGCAGCCCGTGCTCGTCCAGCGCCTGGATGGCCCCGGCGGCGACCAGGTCGTTGCCGGCGAAGACGGCGGTGAAGCCGGGCGGCCCCTCGGCCAGGCGGCGTTTCATCGCGTCGTAGCCGGCCTCCCGCGAGAACTCCGCCTCGACCTCCAGCGCCGGGTCGGCGGGCACGCCGTGCTCGGCCAGCGCGCTGCGGTAGCCGGCCACCCTGCTCTCGGAGGTGGTGTGGCCGGGCCGCAGCCCGAGGTAGAGGATGCTGCGGTGACCGGCCGAGAGCAGGTGGGCGGTCACGGCGTGGGCGCCGCCGGTGTTGTCGTAGCCGACGACCAGGGCCGGCACCCCCTCACCCAGCGGCGGGCGGCCGCACAACACCAGGCGCGAGCCCGCGGCCGCCAGCGCGTGCGCGTACTCCGTCATCCGCTTGCGGTAGTCGTCGTCCAGGATCACGCTGCCGACCAGGATGACGGCCTCGGCCCGATGCTCGCGCAGGAGCCGCACGATCGACAGCTCGCGGCCGGGGTCGCCGCCGGTGGTGCAGATGAGCGACAGCCGGCCCTCGAGCGCCGCCTGCTCCTCCACGCCCTGGGCGATGTAGGCGTAGTAGGGCATGGCCACGCTGTCGACGACGATCGCGATGGCGCCGGGGCGGGCCGCCGACAGGGCCCTGGCGTGGGCGTTGGGGACGTAGTCGAGCTCGCGCACGGCCCTGACGACCTTGTTGCGGGTGGCGGCCAGCACGGGGTAGTCGCCGGCGAGCACCCGGGAGACGGTGGCCACGGACACCCCGGCCCGCCTGGCCACGTCACGGATGGTGACCCGGCCGGACGGGGTCACGTGGCCTCCCCGGTGGGGAGAGCCGCGGTGACGGCGGCCCCGGTGACGGGCCCGGTGACGGCTCCGGTGACGGCTCCGGTGACGGCTCCGGTGACGCCGACGCCGGGCGCGCGCGGCGCCACCCGCTCCCGGGCCTGGCCGGTGCACGCGCGGGCGGCCCGATCGGGCGGCAGTCTCACGGCGAACCTCCAGACGGGTAACCGGTTACATGGCTGATGCCCGCGACGCTAAGAGATCCACCACGGTCCGTCAAGGCCAGCTCCAGCAGCTTTGTAACGAAAAGTTAACAGCGCATTGACGCCACCTGCCGACGCGTCTAGCGTCCGCCTCACGACGTCAGAAGTAACCGGTTACCTCGCATCGGCACCGATCTCATTCCCCCACGAGAGGTGGCCTCGATGGACAGACCACTCACCCGCCGCGGACTGCTCAAAGGATCCGTGCTCTTCGTCGCCGGCGCCGCCGTCTCCGCATGTGGCGGCGACCCGCTGGCCAAGACCAAGACCCCGCCCGCCACCGGCAACGCCAAGATCACCCTCAACCACTGGTACCACGAGTACGGCGAGGAGGGCACCCAGCAGGCGGCCCTGCGCTACGCCGCCGACTTCACCAAGGCCAACCCCGACATCGCGGTCAAGGTGTCGTGGATCCCCGGCGACTACGCCACCAAGTGGACGGCCGCCGTCCTGACCCCCGACGGCCCCGACGTCTACGAGGTGAACGACGTCGGCCCCAACATGGTCAAGGCCGGGCAGGTCACACCGCTCGACGACGTGCTCGGCGCGGAGAAGTCCGACTTCGACCCCAAGGTGCTGGCGCCGTACACGTGGGGCGGCAAGGTCTACGCCGTGCCCATGGTCGTGGACCCGATGCTGGTGTTCTACCGCAAGTCGCTGTTCCAGAAGGCCGGAGTGGCCGTGCCGACGAGCTTCGCCGAGTTCGCCGCGGCGGCCAGGAAGCTGACCACGGGCAGGCAGAAGGGCCTGTTCGTCGGCAACGACGGCATCGGCGACCTGGGGATGCTGGTGCCCTGGTCGAACGGCAACCTGCTGGTCGACGACCGGAAGATCATCTACGACGACCCGAAGGTGGTCGAGGCGCTGACCGCGCTCAAGGACCTGTACGACAGCAAGGTCACCCTGCAGGGTTACTCGACCGACTGGTGGGACCCCGGCGCGCTGATCACCGGAGCGGCGGCCATGCAGTGGGTCGGCATGTGGGCCGTCCCCGGCATGACCGCCGAGCTGGGCGACGACTTCGCCTCCTTCCCGCTGCCGGCCTTCGGCCCCGGCGGCCGGCAGGTGGTCAACATGGGCGGCTGGGTGCAGGTCGTCAACGGCAAGAGCGCCCACCTGGAGGCGGCCACGAAGTACGTGCGCTGGTTGTGGGTGGAGAACACCGCCGCGCAGACCGACTGGAACCTCGGCTACGGCTTCCACATCCCGCCCCGCACCAGCGCCGCGAACGCGGCGGACAAGCTCAGGACCGGCCCGGCCCAGGCGGTGATGGAGGCCGCGAACACGCACGGGGTCAAGCAGCCCGCCCTGTGGACCCCCGAGGTGGAACAGCCCTACACCGACGCGGTCACCGCCATCGTCAAGAAGGGCGCCGACCCGGCCAGGACCCTGGAGGAGGCGGCCAAGCGGTCCCAGGACATCCTGGACAAGGTGCCCGCGCTATGACGACGACGGCCGCGCCCGCCCGCCCCCGCGCCGGCGGGCCCCACCGCGCCCGCGCGCGGTGGGCCTCCAGGTGGCCGGCCTGGCGCGCGTTCGTGCTGCTCACGCTGCCGATGGTGGCCGGGCTCCTGCTGTTCAAGTACGTGGCCATCGGCTGGGGCCTGCTGCTCAGCTTCAACGACGCGCGCGGCACGATCAGCCTCGGCTCGTGGAACGGCCTGGACAACTACCGGCGGCTGCTCGGCGACCCCGCCTTCACCAGATCGCTGGTCACCATCCTGGTGTTCACGCTGTTCATCGTCCCGGTGACGTTCGCGCTGGCGCTGGGCCTGGCGGTGCTGGTCAACCGGCTGCGCGGCGGCCGGGCGTTCTTCAGGACCACGTTCTTCATCCCGGCGGCCGTCTCGTACGTGGTCGGCGCGCTCGTGTGGAAGATGAGCCTGTTCAGCGGCACGCCGTCGGGCGTGGCCAACAGCCTGGCCTACCTGCTCGGCCACGAGGACTCGATCGGCTGGGTGGCGACCGTGGACCCGCCGCTGTACTGGATCGTGCTGGTCACGGTCCGGCTGTGGCTGCAGACGGGCTTCTACATGATCCTTTTCCTGGCGGGCATCCAGCAGATCCCCGCCCAGCTGTACGAAGCGGCGCGGGTGGACGGCGCGCACACCGAAGGGCAGCTGTTCCGGCACATCACCTGGCCGATGCTGCGCAACACGTCGGTCGCGGTGACGCTGCTGCTGATCATCAACGCGTTCCAGGCGTTCGACGAGTTCTACAACATCCTGGCCTCCAACCTGTCGGGGCTGGGCGGCGCGGACGGCAGGACACCGCTGATCTACCTGTTCCAGACGGCGCTCGGCGAGCAGAACTACGGCGCAGGATCGGCGGGGGCGTTCGTCGTCACCCTGCTGATCGTGGTGTTCACGCTGCTGCAGGGCCGCTTCGCCGGGTTCGGCAGGACCGCCGAGGAGGAGGGGCGATGAGGAGACGGCATCCGGGCTCCTACGCGGCGGCGATCGTCTTCGCGGTGCCGTTCCTGCTGCCGTTCTACCTGCTGATCCGCAACGCGCTCATGACCAGGCGGGAACTGGGCTCGCTCGAATGGCGCTGGTGGCCCGAGGAGATCAGCTTCCAGGGCTTCGCCGACGCCTTCGGCAACGAGGCGGTGCCGCTGGCGCACGCCCTGGTGAACTCCACGCTCATCGCGACGATCTCCGCGCCGCTGTCGACGCTGCTCGCGTCGATGGCCGGGTACGCGCTGGCCCGCATCCCCGTGGCGGCGTCCAGGCCGGTGTTCTTCTTCATCATCGCCACGATGATGGTGCCGGGCGCGGCCACGTTCATCCCGACGTTCGTCGTGGTCGGCTCGATGGGCGGGGTCAACACCCTGTGGGGGCTGATCGCCCCCGGCCTGTTCAGCGCGTTCGCCGTGCTGCTGTTCCGCGGCTTCTACCTGCGTTTCCCGCGCGAGCTGGAGGACGCGGGCCGGGTGGACGGCCTGGGCTTCCTCGGCCTGTACGCCCGGCTGGCGCTGCCGAACTCCGGCGCCCTGTTCGCCTCGCTCGGCATCCTGTCCTTCATCGAGCACTGGAACGCCTTCCTGTGGCCGCTGGTCATCGGCCAGGACCCGGAGTACTGGACCGTGCAGGTGGCGCTGTCCACCAACCTCAACCAGCAGGCGGTCAACCTGCCGGCGCTGTTCGCCGGCGCGCTCGTGGCCATCCTGCCCCTGGTCGCCCTCTTCCTCATCGCCCAGCGGTGGATCGTCAGGGGCGTCCTGCTCACCGGCATCAAGGGCTGAACCGGCGATCCACCAGGACGCGGCCCCGCCCGGAATGGCCTCGCGGGCGGGGCGCGGCCTTGGTTACATTTGCGTACGTGTCGGAACCTCTTGAAGTGGTGTGCGACGAGTCCGGCGCGGAGGGCGAGAAGCTCGTCGGCGGCAACACCGACGTGTTCGCCCACGCCGCCGTCCTGATCAGCCGGCGGGCGGCGGAAGAGTGCATCGGCGAGCTGCGCGAGAGGGCGCCCACCCCGGCCAGCCAGTACGCGGCCGCCCACGTCCTGCGCGACAAGCACCGGGCCACGCTCAGGTGGCTGCTCGGCCCGTCGGGTCCGCTGCTCGGCCGCGCCCACGTCTTCCTGGCCGACAAACCCTTCCTCGCCGTACGCAAGATCGTCGCCCTGCTCGACGCGGGCCAGCCGCCGGGCATCGACCTCGACCTCGGCCCGCTCTCCGCGGCCAGGGCGCTCACGCTCCACCGCGAGGGCCCGCGCGCGTTCGGGGCCGCGCGGTGGACGTCCTTCCTCGACTCCTTCAACTACCTGCTGCGCGCCAAGAACGGCCAGGGCGTCACCATGTCCGCCGACGACGCCTTCCTCCTGGTGGACGAGCTGCGCGGACCCGGGCCCGCGGGCGAGATCATGGAGCTGCTGTGGCAGGCCAGGCCGCGGGTGGCCGCCTTCAGGGAGCGGCTGCTGGAGGCCCCGCACGTCTTCCCCGCCCTCGACCCGCTGATCCCGGCCATCGTGCGGGCCGTGGAGTTCTGGCACCGCGGCGGCGAACCGGTCCGGATCGTGCACGACCGGCAGACCACCCTCACCGACGAGCGCGTCGCCCAGCTGCGGGAGATCCTCGACGGCCGGCTCGCCGGGCTGCGGCTGGCCGAGTCGTCCCTCGACGTCCGGGTCCAGGTCGCCGACGTCATCGTGGGCGTGGCCCGCAGGATCGCCGAGGACGAGCTGGCGGGGCGGGGCGATCCGGTGCTCACCGCGCTGTTGCGGCCGTACGTCGACGAGCGCTCGATCTGGAGTGACGCCCGGATCTGGGCGCCGCTGGGGCAGCACCCAGATGCGGTCATGTCCGGGTAAATACCCTGACCACGCCCTGTTTCGCCACAAAATGCGACGATACAGTGACGTACTGTGAACGAGACTAAGCGTGTGGAAATAACCTGGCCCAGCCTCGGCATCACCGTGGCGGCCCAACTCGACGAGCGCAACCCCGCCCTGGCCCAATGCCTGTGGGACGCGCTCCCCTACCGCAGCCTGCAAGGACACGCCCTGGTCGCGGGATACCACCTCTACCACGTGGCCCCGGTCCACTCGCTGCTGCACGCCCCCGCGGAATACCGCGTGGACCGCCGCACCGTGCCCGACGGCACCCTGTTCTGCTCGCGCCTGCAGCACCTGGGCATCAAGTACGGCGAGCTCACCGAGCCCATGACCGCCACCCCCGTCGGCCAGGTCGCCGAAGAGGACCTCGACGCCCTCATCCAGGCCGGCCATGAGGTCTGGAACGCCGTCTACACCACCAAGGAACCCGTCATCGCCGAAGTGCGCCGCGCCGGCGGGGACGGCGGCCACGTCCTGCCCCGGCTGCCCATCGGCGACCCGCAGCTCAACGAACTCGTCAAGGACGTCCACGCCGAGACCCAGCGCATCTGGCTCGACCCGCCCCGCGAGCTCGTCGACCTCCACGAGGGCCGCATCCCCTCCGGAGCCGGCAGCTACGAGACCGTCCTGACCACGCTCCTGTTCGTCAACGGCGAGACCCGCCCGCTCGGCTACAGCTGCTACGGCGGCCTCGTCCGCGCCGCCCTCGACGGCATGCCCATGCCGTGGCTGCGCCAGATGACCCGCCAGCTCGCCGCCACACCCGCCGAGTTCCTCGGCTACTGCGGCCTCGACACCCTGTGGGACTTCACCCAGCGCCTCCTGTCGGGCCTGGAGCGCCTCGACAGCCACGAGGACTTCATCTCCGTCATGGCCCACATGGCGCTCTACTGCAACTGCCTGGGCGGCTGGAACCTGCACCTGTTCCCCTGGCAGGCCGGCGAGAGCCTGCGCGCCGTACGGGAGCCGGTGTGAACGGCGGTTCCCGGGTGGTGGTGGTCGGCGGCGGCGTCATCGGCCTGTCGATCGCCTACCACCTGGCCGAAGCCGGCGTCGACGTCACCCTGCTCGAACGCGGCACGCTCGGCTCCGGCGCCTCCCGCGCCACCGCCGACGTGGTCCGCTCCTACTTCGCCGGCAACCCCGTCAGCTCCGCGCTGGCCGTACGCAGCCTGCAGGCCTACCACGCCTTCCCTGACCGGCCCGGCACCGACCTGCCCCTGCGGCAGGTCGGCTACCTGATCCTGTTCACCGAGCCCGAGCAGCTGTCCGCCTTCCAGGCCGACCTGCCCGCCCAGCACGCCGCCGGCGTCGACGTCCGCCTCATCACCGCCGAGGAGGCACGGGAGCTCAACCCCCTCGTCGGCGACGACACGCCGCTGCTGGCCGCCGCGTACTCGCCGCAGGCCTACATCTCCGACACCACGGCCATCGTCACCGCCTACGCGCAGGCGGCCGAGAAGGCCGGCGCCGTGCTGCGTACCGGCTGCCCGGTCACCGGCATCGACGCGCAGGCCGGCCGCATCCGCACGGCCAGCGGCGAGATCGGCGCCGACGCGATCATCTGCGCCGCCGGCGCCTGGTCGGCCTCGCTCGTCCGCTGCGCGGGCGTCGACCTGCCGCTCACCGAGCCCATCGAGCAGGAGCTGCTCACCACCGACCCGCTGCCGCCCGGCACGCCCGACGTCCCGGTCACCCTGCACGCCGCCACCGGCCTGCTCATCAGGGTCCGCGACGACCGCATGCTGATCGGCATGGGCTACCCGGGGCCCGACCGGGAGGCATGGCGGCGCGAGGTCGCCGGCCGGGTCGCCGACGTCTACCCGAGCCTCGCGGAGCTCGCGCTGCACACCGCCGTCACCGGCCTGCGCGACGCCAGCCCCGACCGCACCGCCTTCATCGGCCACCAGCCGGGCCCTCCGGCGTTCCTGTACGCCACCGGCTTCTCCGGCCACGGCCTGTGCAACGCGCCCGCCGCCGGCGAGCTGGTCCGCGACCTCTACCTCGACCAGGACCCCGGCTTCGACGTGACCGCGCTGGCGGTCAGCCCACGACGAACGGGATGACCATGACAGACGACCACCGCTTCATCCTCGACCCGGCCACCCCCGACCTGCACGGCGACGACGACCGGCTGCGCGCGGCCGGGCCGCTCGTCCCGGTGACCGCGGAAGGCGTGCACACCTGGGCCGCCACCCGCTACTCCACGCTGCTGGCCGTGCTGACCCACCCGGACCTGTCCAGGGAGCTGCGCTACTGGAAGGACCGCGACAGCGCCCCGCCGGGCACGGCCATCACCCGCATCGTCACCGACACCTCGATGCTCAACGCCGAAGGCGACGAACACCGTAGGCTGCGTGCCCCGCTGACCGCCGCGTTCACGCCCCGCCGGCTCAAAGGGCTGCGCCCGAGAATCGAGGAACTCACCGCCGCACTCATCGACCGGCTCGCCGCGATGCCACCCGGCCGGCCGGTCGACATGCGCAAGGAGTTCGCCTACCCGCTGCCCCGCGACGTCATCTCCGACATGATCGGCATCCCGGCCGGGCACCAGGAGAGACTGCACGAGCTCACCGACGCCGTCGCGCAGGTCGGCGGCAGCCTCGACGACACACCCGACCTGCGCCAGGCCCTGCACGTGCTGCTCGGCCAGATCATCGACGAGCGCCGCGACAGCCCCGGCGAGGACCTCATCACCGACCTGATCACGCTGCGCGAGCAGGACGGCGGCCGGCTCTCCAACGAGGAGCTGTTCGCCACCATCGAGCTGCTGTTCATCGCCGGCCACGTCACCACGGTCAACCTCATCACCAACGCCATCGGCGCCCTGCTCCACGTGCCCGACCAGGTCGAGCTGCTGCGCGCGGGCAAATGCCCCTACAGCGCGGCCGTCGAGGAGACCCTGCGCTGGGACTCGCCGATCGCCTACTTCCCCATGCGCTACGCCCGGCGCGACGTCGAGATCGACGGCGTGCGCGTGCGCGCCGGGGAGCCCGTGCTGGCCTGCTTCGCCTCCGCGGGACGCGACCCTGACCAGTACGGCGAGGACGCCCACCTGTTCGACCTCACCGACCCGCCGGCCACTCACCTGTCCTTCGGGCACGGCCCGCACTTCTGCCTCGGCGCGCCACTGGCCCGCCTCGAGGCCGAGGTGGCGCTGTCCGCGCTCTTCGACGCGTTCCCGGAGATCGCGCCCGCCGTGCCGGCCGAGGAGCTGCGCCCGCTGGACACCCTGCTCGGCAACAGCACCCGCACCATGCCCGTCCTGCTGGGCCCGCGCGCGCGGTGACCCGCCGCAGGCCCGGTGATCCGCTCGCACGGCGACCCGCCGCGGACCCGGCGGCAGGGAAAGGCGGCGGGAAAACGTGCGCCGCCCGCAACACGGCACCTGAGTGCTGACGCCCGCCGATCGCGTTCTACGCTCCATGGACGACGATTGGAGCCGACGCCGTGCCACAGAACGACCTGCCGCCGACCGACGCGCCCATGCGCCTGGCCACCACCATCCGCCCCTACGACTGGGGCTCGGTCACCGCCCTGCCCGAGCTGTTCGGGACGGAACCCACCGGCCGGCCGCAGGCCGAACTCTGGATGGGCGCCCACCCCGGCGCCCCGTCGACCGTCGACGGCATCCCCCTCAACGACCTCATCGCCCGCGAGCCCGCCGCCACCCTCGGCGAGCGCTCCACCGCACGATTCGGGCCCGCGCTCCCCTACCTGCTGAAGGTCCTCGCCATCGAGCGGCCGCTCTCCCTCCAGGTCCACCCCACCACCGCGCAGGCCGAGGCGGGCTTCGCCGACGAGAACGCCCGCGGCGTCCCGCTCGACGACGCCACCCGCACCTACAAGGACGCCTCCCACAAGCCCGAGATGGTCTGCGCCATCACCCCCTTCCACGGGCTGTGCGGGTTCCGCGACCCCGCCTCCACCGCCGACCTGCTCGACCGCCTGCGCCTGCCGGACCTGCGACCCTGGATCGGCACGCTCCGCTCAGGCGAGCCGGAGACCGCCCTGCGCACGGTGTTCGCCCAGATGCTCGACGACGCGTCCCGGCCGCTGCGCGCCCAGGTCGAGCGCGCCCTGCTCGACCTCGGCCCCGGCAGCGGCACCGGCACCGGCGGCGGCGACGACCTCGCTCCCTACGCCGGCATCGCCCGCGCATGCCCCGGTGACCCCGGCATCGTGGCCGCACTCCTCCTCCACCACGTCGACCTGCTCCCCGGCCAGGCGCTCTACCTCGGCGCCGGGGTGCCCCACGCCTACCTCGGCGGCATCGGCGTGGAGATCATGGCCAACTCCGACAACGTGCTGCGCTGCGGCCTCACCACCAAGCACGTCGACGTCCCCGAACTCATGCGCGTCGTGGACTTCACGCCGGCCGCCCCGCACGTCGTCCCTCCCGGGCACGACACCGCCGGCGAGCACCGCTACCGGCCGCCCGCCCCCGAGTTCGCGCTCACCCGCTACGACCTGACCGGCCAGGCCGCCCACACCCTGCCCGGCGGCGTACCGCGGATGGTGCTCTGCGTCGACGGCGAGAGCCGCCTCGGAGAGGGCCTCACGTTGCGCCCCGGGCAGTCGGCCTTCGTGCCGGCTGCCGCGCCGCCGGTGCGGCTTTCCGGCAAGGGCACCGTGTACGGCGCCGAACCCGGCGCCTTTACAATGTAGATTTCCAGGCGCCTGGGCCCGCGGGCTGCCGGGCTTGACCTGGCACGTTACTGTGGGACATGGCCACGAAACGGCCCGACGGCAACCTGCCGCTCGAACTGACCAGCTTTGTCGGCCGCCGCCACGAGCTCGCCCAGGCGCGGCGGCTCATGACCCAGGCCCGCATGCTGACATTGACCGGCGCCGGCGGTGTGGGCAAGACGAGGCTCGCGCTGCGCGTCGCGGCCGACGTGCGCCGGGCGTTCCGTGACGGCGTGTGGCTGGTCGACATCGCCCCCCTGAGCGACGGCGAGTCACTCGCCCCCGCCGTCCTCGACGCCCTGGGATTCCTCGACGAATCCCCGCAGCGGCCCGACTCCGGCCTGGTGGAACTCCTGGAGTCGAGGCAGCTGCTCCTGCTGCTGGACAACTGCGAGCACATGCCCATGGCGGCGGCCGTACTCGCCGGCAAGCTGCTGGGCGCGGCCCCTGGGCTGCGGATCCTCGCGACCAGCCGTGAGGCTCTCGGCGTGGAGGGCGAGTGCGTGTTCACGGTGCCGCCGCTCGCCCTGCCCGGGCACGGCCGGTCCACGGCGTCCGACGAGGCGTTGACCCTGTTCGCCGAGCGGGCGGCGGCCGTCCAGCCGGACTTCGCCCTCGGCGACGACAACGAGCCGGCGGCCGAGCTGTGCCGGCGGCTGGACGGCGTTCCGCTGGCCATCGAGCTCGCCGCAGCGCGGGTGCGGGTGCTGTCCGTGGCCCAGATCCTCGACCGCCTGGACGACCGGTTCCGGCTCCTCGTAAACCGGCGGCACACCACCGTCCCCCGGCACCGGACGCTGCGCGCGGCGATCGACTGGAGCTACGACCTGTGCGACCCCGCCGAGCGCGCCCTGTGGGCCCGGTTGTCGGTGTTTCCCGGCGAGTTCGGCCTCGAAGCCGCCGAGCAGGTCTGCTCCGGCGGCGAGATCGCCACGGAGGAGGTGTTCGACCTGCTCGTCGGTCTGCTCGACAAGTCGATCCTGACGCGCTCCGAGCGCGCCGGGCGCGCCCGATATCGTTTCCTCGACAACATCCGTGCATACGGCCATGCCATCCTCGTGGACTCCGGCGAGGAGCCGGAGCTGCGCCGGCGGCACCGCGACTATCTTCTGGGCCTGGCGCGGCGGGCACGGGACGAGTGGTTCGGCCCCGACCAGGCGCGGTGGGTCACCAGGCTCCAGCACGAGAAGGACGACCTCAGGACGGCGCTGGAGTTCAGCCTCGGCGAGCCCGGCGAGGCGCACGCGGCGCTGGAGATGGTCACCTCGCTGTGGAACTACTGGCTCTTCGCCGCGGGTTCCTTCGGCGAGGGCCGCCGCCTGCTGACCCGGGCCCTCGAAGCGGCTTCCGAGGCCACCCCGGTCCGCGCCGACGCACTGTGGGTGGCCGCCTGGTTCGCGCTCAGACAGGGTGACGTGGACGCCGCCCTGCCCCTGCTCAGCGAGTGCCACGATCTCGCGCGGCGGCTGGACCATCCGGGCGCGCTGACCTGTGCCACCCACTTCTCGGGGCTGGCCGCCCACCTGAGGGGCGAGCACCGCGAGGCGCTCGCGCTCCTGCTGGAGGCGCGCGAGCGCTACCTGGCCGACGGCGATCAGGCGGGCGGGTGGATGACCCTGTTCCACCTGGCGATCGTCCACTCGGCGCTGGGCGACCATGACCAGGCCGCGTCCTCGGCGGCTGAGTGCCTGGCGATGTGCGAGGGCCTCAGCGCCTACCTGTCCAGGTCCAACGCGCTGTGGGTGGCGGGCCTTTCGCACTGGTTCCAGGGGGCGCACGACCAGGCGGCGGCGCTGGTCAAGAAAGGGCTCGACGTCATGCGCCGCCACGACGACCGGTGGGGCGTCGCCGAGAGCCTGGAGGTGCTGGCCTGGATCGAGGCGGCGCACGGCCGGGAGGAGCGGGCGGCCACCCTGTTCGGCGCCGCGGGCATGGTGTGGCGCTCGATCGGCACGGTGACGCCCGGGCTGCGGCCCTTCACCGACTTCCACAACATCTGCCAGACGCGGGTGCGCGGCGCCCTGGGCGCGAGCGCGTACATGAGCGCCTTCCAGCGGGGCGCCGGCCTGTCCCTCGACCAGGCCGTCGACTACGCGCTCGACGTCGACCGCGGCTCCTCGGCCGAACGCCCGCAGCCCTCCGTCCTCACGCCTCGCGAGCAGGAGGTCGCCGAGCTGGTCGCCCAAGGGCTGAGCAACAAGGAGATCGCCGCGAGGCTGGTCATCGCGCAGCGCACCGCCGAAGGGCACGTCGAGCACATCTTGACCAAGCTGTCCCTCTCCTCCCGGGTGCAGATCGCGACATGGTTCACCACCCACGGCCGCTAGAACGACGACGCCGTGCTCAGGCGTTGGGGCAGCGGGTCGGGTCGATCCGGAAGGAGTACCGCAACTGCACGAGATCATCATACAGTTGGCTTATGGCCGAGTACAGCGATATCAGAACTGGCAGACACTGTGTTTTCGTCCTGCATGCGCATTTGGTTTTCGTCACCAAGTTCCGGCATCGGGTCTTCGCCGGCGAGCACCTGGCCCGGCTGGAAGAGATCATGCGCGCGGTCTGCGCCGACTTCGAGACCGAACTGCGCGAGTTCAACGGCGAGGACAACCATGTCCACCTGCTGGTCAACTTCCCGCCCAAGGTCGCCCTGTCCAAGCTGGTCAACAGCCTCAAAGGCGTTTCCTCGCGGCGGATGCGCCAGGAGTTTCCCGAACTGGCCCGCCACTACTACCGGGCCAGCAAACTGTGGTCGGGCTCCTACTTCGCCGGATCGGTGGACGGAGCCCCGATCAGTGTCCTGCGCCAGTACATCGAACAACACAACCGTCCCGCCTGAGCCGAAAGACGCCGATCCGCCGCCAGACGAATCGGCTGTTCCTGCCCCGCTACGCGGGCGAGCCGGCTTCACCTCCGGCCCGAAGGCCGGAGCACTACCGACGATTCCGGTAGCGGTGGCGCACTCCCAGGCCGGTCAGGCAGGTGTGGAAGGCGCTGGCCTGGGAGCCGAGAATGGACTCGTTGACGCTCCTGGCCTTGGTGTTCTCCGGCGAGGTGGTGCTGTGCGGCCCGAACAGGGTGTCCAGCCGGTTGAGCAGCTGCTCCTGCTGGTCAAGGACGAGGACGCCGTCCCTGTACTTGGTCACCCGGTATTTGCCCAGGTCGAGGAGGGTGATCGCGGCTCCCGACTGCCACATCGAGTCGGACACCGTGCGCTGGGCCGGCTTGGCCCGCCAGCCCGCACACAGCTCAAACCCGTCGGCATGGGACACCACCTCCGCACGGAACGGCTCCAGGGGACGGAGCCGGGGGACGGGGCCGCGCGATCAGAAGATCAGGGATCAGCGACCCCGTCAACGACGGCCCTAGGGAAGGCGGCGGATCTTCAGCACGTTGTCGGTGCGGGTGCCCGGCCGGCCCTCGTGGTCGTGCTGGCTGCGCTCGTACTCCTCGCTGCGCAGCACCTCCCACTCCCCCTCCGGCAGGTCGAGCGCGTCGAGCACGTCCTGCGTGGTCGGGAAGTGCACGCCGGGCATCGGGTCGTGCTCCCAGCTGGGCCAGCCGCCGTGCCCGAGGACGAGCAGCACCCCGCCGGGCGCGACGGCCGCCGCCGCGGAGCGCAGGATCTTCTCGCGCGGCAGCTCGCTCTTCGAGTGCAGGAACGAGGCCGAGACCAGGTCGTAGTGCCCGTCGGGGAACGTGCTGCCCAGGTCGTGCCGCTGCCAGTCGATGCGGTCGGCCACCTCCGCGACCTTGGCCTGCTCGGCGCCCCGGTCGAGGGCGACGCGGGAGATGTCGGTGGCGGTCACCCACCAGCCCCGCTCCGCGAGCCAGATCGCGTCGGCGCCCTCGCCGCATCCCAGGTCGAGCGCCCGGCCCGGCTCCAGGTCCGTGGCCTCGCGCACGAGCATGACGTTGGGCCTCCCGCTCCAGATCTGCGGGCGCTCGGTGTAGAAGGCGTCCCAGAACTTCTCCGGAGAGATCTGGCCACCCGCGTGCGCCCGTCGGACGGCGACGGCCCGGCGGGTCTCCTCGGCGATCAGGTCGGCGTTGATGGCCGCGCCCGCGCGCACACCCGCCGCCGCCGCACCGATGACCTGCTCGGGCAGGTTCGTCACGTTCCCCGCCACCCACACGCCGGGCACGCCGGTCGCGCCCGCCGGATCGGCGGGGACGTAGGTGCCGACCACGTGCCCGGCCATCTCCTGCTCGGCCGTCTCCAGCCCCAGCCCGGCGAGCAGGCCGGAGCGCGCGGTCATCCGGGTGGCGACGGCGAGGGCCCGGCGCGGCACCACCGTGCCGTTCACCCGCACGCCGCTGATCCGCCCGCCGGTCAGCTGCAGCCCGGTGACACGTCCTTCCACCACCGTGACGTCCCTGGCGACGAGCTGCTCGATCTCCTCCTCGCCGAACTCGGGCGCGGTGTGGCGGAAGAGGGTCACGTCGTCGCTCCACTGCCGCCACAGCAGGGCCTGGTGCACGGCGAGCGGGCTGGTGGCCACGACGCCGATCGCCTGGTCGCGTACCTCCCAGCCGTGGCAGTACGGGCAGTGCAGCACGTCGCGGCCCCACCGCTCGGCCAGCCCGGGCACGTCGGGCAGCTCGTCGACCAGTCCGGTGGTCACCAGCAGCCGGGCGGCCTCGACCTGCGACCCGTCGGCGAGCGCGAGCCGGAACCCCTTGCCGGTGCGCTCGGCGGTCTCGACCGTGCCCGTGACGATCTCGCCTCCGTACCCGGTCACCTCATCGCGGCCGGCCGCCAGCAGCTCGTGCGGCGGCACGCCCTCGCGCCCCAGGTAGACGTGCACACCATCGGCGGGCGCGTTGCGCGGCTCCCCCGCGTCGATCACCAGCACCCTGCGCCGCGCCCTGGCCAGTGTGAGCGCGCCGCTCAGCCCGGCGGCGCCGCCGCCGACGACGATCACGTCATATCTCGTGTCCATTGCCGCTCCTCTTGTCCGTGTGGTGCGGCCACTGTCCGCGACGAGGCGCGAGTTTGACAAATATCATTGCCGAAATGGCAAGCTGGATCCATGGAACTCGACGAAGTGCTGCAGGCGGTGGGGCCGCGGCTGCGGGCGTTGCGACAGGAGCGCGGCGTGACGCTGGCGCAGTTGTCCACGAGCACGGGCATCTCCGTCAGCACGCTGTCGCGCCTGGAGGCCGGGCAGCGCAAGCCGACACTGGAATTGTTGCTCCTGCTGGCCACGGCCCATCAGGTGCAGCTCGACGAGCTGATCGACGCGCCCGTCACCGGCGACCCGAGGGTGCACATGCGGCCGGTCAAGCTCAAGGGAGGCAGGACCTACATCCCGCTGACCCGGCGGCCGGGCGGGTTGCAGGCGTTCAAGCAGATCTACCCGCCGCACTGGCCGGGCTGCGAGCTGGAGCAGCAGGTCCATGAGGGTTACGAGTGGCTGTACGTCCTGTCGGGCCGGCTGCGCCTGCTGCTCGGGCGGCACGACGTGATCCTGACCCCGGGCGAGGCGGCCGAGTTCGACACGCGCACACCGCACGGCTTCGCCAACCCCGACTCCGAGCCCGCCGAGGTGCTGGCCCTGTTCGGTCCGCAGGGCGAGCGCATGCACGTCAGGGCCAAGCCCGCCCCCAAAGGAGGGCGGGCCGGTCCCTGAACCGCCGCGAGGCGGCGTTCACGTACGATCAGCGAACGACGTGGATCCTGAAGTACGCGACGGTGCCGCGCGGGTCGGGGTTGAGGTGGGTGCGCTCGACGTCCGCACGGAACCGGTACCTGCCGGGGGCGACGTCGTCGGCCGCGATCCGCAGGTTGAGCTCCACCGTCTGCCCCGGGTAGATGGTGTCGATCGTGCAGGTCACCTCGCCGCTCGTCCCCTCGCAGTCGGACTCGGAGTCGGGCACCAGGCGGAACCCGCGCGGCAGCCGGACGCTGACAGGCACGTCCGCCGCGCCGCTCAGGCCGTTCATGGCGACCGTCAACGTGGCTATGGTGCTCTCGCCCTGCTCGATCGTCCCGTCCGCCACGTCCGCGCTGATCGACAGCTGGTCGTAGACGCCCTCCGGGTCGGCCGCCTTGACGATGGCGCCGTACGAGTCGATGCCCAGCGCCGTGGCGGTGGTGCTGCCGTTGTCGCCGTTGTGCGACCGCCCGGTGGAGGTCACGCCGACGAGGCCGCTGCCCGGGGCGCGCACCATCCACGGGCCGCCGTTGTCGCCGTCGACCAGCTGGCAGTTGTGGGTGGTCAGCCCGCCGAACCGCACGTCGTGGCGGCGCGGCTCGTAGGGGCGGGCCGGGCGGGTGCGGCCCTCGCACCACATCTGGTCCTTGCCCTGGTAGGCGCGGTTCTTGTGCACGGCGGGGTAGCCGATCGTGTTGACCTTGAAGTAGCCCCCCTGGTTGCGCAGCACGGTGTAGCCGCCCACCCGGTCCTGCAACGTCTGGTCGGTGTAGATGTTCTCGACCTCCACCAGCGCGACGTCGTACGGCGAGTTGGCGCCCCCGCCCTCGTGGCCGGTGTAGGCGCTCGGCTTCCACGCGCGCACCGCCCCCCAGCGGCTGTACGGCTCCCGCTCTTTCCGCCCGTCGTAGGCGGGCACGAACAGCAGGTAGCGATGCCAGCCGTGGTGCCGCGGATCCTGGCGGTACCCCCCTTCGTGGTGGTCGCCGGGCTCGCCGTACACGCACTGCGCGGCGGTGACGATCAGCGACTCGTCGCGCGAGCGCACCACGGCCGCGGTGCAGGACCTGAGCTTGTCGTGGGCGTCGACGAAGAACAGCCGGCCGGCCGCGCGCGTGTGCGGGAGCTTGCTGTACGGGCGCCGGACCTTGGCGTAGCCGTTGCTGTCACCGCCGGGCGTCAGCCGCTGGGACGACGGGACGCCGGTGATCCGGGCCGCGCCCTCGCCGTGGTACGGCGTCAGCTCGGTCTCCGGCAGGGGCGCGCCGAGCGCGGCCGCCATGCGGGCGGGCGTCCAGAAGTCGCTCGACCGGTGGGCGTCCATCTCCGGCGACTTGTCCGCGCCGTGCGGCCACCGCGGGCGCGTGTCCGCCGGCCCCGCCACGGGTGCAGCGGCCCTGCCGGCCCCCGACGCGGCGGCCACCGGCACCATGAGGCCGGTCATGGCCAGGGCGGCGGCCGTCGTGATCGGGATGGTCCGTGATCTCATCTGTCCCCCTGAACAGGCGATGACTGAAAATGACGGGGAAACTGTAAGTCATCGTCCTGGCACCCTCCGTGCATGTCGGCGCATGTCCACCACACCCGCGCCGGTTACGGAGGTTGCGCGCTGCCTGGCGTGTCGGCACCCGACGGCCAAAGCAGGAAATATCATGATGCGCACCGACCACGCGGAATCATCCGTTACGGGCGATGTCACGTGTGGGCGATGGGGATGCGCCTACGAGCGGCGGCGCCGCCGCTCGTCGACCAGCGACCAGGCGTCCTCCCACGCGCGGTACCGGCCGCGGTTCACCAGCCACCGGAACCCCGCGAGGGCCGTCAGCACCGCCGCCACCGCGGCCAGCATGACGAGCATCCCCGTCACCACGCCGGTGACGTGGATCTCCACCGCGGTCGGCGGCGGGAGCGCCGGCCGGCCGGTCTCGTCGACCCAGATCCGCACCGTCGTGCCCGCCTTGGCCATGGCGGGCCCGCGTACCTGACCGGTGTGCTCCTGCCCGGAGGGCATGGTCCACCGCGCCTGGACCGGGCCGCCCCTGGGCACCGAGCCGAGCGACGTCGGGCTGACGGGCACGTCCGCCAGCAGCGTCGCGTTCACCTGCAACCGCCCGCCGGCGCCCGCGTTCGCCGCGCTCTGGTACGCCTGCCGCCCCGCCGTCACCGCGGGCCACGCGCTGAGCAGCACCAGCAACACGGCGACCAGCAGCGCGAGACTCTCCAGGCGGTCGGATCGGCGGCGCAGCGGGTTGCGGTCGAACCGGTATCTCCGCACTTGTCGCATCACCGAGTCGCGCATCACGAACACCCCCTGACGGCACTCTCCGGGTGTCGCCATCATGTCCGGCAGAGGCATGGGTCCCTCATAGGTCCCTGCCCGCCCGGGCCCCGCCGTATCAGGATATTGCCTGGTTAAACCCCTCATGGGCGCACGCCGCCCGCAAGCCCCGCGTTCCACGCCGGTACGGGCCGCGGCCGGGCCGGCGCCGCACGGTGATCAGCGGATCGCGGGCGCGCTCGCGGCGCTTCTGCTCGTTCTGCTCATTCTCCGGGGAACCGCCGGCCGGACGGGGAACGTCTTCCAAGCACAGGGGGCCGCCTGCGTTTCATCATTTCTCTGCTCAAGGGGAGACACAATGGACGGGGTTTCCTACGCGATCGCCATCTCGCTGGTCGCACTCATCGCCCTCGCCGCGGCACGCACACACCTGGCGTTGTCCGCCGCCCGATCCAGGACGGCGCCGGCCACAGGCTCTCCACTCGACCTCTACCAGGCGGCCTATCTCGCGGGCGGGCCGCGCCGGGTGATCAACACGGCGCTGGTGTCGCTGGTGGCCCAGGGCGGGGTCCGGGTGTCCAGCGAGGGGGTCGTCACACCGGTGCAGGGCTTCCGGCCGAACAAGCGGGCCCGGATCGAGCGAGCGGTATACCGGCAGGTCAAGGGCGGGATGGGCGGATCCACCGCGGCCGAGGTACGCCACGGCGTCGGCGACGCCGAAGCGATGCGATGGTTGTCCACCCCCCTGCTGCGGCGGGGCTACCTGATGCCGCCGGCCGCCCGGGTGAGGGCACGGCGGCGTACCGGCCTGCTGGTCGTCCTCACCGCGCTGGCGGTGCTCGCGGCCGCGGTGGGGACGGCTCTGCACGGCCCCGTGGGCGCGGTCGCGATCGCGGTCGTGGCCGCCGTGGCCGGGCTCGGCTGCTCCTTCCTGCTCCGCCGCCGGCTGGCCGACCCGCTCACCAGGTCCGGACGGGCGGCGCTGGAGCGGGCGGACGTCCGGGCCCTCGCGGACGGCTCGTGGCAGAGTTCCGACGACATCAGCGAGGTGGCGCTGCACGGGTTGACGAAGCTGCCCGACCGGCGGCTCGCCGACACGCTGCGCCGCGACACCCGGACCAGGACCCGATCGCGCGCCGCGTGCTGCGCTCCGGGACACTGCGGGTCGTACGGCAGGACGAGCATCCCGGTCCACGACCCCGCCGTCCCCTCCGGCGGAGGGTCGTGCGGTGGCGGCTTCTTCGACTTCAGCGGCCTGTTCGGCTCCGACCGCTCGGGGTCGCACTCGGGCGGCGGCTACGGCGGCGGCGACTTCAGCGGCGGCAGCAGCAGCGGCGGGGACAGCGGCGGCGGTGGTTGCGGTGGAGGCGGCTGCGGCGGGGGCGGCACGTGACAGAGACGGCGCGTCAGGCGGCGCGGGCCGGGCGGGTGACAAAGACGACGGCAAGTCATGAAGCGGGCCTTGCGCTACGCCGACGTTACGCCACATATCGTGGTGGCCTGGGTGACAGGTGACGACCAAGGTGGTGATTGCGATGCCGGAGGCGAGCATCGACGTGGCGGCGCTGAAGCGGCGCATGGGGCGGGTAGGCGTCTGGAACGCCACGCTGACCGGCGAGCCCGCCGTGGTCGAGCGGGACGCCGCCGGCGAGATCGAGAGCCTGGGCTTCGGCACGCTGTGGTTCGGTGAGACCCCGGCGGGCAAGGAGTCGCTGGTCCATGCGGGACTGCTGCTCGACGCGACCCAGAGCATGATGATCGCCACCGGGATCGCCAGCATCTGGGCCCGCGACGCCACCGCCGCCGCGAACGGCGCGAGCGCGCTCGCCGAGGCGTACGCCGGGCGGTTCGTGCTCGGCCTGGGCGTGAGCCACGCGCCCGCCGTGGAGATGCGCGGTCATGACTACAGCAGGCCGGTGTCGGCGATGCGCGACTACCTCGACGCCATGGACTCGACGAAATACGGCGGCCCGCTGCCCGCGCCGGCGCCGCGGGTGCTGGCCGCGCTCCGCCCCCGGATGCTGGAGCTGTCCGCCCAGCGCACGCAGGGGGCGCACCCCTATTTCGTCCCCGTGGAGCACACCACGCGCGCCCGTGCCGTTCTCGGCCCCGATCCCGTGCTGGCACCGGAGCAGACGGTCGTGCTGGACACCGATCCGGTACGGGCGCGGCAGACCGCCCGCCGCTTCATGTCGCTCTACCTCGGCCTGCCGAACTACGTCAACAACCTGCTCGACCTGGGCTGGAGCGAGGACGACGTCACCGGTGGCGGCAGCGACGCGCTGGTCGACGCCATCGTGGCCTGGGGCGACCCGGAGGCGATCATCGAGAGGGTGCGCGACCACCTCGACGCGGGCGCCGACCATGTCTGCGTCCAGCCGCTCGCCGCCACGACCGAAGACCTGCTGGAGCACCTGCGCGTCCTGGTCGGCGCCGGCCTCGCCTCGATCTGACCCTGCCGTTCGACCGTGCCCGCTCGACCGGTGGGCCCCCTGCCCCGCCTCGATCTGACCCGGCTCAGCTCTCGCGCAGCCCGAGTGCGACCGAGGCGGTCGCCAGGGCGGCGATGTGCTCGTCGACGGAGCTCAGCCCCGCTTTCATGGTGTTGACGGCCAAGTGCGTGGCGCCGGCCTCGCGCCACCGGCCCGCCAGCGCGCCCAGCTCGTCGGCGTCGCCCGTCCAGCTGACGCGCCCCTCCATGCCGATGGCGGAGGGGTCGCGTCCGGCCTGCGAGGCGGCCTCCTCGACGATGGCCCTCGCCTCGTCCAGCCGCGGTCCGGGAGACATCTGCGGGAACCACCCGTCGGCCAGCCGGCCGGCGCGGCGGTAGGCCGGAGGCGACTGCGCCCCGAACCAGACGGGGATCGGCCTGCTCACCGGCAGCGGCGCGAGGCCCGCCCCGGTCACCCGGTCGAAGCTGCCCTCGAACGTGACCGACTGCTCGCTCCACAACCGGCGCATCAACCCGACCTGCTCCTCGATGCGCCTGCCCCGGGTGGCGAAGTCCTGGCCCAGGGCTTCGTACTCGACCTGGTTCCAGCCGAGCCCCACGCCGAACCGGAAGCGGCCGCCGGTGAGCAGGTCGACCTCTGCCGCCTGCTTGGCCGCCAGGACCGTCTGCCGCTGGGGCAGGATCACAATGCCGGTGACCAGTTCCAGCCTGGTCAGCGCGGCGAGATAGCCGAACAGGACCAGGGGTTCGTGAAAGGTGCTCCGCACGTCGTAGGGGCCTTCCCAGCCCTGATGGACCGCCGGGTCGGCGCCGACCACGTGGTCGAAGGCCATCACGTGCCGGAATCCGAGCTCCTCGGCCGCTTGCCCGTAGGCGCGCACCGCGCCCACGTCCGCGCCGATCTCGTTCTGCGGAAATACGACACCGATTCGCATCTATGGCTCCCGTTCGACACCAGACGTCTTTCGACCATCATCGCGTTCGCGGTGCCGCCGCCCGCGGCCGGCGCCGCCCGCGGGTGTCGCGGGAGGCGCCGGCGGCGCGGCTCACTTCAGCGCGTACGCCCGCTCGATGGTCTGCGTGACCGTGGCTCCCTCCTTGTTGGACGCGGTGACCCGCAGCGAGACGTACCCGCTGGTGGCGGAGAGCGGCGGGTGCACCACGAGCGCCTGGTAGCGGTCCTGGCCCCGCTTCCCGGTGAGCGCCGGCAGCCAGGTGGCGCCGTCGTCGACCGAGTACTCGGCCTTGAGCCGCTTGACCGCGTGCTTCTTCTGGACCGACTCGTGCGGGCCCGCCCCGATCTCGAACGTGAACGGCTGGCCGGCCCGCGCCCGGTTCAGCAGGTCGAGCGGGAGGTCGTAGCTGAGCAGGATCGCCGGCTGGACGGCGCACGACGGCCCGTACGAGCAGGACTGCCCGTCCGGCGTGCCGGACGGCGGCGAGGAGGCGAACGACCACTCGGTGCTCACCTTCGGCGACAGTGTCCGCTTGGTGGTGTCGACGCTCTCCAGCCGGTACGCCGCGCTCCCCCCGGGGACGGTGAACGAGCGGGGCGCGCGCCCCTGCACCGGGATCTCCCGGTCGCCCGCGAAAAGCCGTGGCGCGGACTTGACCTCGGCCGTGCTCAGGTCGGTGAGGTGGCGCGGGTCGGAGTCCGACCACCGGTCGAGCGGCACGAACCGGTCGCCGTCGCGGCACATCACGCACGGCACGCCGGCGGGGTAACCCTTGGGCTGCTCGGCGGCGCCCGGCGCCAGGGGAGCCTTGAACCAGTGCTCGCTCTGCCGGCGGTCGTGCCGGGTGAAGCGGTCGCTGGAGTGCAGGCGCAGGCTCTGGTTGGTGATCTCGCGGCTCCAGGTGACCTTGTCGTCGACCGGGCCGAAGTACTCGGTGCGGGCCAGCGGCATGGTGAGGGGCTGCCCGTACGTGATCTCGCCGGGCTCCTCGTCCGTGGTGGACGACCCGAACTCCCGGCCGGCGGTGCCCGGCTGGTCGGCGTGGTACTGGGCGTCGATGCGCACGAGGTCCCGGGTGTCCACCGTGGGGGCCTTGCGGGGGATCCGGTCGCGCTCGTCGTAGCGCAGCCGGTACACCGGTCCCCGGTCATCCGCCGCGTCATCCGGCACCAGGCGCATCGAGACCGGCCGCGCGTCCGCGGCGGCGCGCAGCGCGCGGCCCTGCTCGGCGCTCAGCCCCAGCCCCAGGAACGTCCCGGTGGAGTAGGGCGCCCTGGCCCTGCCACCGTCGACGTCGAGGTAGCCGGCGAAGCCGGCGGCGCCGCGCGCGGCGGCGAGCTTGGCCGCCTGGTCCATCGCCCCTGCCGCACCCCGGTACGAGTCGTCCGGGACCGGCACTCCGGCCAGGACCAGCTTGCCCGCCACGTCGACGTCCTGGAAGTCCGCCTCCCTGCCCTGCCCCACGGACACGACGGGCAGGGTGCGGTCCTCGGTCAGGGCGGCGTGCATGCCGGCGACGTCGTAGACAGGGTCGAGCCGGAGCCGGCCCGCGGTCGCGGAGGTCAGCGCGGCGGGGTCGAGCCGCCACCCGTGGGAGAGCCGCATCTCACCGGCCGGGACCTTGCCGACGGGCGTGACGTAGAGGTCCTGGCCGGGAGCGGTGCCCGCGTACACGGAGACGGGGTTGTTGCGGTCGGTGAACGTGCGGACGTACCAGGCCCTTCCGTCGCCTTCCGTCTTCTCCTTGGTGACCGGCCTGATCGGCACGGTGTCGCGGGCGTCCAGGGTGACGGTCCTGTCGCCGTCGAGCGTGACGGTCGCGATGACCATGCTGGTACGGTTCGCGGTCGTCGCGTCGTGGATCACCGTGACGACCTCGTACTCGCCCGCGGGCAGCGGCACCTGCCTGTTGCCCTGGGCGTCGGTGCGCGCGGTGTAGTAACCGGCCGGGTGGAACGGGTCCTCGGGGCTGACCTTCCGTTTCGTCGGGATGTAGTAGACGAGCGGCTCGGTGCCCGCGCGTCCGCTGCCGAACTCCTTGAAGCCGTAGGAGTTGACCAGCGAGACGGTCAGCTGGTGGGTGGGCAGGCCGGTGTAGTAGCTGAACGGCGTGACCAGTTCGGCGCCGCCGCCGCTCGCGGTGATCCAGCCGCCGTACGCGCCGGTCTCCCCCTTGGCGGGATCGACGGTGACGTCGACGGTGGCAGAACCGTTCGCGGGCACGGTGACGCTCCCGGCGCTGAGGCGCACCGCCCCTTCGGGCGCGGGCCTGCCGCTCCAGCCGCGGGTCGCGGACGCGACGGACAGGGTGACGTCCTCGCTCCCGGTGTTGCGGTAGGTGACCTGCCGCGTGACCGGCTCGCCGGCGAGCACGCGGAAGTCGACGGCCCAGGTCGCGAACACCTGCTGGGTGACCGCGCGGGCCACGTCGACGCGGCCGCTGCCCTGCTCGAACCAGCTGTGGCCGCCGTCGCGCGCGGCGGTGGAGGTCAGCGCGTCGCGCAGCTCGCCGGCGTCCCAGCCGGGGTGCTGCTGGGCCAGGATCGCCGCGGCGCCGGCCACGTGCGGGGTGGCCATGGAGGTGCCCGAGCCGGCGGTGTAGCGCTCGTTGCCCGGGTACGGTTTGCCGGACGAGGCGGAGGAGAGGGCGGCCACGATGCCGTCGCCTGGGGCGACGATGTTCGGCTTGACGGCCGCGTCGTACAACCGGGGTCCCTTGCTGGAGAAGCCGCTCAGCGACGTGCCGGTGTCCTTGTCGACCGACCCGACGGCGACGGCCTCGCCGGCGGCGGCGGGGGTGTCCACCGTGAGCGTGTCCCCGGCGTTGCCGGCGGCGGCGACGAACAGCGTGCCGTGCTTCCTGGTGAGCTCGTCCACGGCCTGGCTCATCGGGTCGGTGCCGTCGCCGCAGCAGCCGCCCAGGCTCAGGTTGACCACGTCGGCGCCCTGCTCGGCTGCCCACTCCATGCCGGCGATGGCCCACGACCACTCGCCTCTGCCGTTGTCGCCGAGCACCTTGCCGATCAGCAGGGAGGCGCCGGGCGCGACGCCCTTGTACGTCCCTCCCGACGCGCTGCCGGAGCCGGCGATGGTGGAGGCGACGTGGGTGCCGTGGCCCTGCTTGTCGGTGATGCTCGGCGACGTGGAGAAGTTCTCGCTGGCGGCGATCTTGCCCGCCAGGTCGGGGTGCTCGGCGTCGATGCCCGTGTCGAGCACGGCGACCTTGGTCCCGGTGCCGTCGAAGCCCTTCTCCCAGCCGGCGGGCGCGCCGATGAGCGGCACGCTCTTGTCGAGCGACGCGGTGACCTGCCGGTCCAGCCAGAGCTTGGCGATGCCGCCCGCCGTTCTCTCGAGCGCGGGCCGCTCGCCGAGGAAGCCGTTCCAGAACCGGCCCGCGTCGGCCGGCTTCACGGTGAGCGCGGCCCCGTCGATGCTGGGCAGCGGGCGCACGTCCGCGGCGCCGGCCAGGGCTCTCGCGGTCGCGGGCAGCGCGGACGCGGCGGGCTCGCCCCGGTAGGTGACCAGCAACGGGATGCGGTCGGTACGCCCTTCGCGGGCCAGCGTGTCGACGTCGAACAGCGTCTCGTCCAGGGTTCCCGAGCTGACCAGGGGCGCGGCGTCGGACGGCAGGACCAGCCGGCCGCCGCTCCCGGCCGGGAGGGTCGCGAAGCTGACCGGCGTGCCGCCGGGGCGCGGGGCCTCCTGGATGGAGATCTTGGGCACGCCGTCCTTGACCGGCGTGTACGTGACGACGTCGCCGGTGATCAGCGTGATGGTCAGGGGTTCGCCGGCTTCGGCGGGGACCTGGCCGGCCGTGGCGGGGACCGCGGTGGCGGTCTGACCGGGAGGTGCGGCGTGGCCGGGGCTCGCGCCGAGGGCGACAACGAGGGCGGCGCCGGCTAAGAGCGCCGGGAGCCTGAGGTGCTGGTGGTGCACAGGGTTCTCTCTTCAACTACCGGTGGGAACGCTCCCACACTGGAAGATCGGTTCGCCTCCCTTGTACCAGCGCCACCACTGCCCTCAGCCGGCACGGGCCATTTTTCGGTATACCGAATCGCGCGCCGGCGCAGCCGTCCCGCGAAGAGTCAGAGCTTCCTGTGGGGGCCCAGCGTCTCGTCGAGGGCGTCGCGCATCGCGTCGGCGAGGGCCCCCTCGCCGGTCAGCGCCCAGAGGATGAGCACGCCGTTGTAGGTCACCTGCACCGCGCGGGCCAGCCGCGCGACGTCCGTCTCGCCCGCGAGCTCCCCCGCCGCCACCGCCTCGGCCAGCAGCGCGGCCATCTCCTCGCGCGTACGCCGGGCGTGCTCGGCGGCGTGCGCGCGGAACTCGGGGTCGGTCAGGTCGAGTTGCAGGAAGCCGAGGCTGTGGGCCAGCTCTTCGGGGGTGGCCACGCTCTCCGACAGGCCTGCCACGGCGGCCCGCAGCGCCTCCAGCGGCGACCCGTGCTCCTGCCTGGCCCGCAGGAACGGCCGCGCCACGCTCTCCTCGGCCTGCCCGGCCACCGCGAGGAGCAGGCCGCGCTTGGAGCCGAACCGCTGCACCAGGGTGGCCGGGGACAGCCCGGCCTCCTGGGCGACCGCGGCCAGGGTGAGGCTCTGCGGCCCGTGCCGGCCGATCGCGCGGGCGGCGGCCTGGAGGATCGCCTCGTCGCTGGTCGTCCGGGGCCTGCCCATGATGCCTCCGCTGGTCAACGAACGGTCATCCATGTTAGCCGCCGGGGTCGGCAGGTGGCGGCGGGCGAGCGCGGTGCGCCGAGTAGGCTCAACGCTCACATGAATGTCAGAGGCAGGTCTTGTGCCGGAGATCACCCGGGGAGGACGACGTGCGCATCGGTGAGCTCGCGTCACACACGGGAGTCAGCGTCCGGTCGCTGCGCTACTACGAGGAGCAGGGGCTGCTCGCCAGCACCCGCAGCGCGAGCGGGCAGCGGCACTACACGGACGACGTGGTCGAACGGGTCACGCTCATCCAGCGCCTGTACGCCGCGGGCCTGTCCAGCCGCACCATCGCCGAAGTGCTCCCGTGCGTCGATTCGCCCAGCGAGGAAACCTCCGACGCCGCCCTGGAACGGATGGCGCAGGAGCGCGACCGGCTCTCCGCGCACATCGCCGACCTCGTCCGCACCCGCGACGCGCTCGACGAGCTGATGGCGGTGAACCGCGCATATCGCGAGAAGCTGCGGGCGGCGCCGGTCGGCTGAGCCGGGTTCGCGCCGCCGGCACCGCCGGTCGCAAGGCCTTGGGACGCTCTCACCGGCCCGACGATGCCGCGGTCCGCACCGGCCTTCAGGACGTGACGGTGACGCCCGTCACCGCGAAGCGCTCGACCGTCGCCACGTGACCGCCCGTGGAGACCACGACCGTGAGGGTCTTGCCCGGCCGGGCCGTGAAGTCGACCGTGGCCGACCAGGGTGCCTTCCGCCCGCCGGCGGGCACGCAGCACCGCTCGCCCAGCGGGGCGTCCGAGCCCGGCCGGCGCACGTGGACGGTGATGCTCTCGTCCACGCCCGAGATGCGCCCGCCCACGGTGAGCGGCGAGGTCACGGCGGTGCCGTACGCCGGCTTCGTCAGCGTGAACGAGGTGTCGTCGGTGCCGACGACCTCCCACGGGGCGTCCTCGCCCGGCCCGTACCGCATGAGGTGCACGACGGCCGCGACCGCCGGCCGGTCGCCCTCCTGGCTGCGGTAGCCGACGTGCACGCGCGCGTGCACGCCTTCCTGCTCGGTCTTGACGGCCCGGTCGATCTCGGTGAAGCCGAGGTAGTCGCGGGTGAAGGCGAGCGCGGTGCGGGCGGCGTCGAGGTGCCATGCCTGGTCGCCGTCCTCGCCCCGGGCCTCCCGCCAGCGCGCCGCCTCCTCCTGGGTGGAGAACGGCCACAGCGGCTGGTAGCGGCCGGCGACGAGCGACTCGCCCGGCGCGGGCGTGCCGGCGTCCGGGGCGGTCGAGGGCGAGCCGGACGGGCTGGGCGGGCCGGTGGGCCCGGTCGAGGGCGGCGCGGTCGAGGGCGGCGCGGTGGCCGTCGCCTCCGGGTCCGTCCCGCCCCCGCAGCCGGCGACGGTGACCGCGACGGCGACCGGGAGCGCCGCCAGCGGGAGCGGCACGCGGAACACCTTCATGCGGACCTCCTGCGACAGCGCTCACGGTGGCGAACCCAACGTACCCCCGATGGCCCAGGACCGCGGGAAGCCCGCGTGGTCGCCGTCCCGGCCGTCCCGTCCGGTAGCCGGGTCGCACGGTCAGGGCTGGCGGCCCCGTACGCGGGTAGCGTCCTGACATGTCCACCTTCGACCTGAGCAGACTCCGCGCGGTGGTCTTCGACACCGACGGGGTGGTCACCGACACGGCGCGGGTGCACGCGGCCGCGTGGAAGCACGTGTTCGACGCCTTCCTGCGGGGCCGGGGGGCGGCGCCGTTCGACATCCGCGCCGACTACCTGGCGTACGTGGACGGGCGGCCGCGACTCGACGGGGTACGGACGTTCCTGGCCTCGCGCGGCGTCTCGCTGCCGGAAGGCGGCCCGCGCGACGAGCCGGGGGCGCCGACCGTTCACGGGCTCGGGCTGGCCAAGGACGCGCTGTTCCAGGAGCAGATCGACAAGCACGGTGTGGCCGCGTTCCCCTCGACCGTCGCGCTGCTGCACGAGTTGCGGCGCCGCGGGGCCCGTACGGCGGTGGTCTCTGCCAGCAGGCACTGCCGCGCGGTGGTGGCGTCCGCCGGACTGATGCACCTGTTCGACGCGGTGGTCGACGGCGACGACGCGGCCGGGCTGGGGCTGCCGGGCAAGCCGGATCCCGCGCTGTTCCTGGAGGCGTCCCACCGCCTGCAGGTGTCCGCGACCGAGGTGGCGATCGTCGAGGACGCGTTGCCCGGGGTCGAGGCCGGCCGCAGGGGCGGGTTCGGGCTGATCGTCGCGGTGGACAGGAGCGGCTCGCAGGAGGCGCCGATGCGCGCGGCCGGCGCCGACGCGGTGGTGGCCGACCTGGCCGACGCGAGCGTGACCGGGCGGGTGCCCGTGGGGCGGCGATGAACGCCTGGACGCTCGTCTACGAGGGGTTCGACGCCGCCGGCGAGGGGCTGCGCGAGGCGCTGTGCACGCTCGGCAACGGCCGGTTCGCGACGCGGGGGGCCACCCCCGACGGGCGGCCGCGCACCCCGGGCACGTACCTGGCGGGCTGCTACGACCGGCTCGACTCGGTGGTGGCCGGCCGTACGGTGACGAACGAGGACATCGTCAACCTGCCCGACTGGCTGCCGCTGACGTTCGCCACTCCGGAGTGCGGCTGGTTCCGGCCCGAGGAGGCCGGACTGCTGCGTTACCGGCACGAGCTGGACCTGCGGCACGGCGTGCTGACGCGGGAGCTGCGCTGGCGCGACGGCGCGGGCCGGGTCACGCACGTACGCCAGCGCCGTCTGGTGTCCATGGCCGACCCCACGCTGGCCGCGCTGGAGACCACGTTCACCGCGGAGAACTGGTCGGGGCCGATGCGGGTGCGCGCCACGCTGGAGGGCCGGGTGACGAACTGCGGCGTCGCCCGCTACCGCGACCTGCGCGGCGACCATCTCACCGGGCACGAGACGGGCGCGGACAACGGCATGGCCTGGCTGACGGCGACCACGCGCAATGCGCGCGTCATGGTGGCGCTGGCCTCCAGGATCGACGGGGACACGCCGTCCGCGCGGCCCGCGCTGGGCGGCGACCACATCACCTCCGACCACGTGCTCGACCTGGCCGAGGGTGAGCCGGCCCGGATCACCAAGACCGTGGCGCTGACGAGTTCGCGCGACCCCGCCGGCCACGACCCGCGCTCGTCGGCCCTGCGTCACGTACGCCGCGCGCCGCGCTTCGACGAGCTGCTGGCCCGCCACGCGTCGGCGTGGGAGTGTCTGTGGCGGCGGGCCCGGCTCGACGTGGACGGCCCCGAGCTGTCGCAGCTCGTCCACCTGTACGTCTTCCACCTGCTCCAGACGCTCTCCCCGCACACCGCCGACCTCGACGCCGGGGTGCCCGCCCGGGGTCTGCACGGCGAGGCGTACCGGGGGCACGTGTTCTGGGACGAGCTGTTCGTGGAGCCGTGGCTGAACCTGCGCTTTCCCGAGATCTCGCTCGGCCTGCTGCGCTACCGCTGGCGGCGCCTGCCCGAGGCCAGGGACGCGGCCGCGGAGGCCGGGTACGAAGGCGCGATGTTCCCGTGGCAGAGCGGCAGCGACGGGCGCGAGGAGACGCAGAGGCTGCACCTCAATCCCGTCTCCGGCCGCTGGCTGCCGGACAACTCCCACCGCCAGCGCCACGTCGGCCTGGCCATCGCCTACAACGTGTGGCACCACTACCTGGCCACCGGCTCGATGCCGCCCTGGTGCGCGGAGCTGGTGCTCGACATCGCCAGGTTCTTCGCCTCGCTGGCCGAGCTGCGCGACGGCCGCTACGAGATCCGCGGCGTCATGGGCCCCGACGAGTATCACGACGCCTACCCGGGCTCCGACGAACCCGGCGTGGCGAACAACGCCTACACCAACGTCATGACCGTGTGGCTGATGACGCTCGCCCGCGAGACCGCCGTGCTGGCGCCGCAGCTGGCGCCGCCGGCCGCCGAGCTGGCCCGCTGGGACGACGTCAGCCGCCGCATGAGGGTCGACTTCCACCACGGCGTCATCAGCCAGTTCACGGGGTACGGCGATCTGCTGGAGCTCGACTGGGAGCGTTATCGCGGCGTGCGCCGCCTGGACCGGGTGCTGGAGGCCGACTGCGACGACGTCAACCGCTACCAGGCCTCCAAGCAGGCCGACACGCTCATGCTCTGCTACCTGCTGGGCGACGAGCAGCTGACCGCGATCCTGGAACGGCTCGGCTACGCGCCCGACCCCGGCCTGATCTCCAGGACGATCTCCTACTACCTGCGGCGCACCAGCCACGGCTCCACGCTCAGCGCCGTCGTGCACGCCTGGATCCTGGCCCGCCGCAACCGGGAGCGGTCCTGGGAGTTCTTCATCGAGGCCCTCACCGGTGACGTCAGTGACGTGCAGGGCGGCACGACCGCGGAGGGCATCCACCTGGGAGCCATGGGCGGCACGCTCGACCTGCTGCAGAGCTGCTACCTGGGCCTGGAGCTCGAACGGGGCGGGCGGCTGCGGCTGGACCCGCTGGTGCCCGAGCGGCTCGGCCTGGTGTGCATGCCGCTGCGCTACCACGGGCGCCAGATCTTCGTCGACGCCGACCATCGCGAGGCGCGCATCAACGGCACCATGCGCCGCACCTATACGCGAGGAGATGTGATCATGACTGGTACCGGCGATTTCGGACGCCGCATCATTCATCACCGCGAACGTCTCGGTTTGACCCGGGAGCAGGTCGCCGACAAAGCCGACATGTCACCCGGTTACGTGAAATATCTGGAAGAGAACGCCGACACGCCCGACACCGGCGCCCTCTACCGCCTGGCGGACGCCCTGCAGACCACGGTCGAGGAGCTGCTCGGCGGCGGCCGGGACCGTCCGCCCGGACGCGGCCCCGCCATGGCCCATCCCACCCTGGAGGTGCTGGACCGGGAGGAGTGCCTGCGGCTGATCGAGTCCGGCGGGATCGGCCGGGTGGCCTTCAACGGCTCGCACGGGCCGACGGTGCTGCCCGTCAACTACAAGCTGCACGACGGCGACATCGTCTTCCGCACCGCGGCGGGCGGCGCCATGGACGAGGACCTGCGCAGCGGGGTGAAGGGGGTCGACATCGTGATCGCCTTCGAGATCGACCGGATCGACGAGGTCAACCGCGAGGGCTGGAGCGTCCTGGTGCAGGGTCCCGCCCATCACGTGCCGGCCGAGGAGGTGGCGGACGCGGCAGGCTCCGGTGTCACCCCCTGGGCGGGCGGCGAGCGGCTCCTCTACGTCCGCATCTCCCCGCGGCAGATCACGGGCCGCCGCATCCACGGCGTGTGAGCACACCTCACGGGCCCGCCGGACGGTGTTCATCACATGCCTCCGAGGAGACCCCCGCCTACAGGCGAGGGAGGAATCGGACCCCTGCGAGCGGGACAGGGGTAGCCGATTCGCCGCCGGGCGAACCGGCGTCAAAACGCCGCACGACACCGCACGGTTCGGTGATGTGTTCGACGGTGGCGATGACCAAGCCACCGGACGCACGATCAGAAGCACCCTCGCCGCAGGGCTTGCGGAGAGGTGAAACGCCTGTGGAGCTGGTGTAAGACCTCAACGAGAGTTCCCTCTCGGGCGGGCGACCGGCGGTGAAGCAGGAAGGCCAGTCGGCGACGGCTGGAATCCCGGTCCTTCAGGACTCTGTTGGCCGATTCCGGTTGATGATCCCCAGTTCGGGAGGGAGGCTGGGAACACCGGGCCGCGAGAACATGGAGGAGTTCCGTCATGTCTCTGCGTCCCCAGCCCGCTCGCGACGT
>NZ_JBQQCC010000033.1:0-58351 GCF_052245635.1 Nonomuraea sp. KM88 | reverse complement strand
ACGAGCCCTGCTCCCCCACCTGCCCGAACTGGCTGCGCTACGGCATCCAGCCCAAGAACGCCAAACCCGGGATGGCTCCCGGCCGGTGCCGCTCCAAGGCGCACAAGCCCGAACACCTCGGCTACGCGGGCCGCCGTGTTCTGGTCTCTCGTAAGTGGTCGAACAAGACCCTCGCCGAGCACAAGCAGGACCGCCGTACCTGGGTCCTGGAAGCCCTCGGCCAGGCCGACGAACCCACCGACCCACACCGCTACATCTGGCGACCCGTCCCGGCCGGAGACGCCAACGTGCCACCCCTCGCCGTACGGCTCCTCCGGTCCGTCCACGAACGGCAACGCTGGCGAGCTCACCTCAGAGAGCTGGAAGCCAGAGCAGCCGGACAAGATCTTTCGGCAATTCCGCAGGCCGCGTGAAGGAGGGAGAGACATGGATCAACTGCTGACCGTTGACGAAGCGGCCGATGCGCTGAACACCTCCGTGCGCTTCGTCCGCCGACTGATAGCCGAACGCCGGATCGAATTCGTGAAGGTCGGACGCCACGTCCGCATCCGCGAGTCCGCACTGATCGCCTTCGTCGTGGCCGGAACCGTCACGCCGATGACCACCGGCACCGTCAAAGGGAGGGCTGCCTGATGGCCAACAGAGACGGTCACCGCCGTTTCGGCAATATCCGCAAGCGCGAGTCCGGCCGGTTCCAGATTCGTTATCCGGGACCGGACGGGCGTCTACGGACCGGCGCCACGACCTATGCAACCAGGACTGAGGCCGACCGTGCGCTCACGATCATCGAGGCCCAGATGATCGCGGGCGACTGGACGGATCCCGATCGCGGCAAGGTTCTTCTCGGCGACTACGCCCGAGCGTGGATCAAGGAACGTCCCGGCCTGCGCCCCAAGACCATCGAGAACTACACGTGGTTGCTGGAGCGGCACATCATGCCGACCCTTGGCAGTGTCCAGGTCGGCAAGCTGACCACCCAGATGATCCGCGCGTGGCGGTCCGAACGGCTGGAGCAGGGCGTATCGGTCTCGACGGTCGCCAAGGCGTACCGGTTCCTGCGGGCCGTTCTGATGACGGCGGCGGAAGAAGACAAGCTGATCAGCCGCAACCCCTGTCGCATCAAGGGCGCCGACAATGAGCACACGCCCGAGCGTCCCGTGATCACGGTGTCTCAGGTGTTCGAACTCGCCGACCGGATGGCGGACAGGCGGTTTCGAGCACTGATCCTGCTGGCCACGTTCGCCAGCCTGCGGTGGGGTGAGGTGATCGCGCTTCGACGGCGTGATCTCGACCTGGTGGCGCGCACGGTCCGGGTTCGGGAACAGCTCATCGAGCTGGACGGCGGGGAGATGCGCCTGTGCCCGGTCAAGTCCAAAGCCGGTCGTCGTATCGTCGGCATCCCCGCAGTGATCGTTCCGGCGCTCACCGAACAGCTCGCGTCCTACGTCGAGTCAGAAGAGGACGCGTTCGTGTTCCTCGGCAAGCTGGGCGGGTTCCTGCGGGGAAGCAACTTCCGGCGTGCCGCGAAGTGGGGTGAGGCGTTGAAGGAGATGGGGCTCGCCGGCCTGCACTTCCACGATCTTCGCCACACGGGCAACACGCTCGCCGCGCAGTCAGGGGCGAGCCTGGCCGATCTCAAAGCACGGATGGGGCACGACAGCGATCGGGCGGCGCTCATCTACCAGCACGCCACCAAGGACGCTGACCAGCGGATCGCGGATGCGCTCAGCGCTCGGGTGGAGGCCGAAAGGAAGAGGATGGGCCAGGATGGCTAATGGCCCGTTAATGGCCCGAGCACCCCGCCACAAGATCAGTGGCGGGGCGTTTTCCCTGGTGGAGCCTAGGAGATTCGAACTCCTGACTTCCTGCTTGCAAAGCAGGCGCTCTGCCAACTGAGCTAAGGCCCCTTCGACGAAGATAGCTTACCGGGCCGACGAAGCCACCTGCGTCGTACCCAGGTCGTCGCTCAACACCAGGCTCGGGAAGTCTGCGATCGAGTCGATGAGGTGGGTGGCGCCGCCTTTCAGAAGGCGCTCCCGGCTGTGGACGCCCGTCAGGATGCCGGCCACGATCGATGCTCCGGCTCGCGTGCCGCACAGCATGTCGTTCTCCGAGTCGCCGATCACCGCCACGTGCCGTACGTCCGCCACCCCCGTACGGAGGACCGCGTGCAGCACCATGTCGGGCCAGGGGCGGCCGCGGCCGCCGGCGTCTTCCGGGGAGATGGCCAGGTCGATCTTGTCGTGCCAGCCGAGCACGCTCAGCACGCGGCTCAACGTGACGCGGCTGAAGCCGGTGATCAGGGCTAGTTGGAGGCCGTTGCCACGGAGTTTGTCGAGGACCTCCATGACTCCGGGCACGGGCGTCAGGCCTGCCCGCTCGAGCGCGCCTTCGTAGGAGCGTTCGAACGTCAGGTTCGCCGCCTGGGCCTGGGCTTCGTTCCCGGGGAAGATCCCGCGGAAGACATCGATCGTGGGACATCCCCGGGACCGGTGCACGTGAACCATGGCACGCGCGTAAGCCCCGGTCCCGGGCACTATGCCCTGGGTCGCGATCGCCTCGGCAAAGGCGCGCTCGACCATGGCGATGTCACCGACTGTGGTGCCTGCCAGGTCCAGGCACACCAGCTTGATGGGGACGACGTCACTCATCGCCTCGCCGGTCGGTTAGTTCTCGCTGCCGGTCGCCTCGGTCCAGAGATCAAGCTCTGCGCGGTCGGCCTGCACCTTACGCCAGATCAGCAACCCCCCAAGGGCGATCAGCGCCAGAACGAGCAGCTTCTTCACGGTGTGACCCCACTTCTTCGACGGTCTCACCTGCCGGGGTGAGACCCAACGGTTGACAAGCAGCCTAGCAAGGGATGGCTGCGCTACCTGTGTTGCGGATGTGTGGAATGTGCGATGGACGAGTGTTCGGCCCCAGGTGGGACCCGAATGCTGTCCCATCTCGGACGAACTTCGACCAACCATCTGTCGGCAACCCTCATGGGCAACAGCTCGATCATGCCAAATATCCGGCGCGGATGCGCGAAACGTCCGTGCCGGGGGTCAGCTCGTGCTTGCTGGGAGGAGGCTGGTGAGCCTGATCCTGGTAAATGTGTGCCCTGGAGGAGGGTAACCCGAGGTGAGCATGCCTGCCAGCCGCTTGGGGGTCGGATTCGGATTACGGAGGCGCGACATGTCGGCTCAGAACGAACATGCTCGTGTCCGGTTTCGTCACGATACCACAGGGGGGTATGGTGATCGAAACACTCGCACACTTCCTGAGGAGATCGTCATGAGCACTGCCACCTTCACCGTCACCGGCATGACCTGCGACCACTGCGTGAGCTCGGTCAAGGAAGAGGTCAGCGAGGTGGCGGGCGTGACGTCCGTGGAGGTCGACCTGGCGGGTGGCCTGCTGACGGTGGGCAGTGACGGTCCTGTCGACGCGGCCGAGGTCGCCGCGGCGGTGAAGGAAGCCGGTTACGAGATGACCGGGCAGGCCTGACGGGGTCTCCGGGCGGCCGGCACCGCCCATGCGCTCTGCGCCCCCCTCAGACGGGCTGTGGCCTGCGGGCCCAGGCGACGGCCGGCCTCATCGCGGCGCCGGCCGCCGCGAACGCGCCGCCGAGCAACAGCCATCCGAGCGTTCCGCCGTCGAGCACGAGCGTGGTGAGCACGACGGGCCCGAGCATCCTGGCCACCGGCACGCCCGTCCCGAAGAAGCCCTGATACTGGCCCTGCCGGTCCTCGGGGGCGAGCGCGAAGCTGATCTCCCAGGCGCCCGGCGCGAGCAGCAGCTCGGCGAGCACCTGCAGGCCGGTCGCGACGAGCAGGAACACCCATCCGTACGGGCTCAGCGCGAACACCGCGCACGCCGCGAACATCACCAGCCCCGCGTGCCGCACCGACGCGGAGGCGTCGTCGAGGCCTTTCACCCTCCGGGCCACCCGCACCTGGAAGAGCAGCACGCTGCCGGTGTTGATCACGAGCATGACGGAGACGACCCAGGCGGGCGCTGAGGTACGGGTGGCGATCCAGAGGGGCACGACGATGCTGAGCAGCGGCATGTAGAAGAGCATCACCGCGTTGATCAGCGTGACGAGCGCGTACGGCCGGTCCCCGAGCACGGCCATCCGTGGCCCGGTGGGGGCCGGCGCGGGGTGTACGGAGGGCAGCCGGAGCAGCACGGCTGCGGCGGTCACGAAGGCCAGGGCGTCGAGCGCGAACGCCGCGAGAAATGCCTCCGGCGTGTCGACGTGCAGTGCGAGCCCGCCCAGGGCGGCGCCGGCGGCGATGCCGCCGTTGAGCGTGGCCTGCAGGACGGCACGTACCGCGGTGCGTTGCTCCGGCGGCACCAGCCCGGCCAGCAGCGCCTGGCGGGCGGCGGACAGGCCGGTCTGGGCGGTGCCGTACACGCAGGCGACGAGCACGAAGAGCTCGAAGGAGCGGACGAACATGAACGCGGCGACCGCTGCGGCGGTCGTCAGTGCGAGCAGGACGGCGACGCCGCGCGGGCCCCGCCGGTCGGCCAGGTGGCCGAGCGGCAGGCCGGCCACCGCGCCGACCGCCCAGCCCAGCGTGAGGCCGAGGCCGATCTGGGCGGGCGGCAGGCCGACGATCCTGGCGAAGTAGAACGCGGAGGTGACGAGGTAGACGCCGTCGCCGACGGAGTTCGCGAGTTGGGCGCGGGCCAGGTTGCGGCGGGGGTTCACGGCTTGTACGACTCCGGCGTCATGCGGATGGCGACGCCCATCCGGTTCCAGGCGCTGATGGCGTCCGAGCCGGCCATGGCCTGCGTCCCGAGGTCCATTCGTGCGGTCATGCAGCCATCTTGGAGCGCAACTTGTCCCGGGATAAGCTCCAATTTCTGGCAAGATGATTGGGCCAAGATGGACGTTCACATCAGCCTCGGCGGCAGGGGTGACCTGGCCGCGCAGGTCTACCGGCAACTGCTCGACGCCATCCTCGACGGGCGGCTCAGGTCGGGCGAGCGGCTGCCGCCGACGAGGCAGCTGGCGCGCAGCCTGGAGATCTCCAGGAACACGGTCGCGCTCGCCTACGACCGCCTGGTCGCCGACGGGTTCCTGGTGGGGCGGGCGGGCGCGGGGACGTTCGTGTCGGCGGAGCCGGTCAGGGGCAGGGCGGCCCCGGCGACGTGCTCATCACGGGCGGCGCGCAGCAGGCGCTCGACCTCGTCGGCCGGGTCCTGATCGAGCCGGGTGACACGGTGGCCGTCGAGGAGCCCGGTTATCCGCCCGCCCGCCTGCTGTTCCGCTCGCTCGGTGCGCGGGTGGCGGGCGTGCCCGTCGACGCCGAGGGCATCGACGTGCGGGCCATCCCCGGCTCCGCCCGCATCGTGTACGTCACGCCGTCGCACCAGTTCCCCCTGGGCACGCCCATGTCCCTGGCCCGCCGCGCCGCGCTGCTGGCCTGGGCGGAGCGCCGCCGGGCGGTGGTGATCGAGGACGACTACGACAGCGAGTTCCGGTTCGGCGAGCGCCCGCTCGAACCCCTCCAGAGCCTCGACCGGGCGGGCCGCGTCGTCTACGTGGGCTCGTTCTCCAAGATCCTGCTTCCGATGCTCAGGCTCGGCTTCCTGGTGGCGCCCGCCTCGCTCGGGCCTGCGCTGCGCGCGGCCAGGCGGCTGTCGGACTGGCACGGGGAGGTGCCGACGCAGGCGGCGCTGGCGCGCTTCATCGACGAGGGCCTGCTGGCCAGGCACATCAGGAGGGCCACCCGTGAGTACGCCGCCAGGCACGCCCTGGTCGCCGAGGCGCTGGCAGCCGACGACCGCCTGCTTCCGGTGCCGTCCACGGCGGGCCTGCACCTGTGTGCCCGCCTCGCGCCCGACGTGTCCGTACGCCCCGCGCCGGAGCTGGCGGTGGAGCGGCTGGAGGCGTACTGCGGGGATGCACCGGCCCAGGCCGGGCTGGTGCTGGGCTACGGCGCGATCACGAAGGACGCCATCCCCGATGGGCTGCGCCTGCTGCGGTCACGGATGTCGGCGGCTCCAGAACCCGCGAACCCGCTCCCCTGACATCTCCGGGTCGTCCGGCGACGTCGGTTGTCGCACGATCACTACGGTGGTGCGGGCGTGTCGCGCGCAGTACATGCTGGTCGAGGGCATGAAGATGCGGCTGAACAGCCCGCGTCTCCCCCGCCCCAGCACCAGCAGATCACCTTCGCGGGCCAGATCCACGAGGTGGTAGCCGGGGTCGCCGACCCGGCCGACCACCGCCGTCGTGAGATCCTCGGGCACTCCGCCCGCGACGTCGTCGAACACGCCGGTGATCACCTCTGAGCAGCGCGCCTCCTCGCCCGCTCTGATGGCGTGCTGCACGGGCAGCGCCTCAGGGAACGGGTGGACGGGCGCGCGGCTGACGTGCACGGCGACCAGGGCCATCCGGTGCAGCCTGGCCGCGCCGATGGCCCAGGCGAGCGCCCAGCGCGATGACGGCGACTCGTCGACCCCGACGATCAGCCTCGCACCGACGGGCAGTTCCTGTTCCACGGTGCCTCCTGTTGAGAAGTACGACCATAGTGCGCCTACCCGTCGATTACCGGGAGGTGGCATTTTGGAACCTTGGCGTCGCCGCGTGGAAAACCAGAGGGAAGTTCCCGGCGTGCTCAAACCAGCTTCAGCAGGCCGCCGTGCAGGGTGTCCCGTTCGTCCGCCGACAGGGTCCGGTACGCCGCCGCGGCCCGCTGGTCGGTGTCCGCCTCGATCCTGGCGCGCAGCGGCCCGTCCGCCAGGGCGACGATCCCGGCCGCGGTCAGGCCCTGCGCCTGCCAGGCCGTGGCGTGGGCGTCGGCGCGGTGGTGGCGCAGCGCGGCGATGCGGTTGAACAGCAGCACCCCCGGCGAGGTCCCCTCCGGTTCGTACGGCGGCACCGCCACCTCCAGCGCGCCGCCCGGCACGCGCTCGGCCGAGTCGAGCACCCGTCCCGCCAGGCCGGCCAGCGCGGGCAGGTCGTGGCCGGCCCAGGCACGTTCGGCCGCGGCGGCGTGCAGGTCGTACAGCCTGTGGATGAACGCGAGCCCTTCGCGCGTCGGCCGGAGCAGGCCGCCGGGGTCCTCGGTCATGGTTCCCTCGCCCAGGTGGTCGTCGAGTTCGCGGAGCGCGGCGTCGCCGTAGCGGTAGAGCGTGGCCAGCTGCGGCCGGGTGAGCGGGCGCAGGGGGAGGGTGAACCGCAGGTCGACCAGCAGGCCGGGGGTCACGCCTGACGACTCGGCCAGGTCGGTGACCGATCGGAGTGCCGCGGCGTGCAGGTTGACGTGGGCCGCGTCGATGATCGGGGCGATCGTCGCCGCATATTCCGACAGGTCATGAAATTTCGGCATCAGGTGGATTATGCCGGTGTGTAAGGGGATGGAGGAGTGCCGAACGGACCGGCCTGACCCCATGGAATGCTAAGCGTATGGCCGCGCCGCTCCGCCTCGCCCGCACCACGGTGTTCGCCGTGGTCTGCCTGGGCCTGGGCGTGGCGGCCCACGTGCTCGGCGGCGCCCCCGTGCCGGCTCCGGCCGCCGCGGGCGGGCTGGCGGTGGCGCTCGTGGCCGCGTACGCGCTGGCCGGGCGCGAGCGCTCGATCACGGTGATCCTGCCGCTGCTGGCGGCGCTCCAGGTCGTCATGCACGTGCTGTTCTCGATGTCGCACGCGGCCACACCCCACCAGCCGGCCGGCCACCTCCACTCCGGGCTGGTCCCCGACCTCGGCATGCTGGTCGCCCACGGGTGGGCGGTCGCGATGACCGCGCTGTGGCTGGCCCGAGGCGAGGCCGCGCTCTGGTCGCTGCTGCGACGCCTGGTCGTGCGGCTGCTGGTCATCTGGCTGCCGCCGCTCACGACTCCTTTCTCCACACCCCTGTGGACGGCGGAGCCGCGCGAGCTCCGCCCGGCCGTGCTGCGCCACGTGGTCAGCAGGAGGGGTCCGCCGCGGGTTGTCGCCGCCTGACCTCCGGGTCGCGGCAGGACGGTTTCTTCCCATAGACAACCCCACGCCCGGCAGGGCCTGCTTCGGCATGCCGGGCGGAGAAAGGCCATGCCCATGTTCTCTCGTCATGCCCTCGTGCTCGCCGCCGCCGTGGTGGCGCTGGCCGGCTGCGGCGGCGGCTCGACCACCGCGTCCGCGCCCGCCGCCACCACCGCCACGACAGCGGCCGCGGCCGCGGCCGCCGGGCTCTCCATCACCGACCCCTGGGTGAAGACCGTCAAGAAGGGGATGACCGCGGCCTTCGGGACGCTGGTCAACAACGGCGACACCGACGTCACCATCGTGTCCGGCGCGTCGCCGCTGTCGCCGACCATCGAGCTGCACGAGGTCGTCGAGTCCGGCGGCAAGATGGTCATGCGGCCCAAGGAGGGCGGGTTCGTGGTGCCCGCGCGCGGCACGCACCAGCTCCAGCCCGGCGGCGACCACATCATGCTGATGGGCGTCACGGAAGAGGTGAAGCCCGGGGCGAAGGTGCCGTTCACGCTCCAGGTGAAGGGCGGGCAGCCGCTCGAGTTCAGCGCCGTCGGCAAGGACTTCGCCGGCGGCAAGGAGGACTACCAGCCGGGGCACGAATGATCAGCCGTAGAGGGCTGCTGGCCGGGGGAGCCGCCACCGCGGCGGGCGCCTTCACCCGCCGCGAGACCCCGCCGCCGACCCACGCCGAGCGGGCGAGGGTGGAGCCGTTCCACGGCCCGCACCAGGCGGGCGTGGCGACGGCGCCGCAGGTCCACGCCGTGTTCGTCGGGTTCGACCTGCGCAAGGGCATCCGCGGGGAGGCCGTCGTCCGGCTGCTCCAGCTGCTCACCGACGACGCCGCCCGCCTGACCCAGGGCCGGCCCGCCCTGGCGGACACCGAGCCGGAGCTGGCCGCCGCCCCCGCCGGGCTGACGATCACCTTCGGGTTCGGGGAGGGGCTGTTCGACAGGGCCGGGGTGGATTCGCCGGTCCGCCCGCTGCCCGCGTTCGAGACGGACAAGCTGGACAGGCGGTGGAACGGCGGCGACCTGCTCGTCCAGGTGTGCGCCGACGACGGTCTGACCGTCGCGCACGCCGTACGGATGATCGTGAAGGACGCGCGGTCGTTCACCCGGGTGCGCTGGACCCAGCGCGGGTTCCGTGGCGGGGCCGGCGAGGGGACGCAGCGCAACCTGATGGGCCAGGTCGACGGCACCGTGAACCCCACCGACCTGGACAGGGCCGTCTGGATCGATCAGGGCCCGGCCGGGATGCGCGGCGGCACCACGATGGTGTTGCGCAGGATGCGCATGCACCTGGAGACGTGGGACGCCGCCGACCGCGTGGCCAGGGAGTTCACCATCGGCCGGCGGCTCGACACCGGCGCCCCGCTGACGGGCGGGGCCGAGCACGACGAGCCCGACTTCGACCGGAAGAACCACCTGGGGTTCCCGGTCATCTCCGAGTACGCCCACATCAGGCGGGCCCACGTGGCGGATCCGGCTCAGCGGATCCTGCGCCGGCCGTACAACTACGACGAGGGTCTGACCGAGGACGGCGAGTCGGACTCCGGGCTGCTGTTCGCCTCCTACCAGGCGGACATCGAGCGGCAGTTCGTGCCGATCCAGCGGCGGCTGGCCGAGGGTGACCTGCTCAACGAGTGGGTCACCGCGATCGGCTCGGCCGTCTTCGCCATCCCGCCGGGGTGCGCGCCCGGCGGCTGGATCGGGGAGGGGCTGCTGGGGTAGCCGGGGAGCGGGTCAGCCGTACCGGCCCGTCGAGGTGGGACGCAGGGCGGCGGCGAGGTCGTCGGCCAGCACGCCGATCTCGTCCTGCCCGAGCGTGGCCGCGGTGAGGCGCAGCGCCGGCGGCGTGGCCACCCGGTTGCGGGCCCCGGGGGCGGCCGCCCAGCCGCGGGCCAGCAGCCGGGTGATCGCCGTGGACTCGTCGGCGACGGGGACCCACACGTTGAGCCCGGTGCGGCCGTGCGCGGTGATGCCGCGCACGGCCAGCGCCTCCACCAGGCCGTCCCGGCGCCGCGCGTAGGCCGCGGCCACCGCCTCGGTGTCGACCGCCTCCGTACGCCAGAGGTGGGCGACGGCGCGCTGCAGCAGGTGGCTGACCCAGCCGGTCGCGAGCCGCTGGCGCCCGCGCAGCCGGTCGAGCGTGGTCGGGTCACCGGTGACCAGGGCGAGGCGGAGGTCGGGGCCGAGGGACTTGGCGGTCGAGCGGACGAGGATCCACCGCCGCGTGACGCCGGCCAGCGGGTGCAGCGGCAGGTCCACGAAGCCCGAGCCGTGGTCGTCCTCGACGAGCAGCACGTCCGGGTGCGCCGCCAGCAGCTCGCGCAGGGCGGCGGCGCGGTCGGCGGAGACGGCGGCGCCGGTCGGGTTCTGCGCGCGGGCCGTGACGACCACGGCGCGGGCCCCCGCCCGCAGGGCCCGGCCGAGCTCGTCCGGCAGCGGCCCGTCGTCATCCAGCCGCATCGGCACGATCCGCAGCCCCATGGCGGTGACCAGGTCGAGCAGGGACGTCCAGCCGGGGTCCTCGACGGCGACCGCGTCACCGGGGCGCAGGTGGGCGGCGAGCACCCGTTCGACGGCGTCGAGGGTGCCGGAGGTGATCGCCAGCGGCGCGGGCGGCAGGCCGTCCGCCTGCAGGCGGGCCCCGGCCAGGGCGAGCAGCTCCTCGTCGTCGTCCGTCCCGTACAGCGCGGGCCGTTCCTCGTGCGCGCGGGCCGCGGCGGCGAGGGCCTCGTGCAGGGCCGGCAGCAGGGCGGGGTCGGGGTTGCCCTGGGACAGGTCGCGCACCCCCGGAGGCACCTCGATGCGGATCTCCTCACGGAACGTGCTGGCCGGGCGCGGCCTGACCCGCGTGCCACGCCGCCCGGCCGTCTCGACGACCCCGCGCTCGCGCAGCAGCCGGTACGCCGCCGCCGCCGTGCCGGGACTGACCCCGGCCGACGCGGCCGCCTCGCGCACGGGTGGCAGCATGCGGCCGGGCGGCAGCCGCCCTTCGGACACGGCGGCCTCGACCCCCGCCGCTATCTCGCTGGCCGACCCACCGGCAATCGTGTATGTTTCTAGCACAAATCTAATTATGTACTAATACAAAGAGGTTCGGGTGCTGATTCATCCGTGGGACGCGGCCCGCGACAGGGAAGAGTGGCAGACCTGGCTCCGTACACGGGATTTCGGCCAGCTCGCCGCGAACGGCGTGAACGGCGGCCCGCCGATCCTGGTGCCCACGCACTTCCTGTTCGACGGCGGCAAGGAGGTCGTGCTCCACCTGGCCAGGCCCAACCCGATCTGGCCGGCGATCGAGGCCTGCCCCACGGTGGTGGTGAGCGTGCACGACGACTACGCCTACATCCCCACCGGCTGGCGGGCCGACTCGCCCGAGACCGGCGTGCCGACCAGCTACTACGCGTCGGTGCAGCTCACCTGCGTGGCCGAGATCGTGGACGGCAAGGAGGGCAAGATGGAGATTCTGCGCCGCCAACTCGCCCACCACCAGCCGGACGGCGACCACGGCGAGACGCGCGCGGACTCGGGGCCGTACCACCGGATGTTGCCGGCCATTCGAGGGCTGCGGCTGGAGGTGGTGGGGGTGCGGGCCAAGTTCAAGTTCGACGACCACCGGCCGGTGGAACAGCGCGAGCGCATCGCCGCCGAACTCGCCGCGCGCGACCTGCCGCACGACGCGGGCGCCAGGGAGCAGCAGCTCAGGCGGCTGAGCAGGGCGGTATGAGACAGCAGAAAGTACCGATATGACTGCTTAGCGTTACAATGTTCGTATGAGCGAGCAGGATGGTCCCGGCCGTGAGCGGGTCCTCGCCTGGGTCGAGCGGGTGGCGGCGTTCGTCTCCGAGGAGTGGGGACTCGCCCCCATCAGCGGCCGGATCCTGGGCTGGCTCATGGTGTGCGACCCGCCGGAGCAGACCGCGTCCGACATCGCCGGGACCATCGGGGCCAGCCGCGCGTCCCTGACGACCAACCTGCACCTGCTGACGTCCCACAGGCTCATCCGCCGTTTCCGCAAGACCGGCGAGCGCAACGTCTACTACGCGATCGAGGACGACGCCTGGGCCAAGATCGTCCGGCAGAAGCTGGCCGTGTTCGCCGCGTTCGACGAGCTGGCCGCCGAGGGCCTACGGCTGGGCTGGCGCGACCTGGCCCGCACGGCGCGCATCCGAGCCGCCCGGAAATCCATCGCCGATGCGCTCCACCAGGTCGAGGCGGGGGCGGAGTGAACAACGCTGTGGATAACCAGCCCTCCCTGTGGATAACACCGTCACCTCGGGAGCCTTGACCCTGCCCGGCGGAGCCGGGCAGGGTCAAGGCCAGTGGTCTCCACGCCGACCGGAGAACCCGTCGCCCGATCCGCCGCACACCCCCTTTGACCTTGCATCATCACCTAATGCGATGATTCGTCACGCTCCGGGTCTGGCGCGTAACAACCTGATATCGCCTCGCCCGAATGGGCTGACAAGGGCTCCGTCCACCGTGCGCCGGCCTGTCCACAACCCTGTGGACAACCAGTCCGTCAGGCACGGGTCACCAGGTCCATCGTTTCCCCACGCCTTCAGCGTGATCTGGTGTGGAACCCCGGGCGTTTACACCCGGGAGGAAACGACAGCGCGGGAGGGCCGCCAGGCCCGGGCGGTGCCCTGATCTTCGGTCTTCGTGCGGCGCTCAGTCTGGCCGCTTCTGGTTGTCGATGTACTCCTTGATGATCGACAGAGGTGCGCCGCCGCAGGAGGCGGCGAGGTACGAGGTGGACCAGAAGTGGCCACCCCATAGGTACCGGCGGATGTGGACCGGGAACTCTTTCCGTAGCAGCCTGGCCGAGACACCTTTGAGGGAGTTGACCAAGGTCGAGAGCGCGACTTTGGGCGGGTAGCGCACCAGCAGGTGAACGTGGTCGTGTTCGCCGTTGAACTCCACCAGCGTGGCACCGAAGCTGTCACACACCTCGACCATGATGTCCTCGCACCGGCGGAGAATCTCGTCGGTGAACACTTTCCGCCGATACTTGGGCGTAAAGACCACATGTGCATGCAGGCTGTGGACCACGTTACGCCCCCGCCGGATCTCGGGGTCGGGTTCCCCGCCCTGATAACCGGCGGTGACATGGACCTCTTGATAGTGTGTTCGATGATGAGGCTGGTGGTGCCCCCGAGCGGGATCACCTTGACGGACGCGCCCGGGCAGGCGGAACAGCCGGCGTGCAACCAGGGCGGCATGCTGATGGCGCCGCGGTGCCGCCAGACGATGAACTCGCCGCCGAAGTCCGCATGGTGCCGGGCTTCGTAGGTGTCCTGCCAGATGGTGTGGCAGTTCTGGCACTGGAATGACCAGATCTCGACAGTTGAATCGGTTTCGCGCACGAGGAATCGCCTCCTGGGATCGGCGCGGTCAGACGGGCAGGAAGGTGTTCCCGCCGGCCTAGATGCGCCAGATGCCCAGGTGGGTGAGCCGGTCGACGCCCGTACGCCAGTGCCTGACGAGCCGCGGGCGCGGTGGCTTGAACCGGGCACGCGGAGGCTCGTGATCGCGTCCGGGAAAGGGCAGAGGCGCCAGAACCCCGCCGCCGGCGCACCTGCCGCCCGCCGGTTTTCCGACGTGCCGCTTGAACGCCGAGCGTCGAGGCGGGCACGAGTCGTCCCGCCCGTCACCGTGGTCGACGTGGACGGAGTCTCCGTGGATGACCGAGGCGGCGTGCACAGGCTGCCACGGCATCGGCCACACGCCCACACAAAGGACGACCCCGATCAGAAGGGTCAACCACCGCTTCCGTCCAGGCCGCTCGATCCTTCCTGAGCCGGAGACCACACGTGAACGCTACATTGCCCTATGTCATCGACTGACTACTTAGAGGTGATATCTCCGTCTATGGTAGGCGTTGGCGAGGTGGCCGAGGCCCTGTCACGAGACGACCCCGGTCAGCTGCGGGCGGGATGGGCCGGCCCGGTAGACGGAGACGGCATAGGGCCGTGAAGCGTCCCGTTCCACCCGCTCGGCGAGCTTCGTGACCGCCCGGCTTCCCTCGATGAACCCGTGCAGCCGCTCCGCCTCCGGCCACGGGTGCACGAGAACGAGGACACCTCCAGGCGCCAGCAGCGAACGCAGCCGCTCCGAGGCCCTGCGCAACCTGTCGCCACGGCCGATGTAGTAGAGGGTCTCCGCGCAGAACACCAGGTCGTACCGGTCCCGCTCCTCGTAGCCGAGCAGGTCGGCGTGGACGAACCGGACACGCGCGCCATCCCCGACCGCGCGCTCCCTGGCGCGTCCCAGCGCCCTCTCCGACACGTCGAGCCCCGTGATCCCGGCATCCGGCCAGGCCGTCGCCAGCATCTGCGTGAAGACGCCCTCGGCGCACCCCACCTCCAGGATGCGGGCGTACGTCCCCTCGGGCAGCTGGTCGAGCGTGGCCCGGTATTTACGGCGCTCGTACGAGTCCGTGGCGAGCGACCACGGGTCGGGCCGGCGATGCCACCAGTCGAAATACCGGTGCAGCACCTTCCCCTGAGCCCGCGGGCCGAGAAGGGAGACGGTCCGGAAAAGGGTGCGATGCAGCAGCTCGGGGATTCGGGACACGGGATACGACACCAGACCTTTCGCGGCAGTGATCGTGCCCCGAACCTACGAGCGGCACCGCCGGCATGTCATGGCGCTGCAGGGGGATCGTGGGATCTAGCTCCGCCGTAGGGGGTGACCAGCCCGGTCTGGAACGCGTACACCGCCGCCTGGGTGCGGTCGCGCACCCCGATCTTCGTCAGGATGTTGCTGACGTGGCTCTTCACGGTCTGCTCCGCGATGACGAGACTGCCGGCGATCTCGGTGTTGGACAGGCCGTGCGCGATGAGCGTCAGGATCTCGCTCTCCCGCGGGGTCAGCGGGCCCTGAGCCTCCCCGGTGAACGGCCGTGGCGGGCCCAGCCGGGCGAAGGCACTGATCAACCGGCGGGTGACGGACGGCGCCAGCATGGCGTCTCCGTTCGCGACGATGCGTACGGCGTCGCTCAGCTCCCGCGCCGTGGCCTTCTTCAGCAGGAAGCCGCTGGCGCCGGCGCGCAGCGCCTCGTAGACGTACTCGTCGAGGTCGAAGGTGGTGAGCATCAGCACCTTGGTCCGCCCGGCGAGGCGGCGCGTGGCCTCCAGCCCGTCGGTCCCCGGCATGCGCACGTCCATCAGCACGACGTCGGGCGTCAGCGCGGCGGCCTTGACCAGCACGTCGTCGCCGTCGACGGCCTCGCCCACCACCTCGATGTCAGGCTGGGCGTTGAGCAGCACGGCGAACGCCTCGCGGACCATCGACTGGTCGTCGGCGATCAGCACCCGGATGCTCACCTGGCCTCCGTCCCGCCGAGCGGCAACCGTACCGTCACCTCGTAGCCTCCGTCCGGCCGCGCCCCCACCCACAGGTCACCGGCCAGCATGGCCACGCGCTCGCGCATGCCGAGCAGGCCGTGCCCGGGTCGGGCGGACGGGGGAGGCGGGTGGGGTGGCGGGTCGTTCTCGACGCGGATGCGAAGATCGCCAGGTTCGTACGCCACCTCGACGCCGACCTGTGCCCCCGGAGCGTGCTGGAGCGCGTTGCTCAGCGCCTCCTGCACGATCCGGTACGCCGACAGCTCCACCCCCGGAGGGAGCGGCCTGCGTTCGCCGTCGACGCGCAGGGTCACCGGCGTGCCGGCCGCCCGCAGCCGGCCCACGAGCTCCCCCAGCCGGTGGAGGGTCGGCTGCGGGCTCGCCTCGTCCGTGCCGTTCCTTAGCAGGTCGAGAATGCGGTGGAGCTCGGTGAGCGCCTCCACCGCGCTCGACCTGATCGTGGCGAAGCTCCTCGCCAGCTCCGGGGGAGGATCGGGCACCCGGTAGGGTGCCGCCTCGGCCTGCACCGCGACGACCGACATGTGGTGGGCCACCACGTCGTGCAGCTCCCGCGCGATCCTGGCGCGCTCTTCCAGAAGGGCGGAGCGGGTCTGCTCCGCCAGCGCCTTCTGGTCCGCCAGGGCCACCCGGCGCAACGCCTCCCGATGACCGCCGAGCGCTCCCACGGTGATCAACACCATGCCCGACAACAACGACATGTCCATCAGGCTCACCAGCGTCTGCTCGCCCGGCAGCCCCGCCCACAGGACGATCCCGGCCGCCAGCGTGCCGAGCCACATCTCGGCCAGCAGCACGTGCCTGGACCCGAACCCCACCAGGCCCAGCACGGACACGTGCGCGACCAGCACGGGTGCGGGCCACACCATCCCGTCCAGCTGGGCATGGGACGTCACCGCCGCCGCCACGGCCGCGACCAGCGACAACCACCACGCCGCCCTGGGCCGGAAGCGGGACACCATCAGCGCGATCGCCGTCGCCAGCCCCAGCGTGCCGGCCGTCACGTTGCGTACGCCGTAGTCGTCGAGCAGCGTGTGCCAGACGATCGCGGCCAGCACCACCCCGAGAGCGCCCACCAGCGGCAGGGTCACCGCCGAGCGGAGCGGCAGGGCGAGCCCCGCGCCTTCCGCGCCTTCCGCGTCGAACGCCAAGACCCACCGCGCACCATGTCTCACCCGGTCACTCACCCGATCTCCCTGCCTCGCGCGTCAGCCCTCTCCGATCAGTCTGTGTCAAGCGCGTACGCCGTGCCGGATGGAAATCGACCGGCCACGGGGGAATCCATTCGTGAATGTGATGACTATGCAGATGACAATTCAGGTGTGAAGTTTGTCAATGGACCGCGCGTGGGCAAGGATAGGGCAGAGAACCCATCCAACGAAGGGGCAGCGATGAAACGACGCCCGGTCATGGTGAAGGTGGAAGAGACCCAGCTGCGGGTCGGTGCGGTGACGGCGTCCAACTCCACGGGAAACTGAGGCACGCGGCGTTTCACTGCGAAAACGCGGAAACTCGACAGGAGCGCCGGCTGTTCCCCGCAACGCCGCACGGCGACGAAATTCATCCCCACTTTTGCCACTGTGGAGACCGGGGCAGCCTGCCTCCTTTCCGGTGTCCGTCGACCCCTACAACGGCCGCGCGGCATCGCCCCGCGTGGCAGGCCGGACCTGAACGGTGGGCGTCGTCATGGGGAAGATCGTGTCCCATCCGGCAGCGCGGGCGCCACGAGATTTCCCCGTACCCGCCTCCTCCATGCCAGCATTCCCGAGGACAAACGTTGACCTTGAGGAGTGACCCCAGATGGACAGGAGACGTTTTCTCACGCTGGCCGGAGCCGCGGGCGCCGCCGTCGGAGGGCTCGCGGAGCCCGCGCTGGCCGCCGGCTACCCGTCGTTCAACCGGCGGATCCCCGAAGAGGCGCACGTCAAGATGAAGGAGTTGGCCCCCTACCGCATCACCTCATTCGCCTTCACCCCGTCCAACGGCTGGGTCATGGTCACAGCCGACGGCCGCTATTTCGCCCGCGGCATCCCCGACGCCTGCTTCACCGAGCTGAAGAAGCTGGTCACCGCGGGCCGGCGCATCCACTGCGTGGCATTCCCGCCCGAGGGCGGCGACCGGTGGCTGATCACCACGGACAAGGGGGTGTCGGCGCGGAACATCCCGGAGGAGTGCCACCAGCGCATCACCGCCTACTACGCCGCGGGACAGCAGGTGGGGCACGTCGCCTTCCCGCCGTCAGGCGGCAACCGGGGGTGGTGGTGGCCGCCAGGGACACCTTCGCCCGGGGCATCGACGACGAGTGTTACCAGATGATGCGCAACCTGGAGCAGGGCGGCCGCCGCGTCACCCGGGTCGCGTTCCCGTACACCGGAGGATGGCTGGTCGTCGCGCAGGACGAGTTCCGCGGCCGCGACATCGACGGTGAGTGCCGCACCGAGCTGAAGGACATGATCGCCGCCGGCTGGGAGGTGCACAACGTGGCCTTCTCGCCGGCGAACGACGGCTGGTCGCTGTGCTCGCGCGGCACGCTGCCCGCCCTGCCGGCCGACCCGGTGCGCAAGGTGGAGAACGCGGTGGGCGGCGCCGACATCTGGCGGCGTATGAGCACCTACAAGACGCCCGGCGTGGCCGTCGCGGTGGTCACCGGCAACCGCATCGCCTGGTCCACCGGCTACGGCCGGCTGGAGGCCGGCGGCGCGGCGGCCGTACATCCCGAGAGCGCCTTCCAGGCCGCATCGATCAGCAAGGCCGTCGCCGCGGTCGGCGTGCTGCGCCTCATGCAGACGCTCGGCAAGCCGCTGACCGACGACATCCGCCCCTACCTCGGCTGGACGCTGCCACGCCGCGACTGCGTCACCCTCAAGGCGACGCCGACGATCGAGCGCGTGCTCACCCATCGCGCCGGCATCGCCGGGCGCGGCTCCACCTACCCGCTCGACGCCTGCTCCGGCTTCTCCTCCGGGGGCGGCGGCTTCCCCGGGTACGGCCCCGGCGTCACCGTGCCGTCCTTGCTGCAGGTCATGAACGGCCAGGGCAACACCCCCGAGATCGAGCTCACCACCGATCCCGGCACCGGATACCACTACTCCGGAGCCGGCTTCGTCCTGCTGCAGCGGATGATCGAGGAAGAGACCGGACAGTCCCTGACGCAGTACATGGACCAGCAGGTGTTCACCCCGCTCGGCATGAGGACCAGCTCGTACGCGCTGGAGCCCGGCTTCGAGCGGGCCGCGGGCCACACCACCACGGGCGCGGTCATTCCCGGCAGGCGCAACCGCTACCCCGAGTCGGCCGCCGCCGGCCTCTACACCACCGTGCAGGACCTGTGCCGGCTCGTGTGCTACCTCAACAAGGCCTGGACCGCCTCCGGCGACGTGGCCGGCCCGCTCAACCGGGCGTCCGTGCGCAGCCTGCTCAGCCCCGGTCCGCAGAGCGGCATGGGCCGCGGCCTGTTCGTCTCCGGCGTCGGGACCAAGAACTTCGCCTACACCCATGACGGCTCCAACTACGGCTTCAAGTCGGTGTTCAAGGGCTATCCGGAGCTGGGGGCGGGCTACGCGATCCTCGCCAACGGCGACGACTTCGGCCTGGTGAACGAGATCGCCGCCGCCGTCAGATCCGTCTACGGATGGTCCTGACCGAAACGGACGGCAGCCGACGCGGGACTCCCGGAGAACGGGTTGAAGGTCCGGCTACCGCGAGGCGGCAAGGGCCTTTTCCTTGATCCTTGACTAGTTTAAATTTGAACAGGCAAGGACGTCCGAAGCAGAGACACCAAGGAGGAAGCCGTGCGAACGATCAAGCGAACCGCCAGGCTGGCGCTCGGCGCGACGGCCGGCGCGGCACTCGCACTGTCCAGCACCACCCCGGCCCAGGCGAGCACATGGGAACTGAAGCACTCCCACCAGAAGATATGTGTGCAAGCCAACTACAGCCACAGCACCTACCTCATTGCCGCGGTCGTCGGAAGCTGGTCCACGACCATCCACATGGGGATGAAGAATCTGCCCCCCGGCTCGACCGACGAGAGCGCGCCGATCCCACCCGGATCCAACTACACCGACCCGGAGGACGGATCCACCACGATCAACGGCTGGATCGGGCTGACGTTCCCGCCGCTACCGGCCGGGACGTACGAGTCGCTGTTAACCGCCTCGGACGGCACGCGGACCGAGTCCAACCCCGTCACCATCAACGTCAAGGCCTGGTGCTAGCCATGATCGACGCCACGTGATCCCTGGCGGAGCAGGCGGGAGTGTCCGGAACCGGCACGCGAGCCACGAACCGGACACTCCCGACCGCCCGCGATGATAGAGGCATGGCAGACGACAGAACCCGGTGGGACCTGCACGTGGAGATGTACGCCACCGAGGAGCAGGCACGGGAGATCAAGGAGCAGGTGCAGCGCCTGCTGTGCCCCGACCCCGGCCATCGTCCACCGTGTGCGATCCCCTGGTCCACCAGCCTCTACGAAGCCGAGGGCGAGGACACGGCCGGCCTGGAAGAGCAGTACCTGATCGAGCACGGCGACGACTCCCGCAGCTGAAACAGCCCACGCGGCCGGGGAACGTCATCCCGGGCCGCCGCCGAAGCTGATCTCATTGCCCTCCGCGTCGCGGTAGATCACCTTGGTCACGCTCTCGTACGTCTCGCGCCCGGCCGGCTCGATGCCGCGCCGGGCGATCTCGGCGACCCGCCCCTCCACGTCGTCGACGAACTGCAGCACCAAGGCGTTCCCCGCCCGCTCCGGGTCCTGGATGATGTAGATGTAGCGGTTCTCGGCCGTCTCCCAGACCGCCTCGATGTCGTTCGGCAGGAACGAGGGCGGCCCGCCGAAAAGCCGCTCATACCACGGCAGCGCCGCCGCGTAGTCGGTGACGGGGATGCCGGCGAAGAGGTACTGCCCCATGTCGTCCTCCATAGGCACGGTCGATGTGTCACCGATACCGACCCCGCAAGCGCCCAAAACTCATCGCCGCCACCGCCACCTCGCTCTCAGACGCGCCGAGGCGTCACTGTCGGAGCCCTTCCCGTCGCCGGGCGCCGCTGCTTACCCGGTGATCAGAGCCGATCGGCGCGCCTCTTGCCGAGAAGGACCCCGGCTCCGACGGCGGCAACCGCCACCACCCCACCCACCATGAGCTTCCGAGACAGCCCGCCAGGGGACACGCGTGAACGTTCCACCATCGGCTCGCCCGTCTGAACGGCCTTGTAATACTCCTCATCAATGATCTTGCCGAACCTCCGGTCACGACGGTTCCGTTCGCCTGCACCGAACCAGGTCCGGTTGAACTCCCAGTGCTCCCGGCCGATCCGTGACCTGAACCTGCCGGCCATGACCATCCGCAGCTCCGACGCCGAGGTCTCCTTAAGCGCGTAGAACGACCGCAGGAGCGCGAGTTGCATGTTGGCGTATACCCAACCGCCGCATCACCTCTGCGCCCTCCTCAGTCCCGTCCCACTGCGCGCCTTCCACCTGCATGAGGGACGGGTACTCCATCACGAAACGCATCATCTCGACATGGAGCATCCGCACGGTGGTCTCCGAGGAGACCCGCGCCGTCCGCGCCTGAAACGCCACCGAAACCGCCAGCGCCAGGAGCGACGCCGCGGTCAGCAGGGCTACGGCGGCGCCGTACGCTTCACCGACGTCGGCGAGCGAGGCCCAATCGACACTCGTCCCGCCGGCAAGCCGATCGAGCACGAGCGGCGACCCGAGGAGCATGAGCAGGACCGTCCCACTTCGCGACGGTCCTCGCCATGACCCCGCCCTTCCCGAAGGGTGCCTCACTCTCGATTACAACCACTTCCACCGCGACCGCATTACAGCAAGCCGTACAAAAAGGACCATCACCGCTATCTGCGCGAGGTCCCTCCGAACCGAAAGGCGGAGCAGTAACCCCGCAGACAGCAAACAGCCTCTGCTCGGAGATCGAGAAGCGGCTGTTTGTCTGATCAGACCAGGTGGGGCTGGGCAGTCATCCAGTCCTCAGGGCAGCGCAGGCGAACAGGATGTGCGTGCCACCGTCCACGGCGCCGGGCTCCTGGCAGGCGGCGATCTCGTGCTCCAGGAAGCGTGCCCACCGGTCAGGATCGGATTCGAGCGCCGCGAGCGTGTCCGGGTCGCCTGGGGTGGCCCAGTTGCTGGCGGCGGCCGCAACGCTCTCTCCACCGGCGGCCCGGACGAGGGCGGCCAGGTCGCGGTGGCGGAACATCCGGCAGACATGGCCGTCCTGGTCCCCCTTGTGACGCAGGTCCCCGGTGCGCAGGATCAGGTCGTTGGCGTCCTCGCCGATGGCCTCGGCCATCTTGACCACGCCGGGCAGGAAGTGCCGCCACGACCCCAGCAAGGACATGACCGAGCCAACGACCAGACCACCCGGCCGGGTGATGCGCAGCAGGCCGCGCAGCGCGTCCTCGGCGTGCTCGAAGGCGTACGACAGCGGGCCACCGTACGCGAGCACCAGGTCGAACTCCCCGTCGGCGTACCGGCTGGTGTCGCAGACGTCCACGATCTCCCGGCGCTCCACCGAGGCGTCGGCCGCGCCGCCTCGCAGGCGTTCCTCGTTGAGCTCCAGCTGCACGGGGGAGCGGTCCGTGACCACGATGCTCGCCCCCAACGCGGCCAGTTCGGCGGTGAACCGCCCCGGGCCCGCGCCCACCTCCAGGACCCGATGGCCCGGCCAGACGAATCGGGCGAGAAAGCGGCGGTGCACCTCTAGGCTGACGCGGCTCGCCACGTCACCGGTGAGACGGTGCCACTCGGCGTCCCCGAACGCGTCGAAGTATCGGCGCACCTGTCGCCGCGACTCGATCGTCATGGCGACATGATGACAAGAAGCATGATCGCCGGTCGATGGAATTTCCGGGGGTCAGCTCCAAAGCCCAGAGAGGACGCTTCGCCGTCGGAGCTGATCGCTGGGAACCGTAATCACGCAGTAAGACATTCAGAAGATCAAAAAGGCCATTTCCGATCTCCGGAAACGGCCTCTGAGCTGGGTGGGGCTACCAGGACTTGAACCTGGGACCTCTTCCTTATCAGGGAAGCGCTCTAACCGTCTGAGCTATAGCCCCGTGCACACCGAACGTTATCGCATCCGGCGATCGGAGGCGAACCGGTTGTTCGGTCGAGAAGAGCTTACCGTGTCCGGCGTGCTGCTCGCGCCGTGCCGGCGAAGGGCACGGCGCGAGCCCACGGGCTATTCGGCCTCGCTGAAGGTCACCTCGACGCCCCCGACCAGGTCGGAGGCGACGTTGTAGATGACCGCCCCCAGCGTGGCCAGCGCCGTGATGAGCACGACGTTGACCGCTCCGATCAGGGCGGTGTAGCCGAGGATGCGTACGGGCTCGAACCAGGACGCGATGTCGATCGGGATCGAGTTCTGGCCCTGCTCGCCCTGGCCGAGCTGGTTGACCAGGTCGACGATCGAGTCGAACACCCCCAGGGCCGACAGCACGCCGTAGAGCACGGCCACCGCAACGAACAGCACCACGAAGCAGACCAGGGACACCACGAAGCTGAACTTCATGGCCGACCACGGTTCGACGCGCCGCAGGACCAGATGGGCCTTGCGGGGGAGCCGCGCCCCCGCGCCGCTCGACTTCTTCTTGGGCAGCTCGACCGCGGGCGGCGGAGCCTCCGTGGCCAGCGACGGGCGGATGCGGACGGTGTCGTTGCCCTCCGGCTGCTGCGGCGCCTGCGGCTGCGGAGGTGGCGGTGCGGGCTTGGAGTCGTCTTTGGCCGGGAAGGGCCTGCCCTGCGCGGGCGAGGTGTCCCGGCTTTCGTCGAAGGTCTCTTTCTCTGCGGGCCGCTTCGGTTGCTGTCCGTTACCCGAAGCCGCCTTTGTTCTGGCGGAGCCACCTTGGGCGCTCATGACTATTCTCCTCCCCCGACTTCCTCACTCTCCATCGGAGTCTCCATGGACTCCGCGTTCCGGGCGAGGGCCACCACGCTGTCGCCTTCAGCGAGATTCATCAATCGCACTCCCATGGTCTGACGGCCGGACTGTTTGATCTCACCGGCACTCGTCCGGATCACCCCGCCGGCTGACGTGATCGCGAAGACCTCGTCCTCTGGATTGACCATGACGGCTCCGACCAGCTTGCCACGGGAGGATACGATTTTCGCAGTAAGCACGCCTCTACCGCCACGTCCTTGAACTGGATATTGCTCCACTGGCGTCCGTTTTGCGTACCCAGCCTTCGTGGCGATAAGCACGTGTTGACCGTCGGCGATGCGATTCATGGCAAGAAGTTCGTCACCTTCGAGGAACCTCATCCCGATGACCCCACTGGTCGCCCGGCCCATGGGCCGCAGCGCGTCGTCGGAAGCGGTGAACCGGATCGACTGCGCCCCCTTGGAGACGAGCAGCAGATCGTCTTCCTCGGAGACCAGGCGTGCCCCGATGACCTCGTCGTCGTCGCGCAGGTTGATCGCGATCAGACCGCCGGACCTGGGGGAGTCGTACTCGGCCAGGCGCGTCTTCTTGACCAGCCCGCTGCGGGTGGCGAGGACCAGGTAGGGGGCGACGTTGTAGTCACGCAGGTCGAGGACCTCCATGACGGTCTCGTCGGGCTGCATGGCCAGGAGGTTGGCCAGGTGCATGCCGCGGGCGTCGCGGCCGGCGTCGGGAAGTTCGTACGCCTTGACCCGGTAGACCCGGCCCTTGTTCGTGAAGAACAGCAGCCAGTGGTGCGTCGTGGTGACGAAGAAGTGGTCGACGATGTCGTCCTGGCGCAGCTGCGCGCCGCGTACACCCTTGCCTCCGCGCTTCTGGGCGCGGTAGAGGTCGGTACGGGTGCGCTTGGCGTAGCCGCCCCGGGTGATCGTGACGACGATCTCCTCTTCGGCGATCAGGTCTTCGATCGACATGTCGCCGTCGTAGGCGATGATCTCGGTCTTGCGGTCGTCGCCGTACCGGCCGACCAGCTCGGCCAGCTCGTCGTTGACGATCTCGCGCTGGCGGGCTTCGCTGGCGAGGATCGCGTTGTACTCGGCGATCTGCGTCATCAGGGAGTCGTACTCGTCCTGGATCGACTGCCGTTCCAGGGCGGCCAGCTTGCGCAGCTGCATGTCGAGGATGGCCTGCGCCTGGATCTCGTCGATCGCCAGCAGCCCCATGAGGCCCTGCTGGGCGGCCGAGGCGGACTCGGAAGCCCGGATGAGGGCGATGACCTCGTCGAGCCGGTTGAGCGCCGCCAGCAGGCCGCGCAGGATGTGGGCGCGCTCTTCGGCCTTGCGCAGGAGGTAGCGGGTCCTGCGGACGATGACCTCGATCTGGTGGGCCACGTAGTGCCGGATGAACTGGTCGAGCCTGAGCGTGCGCGGCACGCCGTCGACCAGGGCCAGCATGTTGGCGCCGAAGGTGTCCTGGAGCTGGGTGTGCTTGTAGAGGTTGTTGAGCACGACCTTGGCGACCGCGTCGCGCTTGAGCACGATCACCAGGCGCTGCCCGACCCGCGAGGAGCTCTCGTCGCGTACGTCGGCGATGCCGGTCAGCTTGCCCTCGCGCACCAGCTCAGCGATCTTCAGCGCCAGGTTGTCAGGGTTGACCTGGTAGGGCAGCTCGGTGACGACGAGCGCCTGCCGCCCCTTGTCCTCCTCGACCTCGACCACGGCCCGCATGGTGATCGAGCCGCGCCCGGTGCGGTAGGCGTCTTCGATGCCGCGCCGGCCCACGATCAGCGCGCTGGTGGGGAAGTCGGGCCCCTTGACCAGCCTGATCGAGGCTTCGAGCAGCTCTTCGTCGCTCGCCTCAGGATTTTCCAGCGCCCACTTGACCGCCGAGGCGACCTCGCGCAGGTTGTGCGGCGGGATGTTGGTGGCCATGCCGACGGCGATGCCGCCCGAGCCGTTGACCAGCAGCTGCGGGAAACGCGCCGGCAGGACGTCGGGCTCCTGTGACTTTCCGTCGTAGTTGGGCCGGAAGTCGACGGTCTCCTTGTCGATGTCGCGCAGCATCTCCATGGCGATGGGCGCGAGCTTGCACTCGGTGTAACGCATCGCCGCCGCCGGGTCGTTGCCCGGCGAGCCGAAGTTGCCCTGCCCGTCGACCAGCGGGTAGCGCAGCGACCACGGCTGCGCCAGGCGCACCAGCGCGTCGTAGATCGAGGTGTCGCCGTGGGGGTGGTAGGTGCCCATCACGTCGCCGACGACGCGGGCGCACTTGAAGTAACCGCGGTCGGGACGGTAGCCACCGTCGTACATCGCGTAGAGCACCCGGCGGTGCACCGGTTTGAGCCCGTCGCGCACGTCCGGCAGCGCCCTGGACACGATGACGGACATCGCATAGTCCATGTAACTGCGCTGCATCTCGGACTGGATGTCCACAGGCTCGATGCGGTCAGCCGGGGGAGTGGTGTTCACGTCCGTCACAGGTTGAGGTCCTTCTTCATGGAACGGCGAGCCATGTCCTGCGGCTCACCGCGAATAGCCGAATCTGCACCCACGGCCGGTCGCTCAGACGTCGAGGAAACGGACATCGCGAGCGTTGCGGATGATGAAGTCGCGCCTGGCCTCGACGTCCTCGCCCATGAGCACGCTGAACAGGTCGTCGGCCTGGGCCGCGTCGTCGAGCGTGACCAGGCGCAGGAGCCGGGTCTCCGGGTTCATCGTGGTCTCCCAGAGCTGGGCCGCGTTCATCTCGCCCAGGCCCTTGAAGCGTTGTACGTTGTCGCGCGGCCGGGGGTCGGGCTTGCCGTTGGCGATGCCTTCGGCGATGACCGCGTCGCGCTCGGGGTCGGAGTAGGCGTAGGAGGCGTCCTCGCCCTTGCGGTCCCATTTGATCTTGTAGAGGGGCGGGCAGGACAGGTAGACGTGCCCCGCCTCGATCAGCGGCCTCATGAACCTGAACAGCAGCGTCAGCAGCAGCGTGTTGATGTGCTGGCCGTCGACGTCGGCGTCGGCCATCAGGATGACCTTGTGGTAGCGCAGCTTGGTGATGTCGAACTCGTCGTGGACGCCGGTGCCGAGCGCGGTGATCAGCGCCTGGACCTCGTTGTTCTTCAGGACCTTGTCGATCCGCGCCTTCTCGACGTTGAGGATCTTGCCGCGGATGGGCAGGATCGCCTGGAAACGCGAGTCGCGGCCGCCCTTGGCGGAGCCGCCGGCCGAGTCGCCCTCGACGATGAACAACTCGCACCGCTCCGGGTCGTTCCACTGGCAGTCGGCCAGCTTGCCCGGCAGGCCGCTGCCCGACTCGAGCAGTGACTTGCGCCTGGTGAGGTCGCGGGCCTGGCGGGCCGCGAGGCGGGCGCGGGAGGCCTGCAGCGACTTGTTGATGATGTCCTTGGCCTCGCCGGGGTTGCGTTCGAGCCAGTCGCGCAGGTGGTCGTTGCACGCCTTCTGGACGAACGACTTGGCCTCGGTGTTGCCGAGCTTGGTCTTGGTCTGGCCCTCGAACTGCGGGTCGGAGAGCTTGACGGAGATGATCGCGGTCAGGCCCTCGCGGACGTCTTCACCGGAGAGGTTGTCGTCTTTGCCCTCTTTGAGGAACTTCTGCTCGCGGGCGTAACGGTTGACGATCGACGTCAGCGCCGCTCGGAAGCCCTCCTCGTGGGTGCCGCCCTCGGCCGTGTTGATCGTGTTGGCGAAGGTGTAGACCGACTCGGAGTAGGAGTTGTTCCACTGCATGGCGATCTCGACCGCGATGCCGTCGCCCTCCTCCTCGAAGGAGATGATCGACGCGTGCGCCGGCTCCTTCTTGGTGTTGAGGTGCTTGACGAAGTCGGCCAGGCCGCCCTCGTAGAGGTAGGTGACCTTGCGCGGCTCGCCGTTGATGTACTCGGGGCGCTCGTCGGTCAGGGTGATCGTCAGGCCCTTGTTGAGGAAGGCCATCTCCTGGAAGCGCCGCGAGAGCGTCTCGTAGTTCCACGTCGTGGTCTCGAAGACGTCGGCGTCGGGCCAGAACGTGATCGTGGTGCCGGTCTCGTCGGTCGCCTCGCCCTTGGCCAGCGGCGCCGTGGGCTTGGACATGTCGAAGCGCACGCGCCAGTAGTGGCCGTTCTGCTTGACCTCGACGTCCATCGCGGTGGACAGCGCGTTGACGACGGCCGAGCCGACGCCGTGCAGGCCGCCCGAGACGGCGTAGGCCTGGCTGTCGAACTTGCCGCCCGCGTGCAGCGTGGTGAGCACGACCTCGACCGCCGAGCGCTTCTCCACAGGATGAATGCCGGTGGGGATGCCGCGACCGTCGTCGACCACGCGCACACCGTTGTCGGCGAGCAGTGTGATGTCGATCCTGCTGGCGAACCCGGCAAGGGCCTCGTCCACCGCGTTGTCCACGATCTCGTAGACCAGGTGGTGCAGACCTCGCTCCCCGGTGGAGCCGATATACATACCCGGGCGCTTGCGAACCGCCTCAAGCCCTTCGAGTACGGTGATTGAGCTAGCGTCGTAGGACAACTGCGAAATCCTCCTGCCGCGGACACGCGGCGGGGGTCGCCATGAATGTCACAAGCTGCCCCTGCCGTGCCCGTCACCGTCGTGAGTGCCCCGATGCGCGGTCACCCAGGGGAGTCGGCTTGCTGCCGGGGTGACACGCAAGCGGACGTGTCCGGAATCCTTTTTCATTCTACCGCCTCCGGAGCCTCAAGGTGGCAATGAACGCGCCTGTGATGCCCGCTAGCTCGTTTGGCCCCCCAGGCCGCATCCCCCCTCCGGATAGGGGGGCTTATCGCGTCTGTGGCTTTCTGATCGCCCTTGGCCCCTATCCACAACGTCCGGGCACACGTCGCGCGCGGCTACCCATAAGTGTCGCCGGGACCCCGACTTCCGGTCACCCGCAATCCACCTGACGGGCGCGGTGCGTTCTGCGGCCCCCTGACCTTGACCTTCGTCACCGTGCCGTCGCCGAGCTCCTCGTTGAGCCTGCGTACGAGGGTGCGCGCGAGCAGCCGTACCTGCGTGGCCCAGGCCGTCGAGTCGGCCGCGATCAGCACCTCACCGTCGTCGAACGACTCGGGTCTGGTGTGGGCGGCCAGGTCGGGGCCCACGATGTCGGCCCAGCGCCCGAACACCGCGCCGACGGCCGCCGGGCGTTCCCAGCCGCGGTCGGCGAGCAGGTCGGCGATGGCACGACCGAAAAGCTGGGGGTCACCGCCCTCACGGCGCGGCCCCGCCGCCCTACGCCTGGGCTCGCGCCGGGGGAGCTGGCCGCGTTTGGCCGCGTCGGCCTTGGCCTGGGCGAGCTTCTCCCTGGCCATCGCGGCGCCCCTGGCGGTGGCGTTCTCGTCAGCGGACACGGGTCACTCCCCCCTCAGCGACGTCGTATCTGCCTCCTGACAGCTCCTTGGGCACGTCGTCGGGCACGGCTGCCGTGATGAGCACCTGCTCGGCCGGCGCGACGATCTCGGCGAGGCGGCGCCTGCGCTGGGTGTCGAGCTCGGCGAACACGTCGTCGAGGATCAGCACGGGATCGCCGCCGTCGGCACGCAGCAGGTCGTAGGCGGCCAGCCGCAGCGCCAGCGCGAACGACCAGGACTCCCCGTGGCTGGCGTAGCCACGGGCGGGCAGGTCGCCGAGGCCGAGGATCAGGTCGTCGCGGTGGGGGCCGACGAGTGTGACTCCTCGTTCCAGCTCGGACTGGCGCACCTCGAGCAGGCGCTCGCGGATGCGCTCCTCAAGGGTTTTCCCCAGGTCTGTGGATAACGTCTGTGCAGCGGAAGATCCCCGCTCACCGGCGTCTTCGAGCAGTCCGCCGCCCTCACCGTCATCCCCACCTGTGGACAACGTGCTGCGATAGGCCAGCGTCGCCGGCGCGCTGGCGGGGGCGAGCGCGGCGTAGGCCCCCGCGACCAGCGGGCGCAGCGCCTCGATGAGCTCGAGCCGGGCCCGCAACAGCTCGGCGCCATGCCTGGCGAGGTGGGCGTCCCACACCTCCAGTGTGCTCAGCACGTCGCCCGCGCCGGCCGCGGCGAACCCGGTGTCGCTCTCCGCCCTCCTGGCGCTCCTGCTGCCTCTGCGGGCCTGCGCGGCCGTACGGAGCAGGGCTCCGCGCTGCTTGAGCACCCGGTCGTAGTCGGCGCGCACACCGGCGAACCTGGGAGCTCTGGCCACCAGCAGCTCGTCGAGGAACCGGCGGCGCTCCGACGGGTCGCCCTTGGACAGCGACAGGTCCTCGGGGGCGAACAACACGGTGCGCAGCAGGCCCACGACGTCGCGCGCCCTCGGCACGGGCGAGCGGTTGAGCCTGGCACGGTTGGCACGGCCCGGGTTGATCTCCAGCTCGATGAGCGCCCGCCGGTCGTCGCGCTGCACGGCGCAGCGTATGACCGCCCGCGTGGCGCCCTGCCGGACGAGGGGCGCGTCGCCGGCCACCCGGTGGCTGGAGTGCGTCGCGACGTAGCCGAGGGCCTCGACCAGGTTGGTCTTGCCCTGGCCGTTGGGCCCGACGAACGCCGTGACGCCCGGCTCCAGGCCGAGCTCCACGGACGCGTAGGACCGGAAGTCGGTCAGCGAGAGGTGGGCGACATGCACCCCACGAAGGTTAGTGGGCCACGCGCGCCCCCGGGGTCACCGGCTCGCGAAAGGCGGGCGGGGGCCGTGACGGCTAGCGTTCGCTCTCGCGGGGCGGCGTGACGTCGGCGCCCGGCGCGTCGGCGCCCTTGTCCGTGCTGCCCTCCGCCGCGGTGGTCGCGTGCCCGCCGAACTGGTTGCGCAGCGCCGCGACGACCTTCATCGCGGGGGAGTCGTCCTGGCGCGAGGCGAACCTGGCGTAGAGCGCGGCGGTGATGACCGGCAGCGGGACGGCGTGGTCGACGGCCGCCTGCACCGTCCACCGGCCTTCGCCGGAGTCTTGCGCGTAGCCGCGGAGCTGGTCGAGATGCTCGTCGTCGTCGAGCGCGCGCACCATCAGGTCGAGCAGCCAGGAGCGGATCACAGTGCCGGTGCGCCAGCTGCTGAAGGAGCCCTTGACGTCTTTGACGACGTCGGAGGCCTCGAGCAGCTCCCAGCCCTCCGCGAACGCCTGCATCATGCCGTATTCGATGCCGTTGTGGACCATCTTCGCGAAGTGCCCGGCGCCGACGTCGCCGGCGTGCACGAAGCCGTCCTCGCCCTCGGGCTTGAGCGTGTCGAAGATCGGCATCAGCCGCTCGACGTTGGCGGAGTCGCCGCCGCACATGAGCGCGTAGCCGTTCTCCAGGCCCCAGACACCGCCGCTCACGCCGCAGTCGACGAACCCGATGCCCTTCTCCGCCAGCTCGCCGGCGTGCTTCTGGTCGTCGCCGTAGTGGGAGTTTCCGCCGTCGACGACGATGTCGCCCTCGTCCAGCAGCTCGCCGAGATCGTCGATCGTGGACTGGGTGGGCTTGCCCGCGGGCACCATCACCCAGACGGCGCGGGGCGCTCGCAGGCGCTCGGCCAGCTCTTTCAGGCTGCCCACGTCGCTGATCGCCGGGTCACGGTCGTAGCCGACGACCTCATGGCCGCCGCGGCGCAGCCGCTCGGCCATGTTGCCGCCCATCTTGCCCAGTCCGACCATGCCGATCTGCATGTTGTTCTACCCCCTAGTCAGGCTTCCATCATCCCCGAAGGCCGGGTCAGCCTGACAGGCGGATGGGCATGATCAGGTAGCGATAGTCCGCCGCGGCCGCGTCGTCCACAGGCTTGCCACCGGTGAGGATAGCGGGCTTCGTCGAGGTGGTCATCTGCAGCCGGGCCACGTCGGAGTCGATGGCGCCCAGCCCTTCCAGCAGGAACTGGTGGTTGAAGGCGATGTTCATCTCCTCGCCCTCGTAGTCGACGGGCAGCGCCTCGACGGCCTGCGCCTCGTCGCCGCTGCCCGCCTCCAGCACGACCTCGCCGCTCCTGAACGCCAGCCGTACGGGGGTGTTGCGCTCGGCGACCAGGGCCACGCGCTTGACCGCCTCGACGAACGGGCCTGTGGACAGCTCGGCGCGGGCGGAGAACTCGGTGGGCAGGAGCGAACGGTATTTGGGGAACTCGGGGTCGAGCAGCCGGGTCGTGGTGCGCCGCCCGGCGCTGGAGAAGCCGATCATGCCTTCGCCGGTGCCTCCGGCGGAGCTGAGCGCGACCTCCACCTCGGCACCGGTTGCGCCGAGCGCCTTGGCGGTGTCGGCGAGCGTCTTGCCGGGGATCATCGCGATGGCGGAGAAGTCGGGCTGCCCCGGCTGCCACTTCAGCTCGCGTACGGCCAGCCGGTAGCGGTCGGTCGCGGCGAGGGTCACCGTGTCGCCCTCGATCTCCATGCGCACGCCTGTGAGCATCGGCAGCGTGTCGTCCCGGCCCGCGGCGACGGCGACCTGGCCGACGGCCGAGGCGAACACGTCGCTGCCGACGCGGCCCGCGGCCGGCGGCATGGCGGGGAGCGACGGGTAGTCCTCCACAGGCATGGTCAACAGGGTGAATCGCGCGCTGCCGCACGTGACGACCGCCTTGGCGCCGTCCACCACGAAATCCACAGGCTGTGCGGGAAGCGACCGGGTGATCTCGGCGAGCAGCTTGCCCGAGACGAGCACGACCCCCGGCTCGCCGGTGTGGACCTCGAGCGTCACCTCGGCGGAGACCTCGTAGTCGAATCCGGAGAGCTTGAGCTGCTGCTCGTCGGTGACCTCGAGGCGCATGCCGGCGAGCACGGGCACCGACGGCCGCGCCGGGAGACTGCGTGCCGTCCATGCCACCGCCTCAGCGAGGACGTCTCGCTCGATTCGGAACATCACGGTGATCAGCCTCCTGGGTTCGTCGTTGCTTCAAGGATCTCAAGGATCCACCCTCCCGGACTCGCGCTCCGGGAGAACCCCTCTATGGGTCTTTGAGTTTCTTAGTAAGAGAGATAGGAGGTCATCACACTAGGGGCTGTGGATCCTGTGGACAACCAGCGTCTTGGCAGGTCAACGGCCATATTTTCATCCACTGCCGCTGTGGGTGACGCCTGGGGAGAACTTCCGTGCCTGGGGACAGAGATTCTTCGCCCACAGGCCGTCCCCAGATCTTGGTGCCTTCATCCACGGCCGGACCGGGGTTATCCACGAGGTTTCCACAGGTTATCCACGGGGTATTAAGGGCCCTTCTGGAGCCCCAGATCCGTTGTTCACAGTCTGTCCACACACTGTCCACTGGTAGTCCCCAGGTTCTCCCCAGGATGTCCCCACCGTTGTCCCCAACCATTGTGGACGGATTTTTCCCAGCATTGTTGGGCGAACGGCGAGTGAATTTTTGCGTTTCCGCTGGTCCACAGTGTTTTCCACAGGCTGTGTATGAACTCAAGATCCACGGGGTGTCTGCTTGATCCGCATTGTCAACTCGTTGACCTGGTTGTACATCGACCTTCGCTCCGCGATGAGCGAGCGGATCTTGCGCTCGGCGTGCATCACGGTGGTGTGGTCGCGCCCCCCGAACTGCTGGCCGATCTTCGGCAGCGACAGCTCGGTCAGCTCGCGGGCGAGATACATGGCGATCTGCCTGGCGTTGACGAGCGCCCGGCTGCGGGAGGTGCCGCACAGGTCGTCGATGCTGATGCCGAAGTACTGGGCGGTCTCGCTCATGATCGCCGCGATGGTGATCTCGGTGTCGGACTCCGAGGTGATGAGGTCCTTCAGCACCACCTCGGCGAGCTGCAGGTCGACGCCCTGCCGGTTGAGGCTGGCGAACGCGGTGACCCTGATCAGGGCGCCTTCCAGCTCGCGGATGTTGGTGGAGATGCGGCTCGCGATGTATTCGAGCACCTCGGGCGGCGCGGCCAGCCCTTCCTGGATGGCCTTCTTCCTGAGGATGGCGATCCGCGTCTCCAGCTCGGGCGGCTGCACGTCGGTGATCAGGCCCCACTCGAACCGGTTGCGCAGCCGGTCCTCCAGCGTGATCAGCTGCTTCGGCGCCCGGTCGCTGGAGATGACGATCTGCTTGTTGGCGTTGTGGAGCGTGTTGAAGGTGTGGAAGAACTCCTCCTGCGTCTGCTCCTTGCCCTCCAGGAACTGGATGTCGTCCACAAGCAGGATGTCGATCGCGCGGTAGCGGCCGCGGAACCCGTCGGCCTTGTGGTCGCGGATGCTGTTGATGAAGTCGTTGGTGAACTCCTCCGAGCTCACGTACCTGACCCGCGCTCCGTCGTACAAGCTCTGGGCGTAGTGCCCGATCGCGTGCAGCAGATGCGTCTTCCCCAGCCCCGAATCGCCGTAGATGAAGAGAGGGTTGTACGCCTTCGCGGGGGATTCGGCCACCGCCACGGCCGCCGCGTGGGCGAACCGGTTGCTGGCGCCGATGACGAATGTCTCGAATGTGTATTTCTGGTTGAGACGGGCTGGTTCGCTGGGCTTGTTGCTCTTGGCCTCCCAGCGGTTCGGCGCCGGCTCGGGGCTCTTTTCCACAGGCGGTGTGTACGGCTGCGCCTGTTCAAAAGAGAAGCTCTGCTGTGGATATTCGGTGGATATCTGGGGCGGCTCGGGCTGTGGAGAATAGAACTGTGGAGGCTCGGAAGCCTGGTTGTGCTGCGGTTGCGCAGGCTGTGCATAACGCGGCTGACTCTCCACATCCTGGGGATAACTGTGAGTCACAGGCTGTTGATGAACGTCCCCGGGCGGCTGCTCAGGCGCCGTCGTGTCGATCATCACCGCCAGCCGCATCGTCCGGCCGAGCTCCTGCGACAGCGCGTGCGCGACGAGCGGGCGCAGCTTGCCCTCGATGAGGTCCTTGAGGAAGTCGTTGGGGACGCCGAGCACGATCGTGTCGTTGGCCAGGGCGATCGGACGCACCATCGACAGCCATGTGCGCTGCTGCACCGGCACGTTCTCATTGAGGAAGTTGGCCAAGGCCCTCGCCCATACCGTGCCGAGGTCGACAGCGTTCATGATGCGGCTCCCCCTCCTCCCTCTCGCGGCCCCCCGCGATCGTTATCCACATGGCGGGGCCGCCTCCGGCTCTCGGCGACCCCTTCGTCCACAGCGTGGCTGCCGGGCTTCTCGTCCCGGCCTCCACAGGCCCTCCACAGGAGATCCACAGGTTGTGCACAGCCTTGGAGCAGGCCCAGAAGGGCCGACAGTATCTATGTGCACAGCTGCGTTCAAGGCGTTGTCCACAGCGTAGTGGCACCTGGGTGCACATACTGTGGACGCTGGCGCGGCAGTGGAAAAGTCGCCTGTGGATTAGTGGACAACCGGTCTGGTTTGACCTGGGCCGCGCTTCCCCCGTAACGTACGACGGTCGGCTTGTCACGCGACGGCTATTTCGCGTGCCCTCGCTTTCCTGACAGGCCATCCTGTGTGTTAAGCGCCGTCGTGGCGCATCATCAAGCCTGGAGCCCACCCGTGAGCAAGCGTACTTTCCAGCCGAACAACCGTCGCCGCGCGAAGACCCACGGCTTCCGGCTGCGGATGCGCACCCGGGCCGGTCGCGCCATCCTCGCCGCTCGCCGCCGTAAGGGCCGCGAGAAGCTGTCGGCCTGATCGACCCGCGCCTGATAGTCGGCCCGCCGGTGCATCTCGCCGGCGGGCGTTAGGCGTATACGGTGCTGTCCCGTCAATCCCGCATGCGACGCGGGGACGAGTTCGAGGCGGCGGTACGGCGCGGCAAGCGCGCCGGCCGACCGACTCTAGTGGTGCATTTCACCATTTCCGGGGAGAACGAACCCCTGGTGGGTTTCGTGGTGAGCAAGGCCGTCGGTGACGCCGTGACGCGCAACAAGGTCAAGCGACGGCTCCGACACCTGATGCGGGACCGTCTTGACCGGCTGCCGCGAGGTAGCCTTCTGGTGGTACGCGCCAATCCACCGGCCGCGTCCGCGCGATTCGAGCAGCTGGCCGCCGAGCTCGACTCCGCACTGGAACGTTTGCTCAGGCGGCACGAGTCCTCGACGGGTGGACAGCAGAGATGACAGAGCAGCCGCAAGTGGTGGCGCCGAGCCCCGCCGCTCGGGCGCTCATCCTCCCCATCCGGTTCTACCGGGCCTTCATCGGCCCGATGCTCGGTCCGCGCTGCCGGTTCTATCCGTCGTGCAGCGCGTACGGACTCGAGGCGATCGCCGTGCACGGAGCATTGCGCGGCACGTGGCTGACTGTCCGGCGCATCGGGCGGTGCCACCCATTCCATCCCGGAGGTATTGACCCGGTGCCCCCACGCCCGGTCCGGTCCCACGAAACGCAAGGGAGATAGCTCGGTGGAGCTGTCCTGGCTGAGCTGGCTGTACCAAGCCGTAGCCCAAGTCATCATCTGGATCCATACTGCATTCAGCACGGTCCTCGACCCGGACAGCGGGCTGACCTGGGCGTTGACGATCATCACGCTGACCGTGTTCATGCGGATCCTGATCTTCCCGCTCTTCCTGAAGCAGATGCGATCTTCGCGGAAGATGCAGGAACTCGCCCCCAAGGTGCAGGAGCTGCGCAAGCGTTACAAGAACGACAAGCAGCGGATGAACCAGGAGGTCATGGCGCTCTACCAGGGCGCCGGAGCCAACCCCCTCGGCGGCTGCCTGCCGGTTGTCGCGCAGTTCCCCATCTTCATCTCCATGTTCACCGTGCTCCAGAAGATGGCCAACGGCGAGCCCGACTACGGCATGACGCAGGAGCTGGTCGACAGCGCGAGAAGCGCCCACATCTTCGGCGCCCCGCTGCCCGCCCACTTCTGGATGTCGGCCGAGCAGCTCGCGACGTTCCAGGCCGGCGCGGTGCAGACGAAGATCGTGCTGGGCATCTTCGTGGCGATCAGCTCGCTCACCACGTTCCTCACCGTGCGGCAGAGCGTCACCCGGTCCATGGCCCAGATGCCGGACAACCCCATGGCGCAGCAGCAGAAGATCCTGATGTACATCTCGCCGCTGTTCGCCATCTTCAGCCTCAACTTCCCCCTCGGCCTGATCCTCTACTGGGTCACCACCAACGTGTGGACGCTCGGCCAGCAGCACTGGTTCTACAGCCGGCACCCGATGCCGCAGTACGACGCCAAGGGCAACGTGATCCCCGTGCCGCCGAAGCAGGGTCTGATCGCGAAGATTCGCAAGACACCCCCTGAGGAGCAGGCGCCGCCGCCCCCGCCGGAGCCTAAGATCATCAGGCAACAGCCGAGCCGCCAGTCCCGCAGCAAGCGCACCGGCAGCAAGAAGTCGTGAACACGAAGGAGAGGCCGGCCATGACCGAGGCCGAGCAGGAAAAGGCTCCTGATCTCAGCGCGCTGGAGCAGGAAGGCGAGATCGCTGCCGACTACGTCGAGGGCCTTCTCGACATCGCCGACATCGACGGCGACATCGACATGGACGTCGAGGGCGACCGCGCCCTGGTATCCGTGGTCGGGCTCAAGGGCACGGAGCTGGTGGGGCCCGGGGGAGAGGTCCTCGAAGCGCTGCAGGAGCTGACCCGCCTGGCCGTGCACCGGCAGACCGGCGAGCGTTCCAGGTTGATGCTCGACGTGGCCGGCTACCGCGAGCGCCGCAGGGCGGAGCTGACCAAGCTCGGCACCGAGGTCGCCAACCAGGTCAGGGAGCGCGGCGAGCCGAAGTCCCTGCACCCGATGACGCCGTTCGAGCGCAAGATCGTCCACGACGCCGTGGCGACCGCCGGGCTCCGCAGCGAGTCGGAGGGCGAGGAGCCTCAGCGGTACGTCGTGGTCCTGCCTGCTTGACACGTCCCAACCGGCCGCCTGCCCACCGCCTGAACGCGGGGCAGGCGGCCGTTCGCATGTTCAGCCATCGTGACCGGCCGCCACGCGGGCACCCACGTCGACGCGCTCGGCCGCGCGGGTCCCGCGGCTCGCGCGGCCCGGCGTCAGCCGCGAGACAGCCCGCTAGTCTTCCCCTGTGATCGCACATCTAGCCTTGGGTGGGGGACGAACTCCTGACGTCCTCGCTGTCCCGAGGGCGATCGGCGTCCGGCTTCGACCAAGCACCAAGAAAGGGCCACCGACCAGTGAGCGATGAGCTTCCGGAGCCGCCGGAGATAGCGCGTGACGTCTTCACCGGGGAGGCTTGGGGGCGTGCTAACACGTACGCCGAGCTGCTGGCGGGTCCTGGAGTCGTCCGCGGGCTGCTGGGCCCGCGGGAGGTGCCGCGGATCTGGGATCGCCACCTGCTCAACTGCGCGGTCGTGGCGGAGGTCGTGCCGCCTGATGTGCGCCTGGTGGACATCGGCTCCGGCGCCGGGCTGCCGGGGCTCGTGCTGGCGATCGTCCGTCCGGACATCACGGTCACACTCCTGGAGCCGCTGCTTCGGCGTACCGTGTTCCTGCAGGAGTGCGTCGACACGCTCAAGCTCGGTAACGTCGAGGTGCTGCGCGGGCGGGCGGAGGAGCTGGCGGGCAAGCGCGAGTACGACATCGCCAGCGCTCGCGCGGTGGCCCCGCTCGAACGCCTCCTCCGATGGGCCATGCCGCTGCTGTGCGAAGGCGGCGAGCTGATCGCCATGAAGGGGGAGCGTGCCGCGGGCGAGCTCGCCGAGGCGGAGGCCGAATTGCGCGCCACCGGGGCCCGAACGGCTGAGCTCGTGACCGTCGGGCGCGGTAAGGTCGAGCCGCCTGCAACATTGGTTCGGGTGGTAGCGGGTCGCGCGCCGGAGCGAGCCGGGCGGCGACGAAGGAGGTGACGGTTGTGCCAGTCGCGTCAAGCGGTCTTGGCTGGCCGGACAGCCGTCCGTCCGAGAGTCCAACCGGAGTTGGCTGGCCCGAATTGGGCGTGTCGCGACAGCCAATTCCCGGCACCGGCACACCACTCGTTGAAAGGATGGCCATCGTGACCCAGACCCCCCTGAACCCCGGCGAATCGCCGTTGGTACGAGAGGCGCTCAGCTCAGTGGTTTCACGTGAAACATCCGCAACCCCCACGGCCGTCCAGTCCGGCGAGAGCCCCAATGGCGGCGACGGCAGCTGGCCTCGCCCGGCCAAGACGAGGGTGATCGCGGTGGCCAACCAGAAGGGCGGCGTGGGCAAGACCACCACCTCGGTCAACATCGCCGCCGCCCTGTCGATGCACGGCCAGCGAGTCCTCGTGGTCGATCTCGACCCTCAGGGCAACGCTTCCACCGCGCTGGCCACGGAGCACCGCGGCGACGTGCCTGATGTCTATCAGGTGCTTGTGGACGACCTGCCTATGGCCGACATCGTCAAGCAAGTGCCCGACATGCCCAACCTCTATTGCGCTCCGGCGACCATCGACCTGGCGGGTGCGGAGATCGAGCTGGTCTCCCTGGTGGCGAGGGAAGCCCGCCTCCGCCGCGCGCTGGCGGCCTACGACGCGATCGACCTCGACTACATCGTCATCGACTGCCCGCCCTCCCTGGGGCTCCTGACCGTGAACGCCCTGGTGGCCGCCGACGAGGTCATGATCCCCATCCAGTGCGAATACTACGCGCTGGAAGGCCTCGGCCAGCTCCTGCGAAACGTTGACCTGATCAAGGCGCACCTCAACCCGACTCTCAACCTGTCGACGATCGTTCTCACGATGTACGACGGCCGCACCCGGCTGGCCTCGCAGGTGGCGGACGAGGTGCGGGCCCACTTCGGCGAAACGGTGCTCAACACGGTCATCCCGCGCAGCGTCCGCCTGTCGGAGGCGCCCAGCTACGGCCAGTCGGTCATGACGTACGACCCGGGGTCCAGCGGTGCGATGGCCTACAGTGACGCCGCCCGGGAGATCGCTCACCGCGCCACGGTCGCCTGACTTCACGCCCTGCCCCAGGGCGTGGTCGCCGCGCCTCGACCGTCGTCCGAGCGCGCCACGCCCGTTCACGTCACCTGATGCCGGCTGGGGCGGGGGAGAAGCGTGAGATCGTGGGGGCGGTCATGAGTTGGGCAGATTTGTGATCGTCTCGGGGTAAATCCAACGGGACGGTGTGTGGCGAGCGGACACTCCGTCCGGCGCGCAACGGTAACCTCTCCAGGAGTGACCGGAATGGACCGGCTGGATGAGGAGACGCAGTGAGTCAGCAGCGGCGGGGATTGGGCAAGGGGCTCGGGGCGCTCATCCCGACCGGTCCCATCGTTGACGGCACGGGGGCGGTTCCGGCCCCGGCCAACGGGTCAACGGCGGAGACGGGCCCAAAGCCGGTCGCCGGGGCGTACTTCAAGGAGATCGCCTTGGAGGCGATCGTCCCCAACCCGCGCCAGCCCCGTGAGGTCTTCGACGGCGAACGCCTTGAGGAGCTTGCGAAGTCCATCCGCGAGGTGGGGCTCCTGCAGCCGATCGTGGTGCGGTCCGTCGGCGGCGGACAGTACGAGCTGATCATGGGGGAGCGGCGCTGGCGGGCGTGCAAGCAGGTCGGTCTCGACCCGGTCCCCGCGATTGTCCGCAACACGCAGGACACCGACCTCCTGCGGGACGCCCTCATCGAAAACCTTCAGCGTGAGCAGCTGAACCCGCTGGAAGAGGCCGCGGCATACCAGCAACTTCTTGACGACTTCCAGGCAACGCACGACCAGCTGGCACAGAAGGTCGGCCGCTCGCGTTCTCACATCACCAACACCCTCCGCCTGCTGAACCTCCCGCCCGAGATCCAGCCCAAGGTTGCCGCCGGTGTCATCAGTGCCGGCCATGCCCGAGCTCTGCTGGGGCTGAGCTCCGTAGAGGAGCAGATCCAGCTCGCGCAGCGGATCGTGGCGGAGCTCCTTTCGGTGCGGGCGGTCGAAGAGATCGTCGCCATGGGGAGCGCCCAGGCCGCCCAGAAGGCCCCCCGTGAACGCCAGGCCGCCAAGCCCACCGCCCCCGAGCTCACGCATCTCGCCGACCGCCTCTCCGACCATTTCGAGACCAAGGTCAAAGTCGATCTGGGACGCCGCAAGGGCCGCATCGTCGTGGAGTTCGCGACGATCGATGACCTTGAGCGCATCATCGACACCATGGTGCCTGAGGCCGTACGGGCAATGCGGGACGCGCAGGAGTGACCGACGGCTGTTTCACGTGAAACCACGCCGAGAGTAAGGCGCTGTTTCACGTGAAACACTCGTCCTCGCTTCACACGCCAGGGAGAGCGGGCAGGTCGTCGTCGCAACCCTCGACGGGAGATGGAAGCGCCGAGAGCGATGAACCGTCGCGGAGTCAAACGTGCGCAGCTCACGTACGTCCAGCCACCGCGATAATCCTCGACGCGGGGACGCGGGGACGCGGGGACGCGGGGACGCGGGGACGCGGGGACGCGGGGACGCGGGGACGCGGGGACGCGGGGACGCGGGGACGCGGGGACGCGGGGACGCGGGGACGCGGGGACGCGGGGACGCGGGGACGCGGGGACGCGGGGGAAGGGCGTTGGTCTTAACGGTTCGGTGCGTGCGGCGGTTGGCAGTCGTCGTGCCTGCCGCGTGGGAGCGACGTTCGCGGCACTCGACGACTGCGCAGAGGCGGATTTAACTGAGTGACCGAAGTACACCCCCCACGACGATGCGCCAGCGCGAGAGGCGGTGCTTGAGAGCCCGCTGCGAAGAAGGATCCCCCGGACGGACCTCGTGGAAGCGAGGAGCTAGACGCGTGCTGCGGTGTTTCACGTGAAACAACGGTCTCGATGGATGTGCCAGGAACTCTGGCGGGCATCCTCCCGTATTTCACGTGAAACACGCGGGGAGTCACATGGCGGCCTTGCGGATGTCGTCGAGGAAGTCGTCGACGTGGCCAGGAGTCGTGTCGAAGGCGGTCATCCAGCGGACGACGCCGGTGGCCTCGTCCCAGTAGTGGAACCGGTAGCGCTGCAGGAGTGTCGTGGCCACCGTCGGCGGCAAGGCAGCGAAGACGGCGTTGGACTGCACGGGATAAGCCAGCGACACGCCGGCGATGCCCTCCAGGCCGTCCGCCAGTCGCGTCGCCATCCGGTTGGCGTGATCAGCGTTCTGCCGCCACAGGTCATCCGTCAGGAGCGCCGACAGCTGGGCCGATATGAAGCGCATCTTCGAGGCGAGCTGGAGCGACTGGCGGCGCAGGAAAGGCACGGCCTGGGTCAGCCCGGAGTCGAGCACCACCACGGCTTCGGCGGCCAGCGCACCGTTCTTGGTGCCGCCGAAGCTGAAGACGTCCACTCCCACGTCGGTGGTGATGGCTTTCAGATCGCAGTCCAGGAAGGCGGCGGCGTTGGCGAGCCGTGCGCCGTCCACGTGAAGGCGGAGTCCGGCCTCGTGTGCCGTCTCCGCGAGGGCGGCGATCTCTTCGGCGGAGTAGGTGGTGCCGAGTTCCGTGCACTGGGAGATGGAGACGACGGCGGGCTGGGATTCGTGGTGGTTGCCGACACCGCCCAGGCGAGCCTTGATGTCGTCGGGTTGGAGCTTGCCCTGCGCGGTGGGGATCGTCATCAACTTCACGCCGAGCAGCCGCTCAGCTGCCCCTGCTTCGTGGGTGGCGATGTGGGCGCTGTCGGCGCAGAGAACGGCGTCGTAGCGGCCGAGCATCAGGGCGAGGCCGACCATGTTGGCGCCCGCTCCGTTGAGCACCGCGAAGCCTTCCGCGCCCGGTCCGAACACCTCCTTGATCCCCTCTTCGAAGGCCGCGGTCCAGCGGTCGCCGCCGTAGGCGGGCGCGTCTCCGTCGTTCGCGGCGGCCATGGCCGCCAGGATGTCCGGGTGCACGCCCGCGTGGTTGTCGCTGGCGAAGCTCTTGGGGTACGTCGAATCGATCAGCACACCGCAAGGCTACTTTCACAACCGACGCGGACCACCTCGGGGCAGGGGAGGCGGGCGCCCGGCAAGCCGTCACGGGCCGGTTGCCGACGGGTTCTCCTGCCTGCCGCATGCCGGTGGCGAACGGGCTGGCGGCGCTGCCGTGGCTCGGCGGATCGCAGTGGCGGCGCCGTCGTGGGTGGAAGCGGGATCGGGAAGTGGCGACGCCGGTGCCGTCGGTACGTTTCAGGTTCCGGGCCGGACTTCAGGTACGGGAACAGATCCGCGTAGGGAAGAAGGGCGGGAGCGCGTCTTCGTGGGGGTGGAGCTCTGGGACGGACACCATGCGCGGGCGTGGGCCGAACGCCAGGCATGGGTCCGCACCCGCGTTGGGCCTGGGTGTCTGGGTGGGCCCGAAGGGAGCGCGGGTCCGTGCCTTGGATGAGCTCCGAACGTGCCTTGGCCTAAGGCGTTGCGGGGCCGCGCTCCTAGAGGGGGTTTTCGGGACGGAAGCGGGCAGCGGCGTTCTGGAGGAGGGCGCGGCAGAGGTCGCCCAGGTCCTGGCCGGCCGCTTCGGCGGCCATGGGCAGGAGGGAAGTCTCCGTCATCCCCGGCGCCACGTTGACCTCGAGGAAATGGGGGACGCCCGCCGCGTCGACGATCAGGTCCGTACGGGAGATGTCGCGCAGGCCGAGTGCCGTGTGAGCGGTCACCGCCGTCTCCGCGCACGCCGCGGCGGCCTCGGGGGAGAGGCGGGCGGGGGCGAAGAACTCGGTGTGGCCGGCCGTGTAGCGGGCCGCGTAGTCGTAGACCCCTTCGTCGGGGACGATCTCCACGGCGGGCAGGGCCTCAGGGCCGTTGCCGAGGTCGACGACGGAGACGGCCACCTCCACGCCCTCGACGTACCGCTCGATCAGTGCCGTGTCGCCGTAGGCGAAGCAGCCGACCATGGCGGCGGGGAGCTCTTCCGCGGTGCGGACGATGGAGGCGCCGAGCGCCGAGCCGCCGCGGGCGGGCTTGACGAAGAGGGGCAGGCCGAGCCGCTCCACGATGCGGCCGAGCACGACGGTGGCGCCGAGGTCGTGGAACGTCTCCTTCGGCAGCGTGACGGACTCGGGGGTGTGCAGCCCGACGGAGCGTACGACGGCCTTGGCGGTGGGTTTGTCGAAGGCCACCCGGCAGGCGTCGGGGTCGGCGCCCACGTAGGGAACGTTGAGCAGTTCCAGGACGGAGCGGATGGCGCCGTCCTCGCCCGCGCCGCCGTGCAGGGTGACGAACACGGCATCCGGCGGGTCGGCGAGGATCGAGGGCACGAGGGACGCGTCGGTGTCGCGGGCTTCGACGTCGACGCCCGCCGCGCGCAGCACCTCGCTGACTCGGCGACCGGACCGCAGAGACACCTCTCGCTCATAGGAGAGGCCTCCGGCCAGCACGAGCACGTGGCCCAGATCGCTCATCACAACTCCTCCGCTGATCGCACGCTGTCCAACCGTACCGGCGCCGGGGGTGGATGGTGTACGGCAGGGGCTTCGTCCGCGCGCCTGGCCGGGTGGAGAAATGAAAAGGGCCGGCGTCACCCGGCGCCGGCCCTTTTCGTGACGTTCAGGCCAGGTCGGGCCCGGGCGTGTCCACGCCGGCGTGTTCGCGGGCCGACGAGGTGCCGAACGTGTCGCGCAGCTGCATCTCCTGCTCGATCACCCCGGCGAGCCGGCGTACCCCTTCACGGATGCGGTCGGGCTCGGGGAAGCAGAACGACAGGCGCATGTGTCGTGCCCCGCTGCCGTCGGAGAAGAACCCGGTGCCTGGTACGAACGCGACCCGCTCGGCCACGGCCCGGGGCAGGATGGCCTTCGAGTCGAGCCCTTCGGGCAGGGTGGCCCAGACGAAGAACCCGCCGGCGGGGCGGGTCCAGGTGACCTCGGGCGGCATCAGGGCGTCGAGCGCGTCGAGGAGGGCGTCGCGGCGCTCGCGGTAGAGCTCCTTGAACGTCTTGATCTGCTCGCGCCATGGCTGCGTGGCGAGGTATTGGCCGACGGCCAGCTGGGTGAACGAGGAGTGGGACAGCACGGCCGATTCCATGGCGAGCACGAGCTTGTCGCGGATGGCGTGCGGGGCGAGCGCCCAGCCGACGCGGAAGCCGGGGGCGAGCGTCTTGGAGAAGGACCCGAGGTAGACGACGCCGTCCGGGTTGTCGGCTCGCAGGGCGCGCATGGGCTCGCCGTCGAAGCCGAGCAGCCCGTACGGGTTGTCCTCGATGACGAGGACCCCGGCCCGCTGGCAGATGTCGAGCACCTGCTGGCGGCGGGCGATGTTGAGGGTCACGCCGGCCGGGTTCTGGAAGGTCGGGATCGTGTAGAGGAATTTGATGGGCGCGCCCGCGGTCTCGAGGGCGTAGATGGTCTGGGCCAGGGATTCGGGCACGATGCCCTGATCGTCCATGGCGATGTGAACCACTTTGGCCTGGTAGGCGGCGAACGTTCCCAAAGCCCCCACGTACGAGGGGCCCTCGGCGAGCACCACGTCGCCGGGATCGATGAAGATCCGGGTGATCAGGTCGAGGGCCTGCTGCGAACCGACGGTGACGACCACGTCGTTCGGCCCGGCGTGGATCCCCTCCAGCCGCATGACCTCGCAGATCTGCTCGCGCAGGTGCGGGTCACCCTGGCCGGAACCGTACTGCAGCGCGACGGGGCCGCGCTTGGTGACCAGGTCGGAGACCAGCTCGCCGACCATGTCGAGGGGGAGCGCCGTGACGTACGGCATGCCGCCGGCCAGCGAGACCACCTCGGGCCTCGACGCGACGGCGAAGAGAGCTCGGATCTCGGAGGCGACCATCCCGGTAGCTCGTGCGGCGTACCGATCGACGTACGCGTCGATGCGCGACCCGTGAGTCGCGGGTGCCTGACCGTGATCCCGCTCTGCTGTCACGGCCCACCTCCTAGGTGTCATATCGGACTGAAATACCAGATTACGCTAGACGGACATGTCGCCCGTGACGGGGCTGACCGTCGTGGTGTCGGCTGGTGGCATCTTCACTGGGCTACGATGCCACCTGTGGACGCGGTTTTCGCGCGCTTTTCCGGGTCAACGATAGGGGCGGTAGTTGTCGCGCCGGCTGGTCAACATAACCCTGGACAATCTTGACGATCTGCCGAGGCGCTGCCGGCGGTGCGTGTTCTGGGAGCTCGATCCCGTCAACGGTGAGCGCGCGGTGGATGCGGGCGACTCCGGGCTGGAGAAGGAGGCCTGGATCTCCGGCACGCTCCTGGAATGGGGGAGCTGCGGGAAGATCGTCTATGTCGACGGGGTGCCCGCGGGCTTCGTGCTCTACAGCCCGCCACTCTACAGCCCGCGTTCGCTCGCCTTTCCCACCTCGCCGGTCAGCGCTGACGCGGTGCTGCTGATGTCGGCCCACATCATTCCCGAGTTCTCGGGCGGCGGGCTGGGCCGGATGCTGGTCCAGGGAGTCGCCAAAGATCTGACCCGGCGCGGGGTGAAAGCCATAGAAGCTTTTGGCGACCTCAAGTGGGAAGAGCCTAGTTGCATAGTTCCTGCGGAATACTTGCTTTCTGTTGGATTTAAGACAGTTCGTCCGCATTTGAGATTTCCGCGGCTCCGACTGGAACTCAAGACCGCCGTTTCGTGGCGCGAGGACGTCGAGGTGGCGCTGGAACGGCTGCTCGGCTCCATGAGTCCGGAACGCGCCCTACGTCCCGTCTGACGGCATCTCAGCCCTCCGTGCGCCCATGCGAAAGCCCCCGCCGCGAGGGACGGGGGCTCTGCCGGGCGAAGCGCGCCACGACGGGCGAACTACCAGCGCCGCAGGGCGCTAGATGATGCCCTCGAGCTCGCGCAGCAGCATGGCCTTCGGCTTGGCGCCGATGATCTGCTTCACGACCTCTCCACCCTTGTAGACGTTCAGCGTGGGGATCTGGAGTACGCCGTACTGGCGCGGAACCTCAGGATTCTCGTCGATGTTGAGCTTGACGATCTCCAGCTTGTCGCCGTGCTCCTTGGCGATCTCCTGGAGGATGGGTGAAACCTGGCGGCACGGACCGCACCATTCGGCCCAGAAATCGACGAGGACGGGCTTGTCGCTCTTGAGGACCTCGGTGTCAAAGGTGGCGTCGGTGACAGCCTTCACGGTGCGCTCCTTCACTTCTCGATGGTGGCCAGCCAGCGCTCGGAGTCGAGCGAGGCCGCGCAGCCGGTGCCGGCCGCGGTGATGGCCTGGCGGTAGGTGTGGTCCACGACGTCTCCTGCGGCAAAGACGCCCTCGATGTTGGTGGCGGTGCTGGGGGAGGCGACCTTGATGTAGCCATTCTCGTCGAGGTCGATCTGCCCCTTGACCAGCTCGGTGCGCGGGTCGTGGCCGATGGCCAGGAACAACGCGTCGGTGGCCAGCTCGCATTCCTCGCCGGTCTTGAGGTTGCGCAGCTTGACCGCCTCGACCTTGGTGTCGCCGATCACGTCGACGACCTTGGAGTCCCAGACGAACCGGATCTTGTCGTTCGCGAACGCGCGGTCCTGCATGATCTTGCTGGCCCGCAGCGTGTCACGCCGGTGGACCACCGTCACCATGCGGCCGAACCTGGTCAGGAACGTGGCCTCCTCCATCGCGGTGTCGCCGCCGCCGACGACCACGATGTCCTTGTTGCGGAAGAAGAAGCCGTCACAGGTGGCGCACCAGGACACGCCGTGCCCGGACAGGCGCTTCTCGTTCGCCAGGCCGAGCTCGCGGTAGCCGGACCCCATCGCCAGGATGACGGACTTGGCGTAGTAGGTGTCGGTGTGGGTCTTGACGACCTTGGGATTGGCCTGGAGGTCGACCTCGACGACGTCGTCGGCGACCAGCTCGGCCCCGAAGCGCTCGGCCTGCTTGCGCAGGTTGTCCATCAGGTCGGGACCCATGATGCCGTCGGGGAAACCGGGGAAGTTCTCCACGTCGGTGGTGTTCATGAGCGCGCCGCCCGCCGTGACGGAGCCCTCGAAGATCAGCGGCTTGAGCTCGGCACGAGCGGAGTAGACGGCCGCGGTGTAGCCGGCTGGGCCGGATCCAATGATGATCACGTTACGCACGTCGCTCAACGCTTCACGCCTGCCTTCCTGGTGTGCTGATGCCATCGGCGTCAACAGATCCTAGGCCGCCATGATTCCCCACCCTGCCCTCAACACCCACCCAAAACGAAAGAGCCCGCCGGAGCGGGCTCTGACGTGGGGTTTCGCCTACCAGCGGCCCAGCGCGGGCTTGCGCAGGTTCTTGCAGTTGAACGGGTCGACGATGTCGATGCGCAGCCTCTGCGCGGCCTTGTCCTTCCACGAGGCGATCACCAGGGCCTCCTGGCCGTTGTACTGCCCCTGGTCGACCGCGTACGTCGGCAGCTTCGACCGGTTGGCCACCCTGCTCACGCACTTGTCGACGCTCGCGGCGTCGGACGTGCCGCCGCCGACGATGGGCGCGGGTCCGAAGACGCCTTCGAGCGGCTGCCGCAGCTCGTGGTCGCTGTAGTTGTGCTGGCTGTCGGTCAGCGCGTACGACTTCGCCCGCTGCGGAGCGCGCTCCGCCTGCGAGGGTGTCGAGACTGGCTTCGACTGCGTGGGCAGCGCCACCGGTGGGGCGACGGCTTCGCCCTGGTTACCGCCACCGCTCGCCAGCAGGTTGGTGGAGGCCACCGCCGTGCCGACCACGACGGCCGCCGCCGCTGCCGCGACCGCGGGCAACGCCCAGCCGCGTCGTCGTGCGCGCGTGCGCCTGGCCGGGACGATGGTGCCGTCGTCGGCGACCACCCCGAGGCGCACCGGCTCGGCGACTTCCTCTCCTGGGCCATCGGTCGACACCGGCTCAGGAACTGCGGGCCTGCCGAAGCGTGCGGGCTCCGGCACCTCGGCTGCGCGCTCCCACGGGGCGTCCCGCATGAGCTCGTCCCAGTCGGGTGCGTTCGCGAGGCCGACGCCTCCGCCCTTCCGGGACTCCGCCTCGGCGGCCAGAGCCTTGTCGATGCGCAGTGCGACGCCCATCGGCATGGCCGGTGTGGGGGTCGCCGCGAGCACCTCGCGAACCGTCGCCAGGTCTGCCAGTAGCTCCCCGCAGGGGTCGCAGACCGCGAGATGCCCGCGGACCTGGCGTGCCGTGTCGACGTCTAGGAGACCCTCGGCCAGCTCGGCCAGGATGTCCAGATCGTAGTGCGTATCACCCGTCACGAAGTTCTGCTCCCTTCGCGGATGAGACGCGATTGCCGTCCGTTCGGTTCCGCAGATGCGAAAGAATCGGGGCAAGTTTCGCGCGTCCCCGGGCGCACCGGCTCTTCACCGTGCCGCTCGGCACCTGGAGCACCTGAGCTGCGTCTTCTACCGAATAGCCCATCATGTCGACGAGGACGAGAGCCGCCCGCTGATCGCCGGGCAGGAGTTTGAGTGCGGCGGAGACCTCCATGGAGACCTCACGCTCCACGGTCTGGTCGGGGAGGGGGGTCTCGCGCTCCGCGGCCTCGATCAGCTCGTCGTCGGCGACCGGCCTGACGGACTTGCGACGCATCCGGTCGAGACAGGCGTTGACCACGATGCGGTGCAGCCAGGTGGTGACGGCCGCCTCGCCGCGAAACGTGGCGGCCTTGCGGTATGCGGAGACGAAGGCGTCCTGCACGGCGTCGGCGGCCTCGTCAGGGTCACCGAGCGTACGCAGGGCGACCGCCCACATGCGGTCGCGGTGCCTTTTGACGATTTCGCTGAAGGCGTGAGGGTCCCCGTTGATATGGGCAGACAGCAGCTCGGCGTCTGTGACCGCCGGCCGCTCCGCTGCTGAGGGTGTCTCGGGTGGGGAGTTCACAAGAGAGTTTCCTGATTATGCCGATCCGGGAGAGTGCACCACTACTTCATAGATGGTGCCATGAAACTTGCCCGCATCTGCCGGAACGCGCGTAAACCAGATCAAAACGTACTGACCGCTTGCCGGTTCTTCGGGGGTGAGGGTGGTTTTACCTGCTGCGTTCTTCTTGGTCGCCACCGTTTTCATCGCGTCGAGATTGGCGGAGTCGCCCACCTTGAGTTCCACGTTCGCGCCCGACGCGTCGCCCAGCGTGGCCACCACGTCGCTGATCTGCATGGACTTGCCCATGTCGAGCAGCAGGCCGACGCCGTCCTTCAGCCGGCCCAGGTCGGCGCTGGTGTAGGCCTCGGTCTTCCACAACGTGCTGGGCTTGCCGTCGATGGCCAGCTTCGCGATGTCGGACTTCTCGTCACTGTCGCCGAGCGGGTCGAAGCCCTTGGCGCTCTCGGGCTTGACGGCCTGAGCCTCTGCGGACGCCGACGCCGACGTGCTGGGCACGGTCTGCTGCGCCTCAGGATTGGTGGGGCTGCCCAGGCTCCTGCCGATCGTCCACGCGCCCACGCCGACGGCGGCGATGACGAGCAGCACCACCAGCGTCATCAGCACCCGGTTGACCATGCTGCCCTCGCCCTTGGGCACGCGGTGCGGCATGGCCTGCGGCGGCGGGACGGCCAGCTTCTGGCGGTGGGCGATGTCGAGACCCTCGGTGTGGGAGGCGGAGGCCACCGCGGGAGTCGAAGGATAGGAGATCGGGATCGGCATCGGCCTGGCGACGTCGGCCAGCGCATCGGCCACCTCGGCCGGAGTGGCCAGCGCGCCCTGGCCCCTGCGCGCCTCGGGCAGGCACGCCCGCACGGTCACCGCGTCGAGATAGCCGGGCACGCCCGCGGTGACCTGCCGAGGCGTGCAGAAGTGGCCGTCGGTCATCGGCGCCGCGGGCAGGCCGCCCTCTTCCTCGTCGCCGGGCCAGTGGCCGGTCAGCCCCGCGTAGAGCAGCCGGCCGAGGCCCTCGGCGTCGTCGAGGGCCGGCTGGTCGGTGGTGAGTCCGTACATCGCTGCGTCGACGGCCACGCCGAGCACCTTGACCGTGTTGCCGGTCGTCCACACCAGGTGGGACGGGCGCAGGCACAGGTGGTAGAGCTGCGCCTCGTGGGCGTGCGCGAGCGCCTCGGCGGCCTCGGCGACCAGCCCCGCCGCGCGCTCCGGCTCCAGCGGCCCCGAGGCCAGCAGGTCGGTCAGGCTCTCGCCGGTGACCCACTCGCTGACGACGTAGGAGGCCTTCTCGTCCTCCGCCGCGTCGAACACCTGGGTCAGGCGCGGGTCGGTGAGCCGGCTCGCCGACCGGGCGGCCGTGACGACCTCGTGGACCCGGGGGAAGCCGGGGGCGAAGGTGTGGACCGCCACGGGCCGGGCGAGGATCTCGTCGATGGCCTTCCACAGGGTGGCGCCGTCGGACTCGCTGACGCGGTCCTCGAGCCGGAAGCGCTCGGCGAGGCGGGTGCCGGGTTCGACGGCCGACGTGCTCACTGGCTCACTCCGCTGGGCCGATCGGGCGTGCTCATGACTCGACTCACCTGCGTGGTCGTGTACCACGAAGGCACGCTATGCCGGGTGGATCCGCCCACGCCCCTCCTGCTTCCATTCGCCGCGTGTCGGGCTCCATGGTAGTGCCGAGTAGATTCCGCCCGCGTTCTTTACCGACCTACCCGCCCCGCGACCATCCCAACGATGGAGTTGACCTCCGGGATGCGCATTCTGTGCGCAACGCCGAGATAGAGGATCAATCCAAGGCCGCCACCGACGGCCAGAACGATCAGCGAATTGACGAACCCTAGCCCGTCGAAGACCCCCGTGACCACCCAGACCGCCCCGAGTGCCAGCACGGCGGTGGGCAGAGCGGCGAGATACATCCTCGTCAGCGCCATGCCGATGCTCCATCCGCCCAGCCCTTGGACCCGGCGGCCGGCCAGCCACCACGCCGTCAGGGCGCCCAGCGCGTACGCGACCGCGTACGCGAGAGCCAGCCCCATCACGGCGTAGCGCGCCGGCAGCAGCGTGAAGAAAAGCCACATGAGCAGGGCGTTGACCGCTGTCGTGCCCGCGCCGACGAACACTGGCGTGCGGGTGTCGCCGAAGCTGTAGAAGACCCGGAGCAGCAGTTGGAAGAGCGCGAACGGCACCAGCGCCAGCCCGTAGACCTGCAGCACGTTGCCGATGTAGACGGCGTCGGCGACGCTGTTGGCGCCGTGGCCGTAGATCGGCACGGTGATCGCCGGGCCGAGCACCATGAGCAGCAGCGACACCGGCACCATCAACGAGCAGATGAGGCGTACGCTCGACCCGAACTCGGAGCGGACGTCGTCGAACCGCCCGTCGCTGACGGCCCTGCTCATGCGCGGCAGCATGGCCGTGATCACTGAGACGCCGATGACGCCGTAGGGCAGCTGGAAGAGCTGGAACGCCAGGGTGTACGGGCTGATGCCGTGCCCCTCCACCACGGAGCCCGCGGCGCTGGCAAGGTTGGTGGTCAGCACGAAGCCGAGCTGGGTGACGACGGTGTAGCCGATCGTCCAGACGCCTGCCTTGGCCATCTCACCCAGCCGGGCGTTACGCAGGTCGAGGCGGGGCTTGAAGGAGAACCCGGCGCGCTTGAGCGCCACGATCAACACGGACGCCTGCGCCACGATGCCGGCCGTGGTACCGAGGCCCAGCAGGACGAGATCACCGTCGGTGACCTTGGAGATGTCGCCCTTCGCGGTGCTGACCAGGGCGAAGAGAAGGAACGCGCAGATGACGACGACGTTGTTGAGCACCGGCGCCCACATGGGCGCGGCGAAGCGGTCGCGGGTGTTGAGGATGGCGCCCGCCACCGCGCCCATGCCGAAGAAGGCCAGCTGCGGCAGGATGAAGCGGGCCAGCATGACCGCGACCTCGAACTCCCGGCTGTCCGGTGCCCACACCGTGTAGAGGTCGATGAGCAGCGGCGCGGCGAGAGCGGCGGCGACCGCGATGACGGCCAGCGCCAGCGTGGCGAGCGTCAGCAGGCGCTGCTCGTAGGCCCGCCCGCCGTCGGCGTCGTGCTGCTGCGCCCGGACGATCATCGGCACCACGACGCTGCTCAGCACGCCCAGCAGCAGCAGGTCGAGAATGCTGTACGGGATCGCGTAGGCCGCGTTGTAGGCGTCGCCGAGCAGAGCCGTGCCGATGGCGTACGCCAGCACCATGGTCCTGACGAAACCCGTCACCCTGGACACCATCGTGCCCGCCGCCATGATCGCGCTGGCCCGCAGCATGCGGCTCATGCCGTGCTCACCTCCCGGTTCTTGGCGGCCCTGGCGAGCTTGCGTTCCGACCGTCGCCGCAGCACCCGCGTCACCACGGCGGCGAGCATAACGGTGAGAGCGGCTCCGACGATCACCGAGGCGATGCCCGTGTAGCCCGTGGTGCGGATGGTCAGCCGCACCGGCTCGCCGTACGCCTTGCCGTCGGTGGTCTTGAGCTGCACGGTGACCGTCGCGTCACCGTTGCTGGTGGCGCTCATCGGCACCTGGACAGTGCCGCTCTGCCCGACGCCGATGTTGAGCAGCTCGTCCTGATCCTTCACCTGCAGCAGCTTGCGGTTGTTGGACTGGACGTCGATGTAGAGGGCGATGGGGGCGCCCGTGGAGTTCTTCACGCTGATGGGCACCACGCCGTTGCTGCCGGCCAGCGTGCGCGGCCTGTCGGGGCCGGCCCCGGTGATCGCGACCTTCTCCAGGCGGTCCTCGACCTCCGCGCTCACCACCTTGGTCAGCGCGCGGCCCGTCCGCGAGCTGGCGCGCCAGGCCGAGGAGGAGAGCCTGAGCACGGCCGCGTCGAAGCTCGACTGCGTCGTGGTCGTCGTGATCTCGGCGGTCAGCTGCGCCTCCGCCCAGGTCTCCTTGACCCGCTTGAGGTATTTGCCGCTCAGCTCGTCCTTGCGGTCGGCGTCGGTGTAGGTCAGCCCGGCGCGCGGCACCGACGCCTTGCCCGGCTTGATCGACTCGAGTGTCGTCATCTGCAACCACGGCAGGCGGCCCGCGGTCTTCATCAGGGCGGAGACGAGCGCCGGGTTGGGGTCCCAGCGCCGGGACGGGGCGATGACCAGCGACCTGGGCGCGGCCTGCCCCTGTTCGGCGGAGATCATCGCGGTCTCGGCGATGAAGCGCTGCGTGCTCAGCAGCGTGCTCGTGGCGCCTTTGGGCTCGAACAGGGCGCTCAGCTGGGGGTCGGCGACCAGCGCGGTGACGGGGCCGTTGACCGAGTCGAGAGTGGACGCGGCGTCGGGAGTGAAGGTGACGGGCGGCTGCGGCGGCAGGTTGCCGGCGTCGAGCAGCACCCGGTCGACCTTGGCCTCGGCGACCGAGAGCAGGTCGAGCGCGTCCGGGTCGAGCCGGCCCGACGGCGGCCAGTTGACGTTGGTCTTCACCTCGCGGCCCAGCAGCTCTCTGGCTTTCTGCCCGGCCAGCTGGATGGCCCTGTTGGGCTGCACGTCGAGGCCGCGGTGGGCCAGCCCTGTCACGTCAGGGTCGGCGTAGGGGACCGCGACCACGGGTGAGGAGGCCAGCGAGGTGCGCATGGTCGTCAGCCACGTGCCGGCCTCGGCGCTGGCCGGCCGCTGCTCGTCGCCGTCCTTCGTCTTGACCGTGTAGCCGCCCTTCATCATGTTGACGTCGTCGAGCAACGCCGGGTCGACGAACCAGCTGACGGTCTTGGGCGCGACCTGCGCGATGCGGGCCAGGTCGGCCAGCCGGCCCTTGCCGGTGATCGCCTGGCTCAGCTTGTCGTCCACGAACCGCGACGCGTCGGTCGCCCGGTGCGGCTGGTCGATGACCGGCAGGGCGATGGCCAGCTGGTTGCGCGGCAACTTGGGCACGGTGGGCGGCGCGTAGGTGAGGAAAGTGCGCTGCGCGTAGACAGGAACGCCGTACTGGGCCACGTCGATGGCGATCGGATAGACCCCGAACGAGCGGTAGCCGAGCTGCACCGGCGTCGCGGTGAACTCCCAGCGCGCCTCCTCACCGGCGGCGAGCGGCGGGATGTCCGTCGCCGAGGAGCTCGAGACGTTGGCCGGGAGCGTTGCGGTGTTCTGGTCGGCCGCGTAGGTGGCCATGGAGGCCCGGTCGGTGAACCTCTGCGGCGTGTAGCGCAGGCGTACGCGCTGGGCCGGCGTGGGCGCGCCGGTGTCGTTGCGGACCGTGCCGGTGAACGTGATCTCGTCTGTCTGCAAGGTGGGCACGTCAGGCGTGATCGACGCGAGCGACACGGTGACGGTCTGCCTGCTCGCGCTGGTGGCAGCCGCGCCCGGCGTCGCGGCCACCAGGGGGGCGAGCAACGCGGCGGAGAGCACGGCGAGCAGCGTGGCCTTACGGATCACGCGGATGCCCGAGCTGGAGTACGACGACGCACGCCCGCAATGGTACGGGTTCAGTGCCGCCGCGCGACCGCCCCACGTGATCCTCTCAGGCGTGTGCCCCGTAGGTCGGCCAGCTTTCCCGGCAGGAGTGTCAGCAGGTCGACGGCGCGCAAGGAGAGCGCGGTGTGGCGTTCGCCGATGGGCATGAAGACCGGCCCTTCGTCCACGCGCAGCCGGTCGTCGATGAAGACGGGCAGCGACTCCGGCAGCAGCAGCGGGCACACCAGCCCGTCGGCGTAGTCGGTGGCCGCGTTGACCACGTGGGCCGGGGCGTAGCGCACCTGGCGCGCCGCGAGCAGACCGCCGACGGCTCCAGGGCTGGGCGGCAGGGCGACGGGGGAGGTCACCGCGACGACGACCTCGCGGCCGACCCTGGTGGCCACGTCGAACACGGTGACCATCAGGCACCTCTCGGGTGCCGCGGAGACCGTCCTCGGCAGCTCTTCCGCGGATGTCATGGGACGCGGAAGGCGTACGATCTCATGATGGACCTGGTGTGCGAGGAGCCAGCGGTGGATCGCGAGGGCGTCCTTCATATAGTCCTCCTTACCTCGTTCCATGGCCCCCGACGGTCCCATGACCGAAGGTAACCCGGACCTGGTGTGGCTCGGGGGATATGTTCCGGAAGGACCCACTGAGTTTGTCCGACTCAACTCTGACCGAAAGCCAGCGGAAGGCCATGCACGGCCTGTTCCGCAAGATCGCGCCGGCGGCCGACGAGCTCGGCCGCCTGTTCGCCGCGCACGGCCACGAGCTCGCTCTGGTCGGCGGGCCCGTACGTGATCTCCTCCTCGGCCGCATCGGCAACGACCTCGACCTGACGACCGACGCCCACCCCGAGCGGGTGCTGGAGCTCGTCAAACCCTGGGCCGACTCCGTGTGGACGATCGGCATCGACTTCGGCACCGTCGGCCTGCGCAAGGGCGCCTCGCTCATCGAGGTCACGACCTACCGCAGCGAGTCGTACGACCCGAAGTCGCGCAAACCCGAGGTCATGTACGGCGAGACGCTGGAGGCCGACCTGGAGCGGCGCGACTTCGCGGTCAACGCGATGGCGGTGCGGCTGCCCGGGCACGAGTTCGCCGACCCGTACGGCGGGCTGCGCGACCTGCGCGCCAAGGTGCTGCGCACGCCGGGGCCTCCCGAGCGGTCCTTCGGCGACGACCCGCTGCGCATGTTGCGGGCGGCCAGGTTCGCCTCGCAGCTCGGGTTCGAGGTGGACGACGAGGCCCTCGCGGCGATGTCCTCGATGGCCGAGCGCATCCAGATCGTCTCGGCCGAGCGCATCCGCGACGAGCTCGACAAGCTCCTCTGCGGCGCCCACCCGCGCGAAGGGCTGGGGCTGCTGGTCCAGACGGGGCTGGCGGCCTACGTGCTGCCCGAGCTGCCCAAGCTGCGCCTCGAGATCGACGAGCACCACCGGCACAAGGACGTCTACGAGCACACGCTGACGGTGCTCGACCAGGCCATCGCGCAGGAGGAGGACGGCAAGCCCGACCGGATCCTGCGCTGGGCGGCGCTCATGCACGACGTCGGCAAGCCGAAGACGCGCCGCCACGAGCCGGGCGGGCGGGTGTCGTTCCACCACCACGAGGTGGTCGGGGCCCAGATGACGAAGAAGCGGATGACCGAGCTGAAGTTCCCGAAGGACGTCGTGTCCGACGTCTCCCGGCTGGTCGAGCTGCACCTGCGCTTCCACGGCTACGGCACGGGCGAGTGGACCGACAGCGCCGTGCGGCGCTACGTGCGCGACGCCGGCCACCTGCTCGACCGGCTGCACAAGCTGACCAGGGCCGACTGCACGACCCGCAACAAGCGCAAGGCCGCGGCGCTGTCGCGGACGTACGACCACCTCGAGGAGCGCATCTCCAGGCTCGCCGAGGAGGAGGAACTGGCCAAGATCCGGCCCGAGCTCGACGGTAACGAGATCCAGCGCGTGCTCGGGGTGGGGCCGGGGCCGGTCGTGGGGCGGGCGTACAAGTTCCTGCTCGACCTCAGGCTCGACAAGGGCATGATCGGCAAGGAGGCGGCCACCGAGGCGCTGCTGGAGTGGGCCAGGTCAAACCACCTCGGCACGTGACGTGGTGGTGATCATCCGGTAGGCGAGCGCCGCCGCGGGATAGCCGACCGAGATGATCAGCACGGCGGCGTACGACTTGCCGTCGGGAGGCAGGATCACCGCCGACAGGGCGGCGGCGAGCACGTACATGCCGTTGAAGAGCATGTCGTAGATGGAGAACGCGCGGCCTCGGTAGATGTCCTCGACGTCGCGCTGGACCGTCGTGTCGGCGCAGATCTTGACGCTCTGCCCGGCCAGGCCCAGCACGAACCCGGCCACCGGCAGCCCCCACTCCTGGAACGGCAGGACGAGCACCGCCGTCAGCACCCCGGCTCCGGCCATCGCGATCTGCACCCACCGCTCGATCCCGAACCACTCGGTCGCGTACGGGGTGACGATCACGGCCAGGGCGGTGCCGAGTCCGGCGCCGACCACGACCAGGCTCACCCCGCGCAGCGCGGTCTCGGCGTCGCCGTCGGCGAAGTAGTAGCGGTAGAGGATGATGCCGAGCGCGGTGGACATGCCGAACAGGAACCGGTGCGTGGCCATCGCGCCGAGCGTCGCGGCGGCCACCCGGTGCCGCAGCAGGTGCTTGGCGCCGTCGGCCAGGCCGGTGACGACGTTGCGCAGCTCCTGGCGCGCCTGCGGCCGGTCGGGGTCGGGCCACGGGCCGAGGAGCTGACGCTCCATCGTCCGCGCCACCAGCGCGCTCAGCGTGAACACCACGCCGGACGTGGCCAGCAGCAGCGCCACCCCGAAGTCGCCGCCGCCGAAGATCTCCCGCAGCAGGAATCCGACGCCCGCGCCGATGAACGTGGCCACCGTCCCCGAGGTGGGGGTGACCGCGTTGGCCGCGATCAGCCGCTCAGAGGGGACGACGTGCGGCAGCGAGGCGCCGAGCGCGGCCAGGAAGAACCGGTTGACGCCGAGCACCAGCAGCGCCGCGCCGTAGAAGAGCGGATCCGGCACGTCGGCGGCGATCAGCCCGGCGGCCACGAGCAGCAGCAGACCGCGTACGAAGGGCGCGACGACCAGGATCTGCCGCCGCGACCAGCGGTCGATGAACACGCCGACGAAGGGCCCGAGCACGCTGTACGGCAGCAGCAGCACGGCCAGCCCGGCGGCCACCTCGAGCGCGGTCGTCTGGTTCTCGGGGCTGAAGAAGGCGAAACCGGTCACGCCGAACTGGAAGATCCCGTCGGAGAACTGGGAGACCAGCCGGGTCCCGAACAGGCGCCGGAAGTCCCGGCCTCGTAGGACCACGCGGAGATCGGCGACGAACGACACTCCGTCAGCCTAGCCCCGTGCCCGCCGCCTGGGACGCGTGGATGCCGGTCCAGCAGGTGAACCGGGTTCCGCACAGTACACATGATCACGTACGCTTCGAAGCGTGACGACTGAGGAACACGTTGTGCTGGTCGATCGCAGTGGCCACGCGCTCGGCACCGCGCCGAAGACGTCGGTGCACTCCCGCGACACTCCCCTCCATCTGGCCTTCTCCAGCTACGTCTTCGATCGGGAAGGCCGCGTCCTGCTCAGCAGGAGGGCCGACCACAAGATCACCTGGCCGGGCGTCTGGACCAACAGCTGCTGCGGCCACCCGCTGCCGGGCGAGCCGCTGGATCGCGCGGTCATGCGCCGGCTCTCCTACGAGCTGGGGCTGAAGGCCGAGCGCGCCGACCTGATGTTGCCCGGCTTCGCCTACCGCGCCGTCATGGCCAACGGCATCGTGGAGCACGAGCTGTGCCCGGTCTTCCGGGTCACGGTCGACGCTCCCGCCGTGCCCAACCCCGACGAGGTGGGGGAGGTGTCGTGGATGCCGTGGAAGGAGTTCACAGAGGGCGTGCTGAACGGCCTGCTGGCGATCTCGCCGTGGTGCAGGGAGCAGGTGCCGCAGCTGGCGGAGCTCGGCTCCGACCCGCTCACCTGGCGGCCGGCCGCCGCCGGCGAGCTGCCTCCGGCCGCCCGCCTCTGAGCCCGCTCTCTGGGCTGCCTGAGATGCGGAAGGCGCCGCGCCCGTTCGGGGGTGCGGCGCCCTGGGGGCGGTCAGGGGGTCAGCGTTCGACTTCTCCGCGGATGAATTTCTCGACGTAGTCGCGGGCCTGGTCGTCGGAGTACTGCTCGGGTGGTGACTTCATGAAGTAGGAGGACGCTGACAGGATGGGGCCGGCGATGCCGCGGTCGAGGGCGATCT
>NZ_JBQQCC010000032.1:0-65376 GCF_052245635.1 Nonomuraea sp. KM88 | reverse complement strand
ATCAACCTGCTCAAAGGCAACCGCGGCATGGCGACCCGTTACGACAAGCTCGCCGTACGCTACGAAGCCGTCGTCATCATCGCTGCGATCAACCAGTGGCTCAGTGCCTTATGAAACACGACCTAGACGCCGAAACCGTAGCGGCGATCAAGTCGCCGAACGGTCGGGTTCACCAAACCGCAACCAAACCCATGCAGAGCGTCACGCCAGCTGACGATCGCACCGTCTGAGCAGCGGCTTAGCGGCTCACTGCTCCTTTCTCTCGTACTTGGTCTGCCCCCCACGTACGTCCCCCCGCCGGCGAGCTCGGCGGCCAGGGCACGAGCCTCGGCGGTGCCCCCCAGGATCAGGACCCGGCGCACGGCCGTGCCCGTTCCGCACTGTAGAGGTGGCTGTCGGGGAACTGCGTCGCCGACAGCACCCGCCCGACGACGATCACCGCCGTGCGCCGGATGCCGGCCTGGTGAACCTGACCGGCGATGTCCGCCAGTGTCCCGCGCAGGATCACCTCGTCGGGCCGGCTGGCCCGCGCGACCACCGCGACCGGGCAGCCGGGACCGTAGGAGGGCAGCAGCTCGGCCACCACTGCGTCGATCCGCTGCACGGCCAGGTGCAGCACCATCGTCGCGCCGCCGGCGCCGAGCGTCATCAGGTCCTCGCCCTCGGGCATCGGCGTGGCCCGCGCCGAGGTACGGGTCAGGATGATCGTCTGGCCGACCCCTGGCACGGTCAGCTCCCTGCCGAGCGAGGCCGCCGCCGCCGCGAACGCCGGCACCCCGGGAACCACCTCGTACGGCACCCCGAGCGCGTCCAACCGGCGCATCTGCTCGGCCACCGCGCTGAACACCGACGGGTCGCCCGAGTGCAGCCGCGCCACGTCCAGGCCCTGACCGTGGGCATCGGCCAGCTCCGAGACGATCTCGTCCAGCGTCAGGTTCGCCGTGTCCACGAGTCGCGCGTCCGCGGGGCAGGAGGCGAGGAACTCACGCGGCACCAGCGAGCCCGCGTACAGGCACACCGGCGAGGACTCCAGCCGCCGCAGCCCGCGCAACGTGATCAAATCGGCGGCGCCGGGGCCCGCTCCGATGAAGTAGACGGTCACGGCTGATCCTTCCTGGTGACCGACCAGACGGTCACCGGCATCGCGGCCCGCCACCCCGTGAACGAGCCGACGGGCGAGGCACGCTGCACGGCCAGACGCACCAGATCGCCGCCGAGCCGGGCGTACCATCCGGCCACGACGGCCTCGGACTCCAGGGTGACGGCGTTGACCACGAGCCTGCCGCCCGGCCGCAGTGCCGCCCAGCACCTGTCCAGCAGTCCGGGCGCGGTCGCGCCGCCGCCGACGAACACGGCGTCCGGTGCGGGCAGTCCGTCCAGGGCGGCGGGCGCCTTGCCCTCGACGACCCGCAGCGACGGCACTCCAAGGACATCGGCGTTGCGCCGGATCGCGGCGGCCCGATCGCCCCGGCTCTCGACCGCCACGGCTGCGCACGCCGGGTGGCTGCGCATCCACTCGATGGCGATGCTGCCCGCCCCCGCGCCGACGTCCCACAACAGTTCGCCGGGCACCGGTGCCAGCCGCGACAGGCTCACGGCGCGGACCTCGCGCTTGGTGAGCTGCCCGTCGTGCTCGAACGCCGTGTCAGGAAGGCCGGGGACGCGGGCCGGCGGCTCCGTGTCCGGTTCGGCGACGCACTCGATCGCGATCACGTTCAAGGATGAGGGCGGGGACTCCGTCCAGCCGTCCGCCGTGCCCCGCAGCTCCGACTCCGACTCCGCGCCCAGGTCCGACAGCACCGTCATCGGGCTGGGGCCGTACCCCTGTCCGGCCAGCAGCCCCGCCACCAGGGACGGCGAGCCGCGCCCCGCACCCAGTACGACGATCCGCCGCCCCGGCAGCAGGGCGGCGTTCAGAGCCGCCGGCGCTCGGCCTACGAGGCTCACCACCTCCACCTGCTCGACCGGCCAGCCCAGCCGGGCGCACGCCAGCGACAGCGACGACAGGTGCGGCAGCACCCTGACCCGCGAGGCGCCCAGCAGCCGCACCAGGGTGGAGCCGATGCCGTAGAACATCGGATCGCCGCTGGCCAGCACGCACACGTCATGATCGGCGTACTTCTCCAGCAGCGCAGGCAGCGCCGGGAGCAGGGGTGACGGCCAGACGACCCGCTCGGCGACGGAGGCCGGCACCAGGCCGAGCTGCCGGATACTGCCCATGAGGATCTCCGCCGCCTCCAGCGCGCGGCGCGACCGGGCGGGCAGCCCGTCCCAGCCGTCCGCTCCGATGCCGACGACGGTGATCACACGTTGCCCAGCACGTGCGTCACCCGGATCTCCACGACCACCCTGGACGGGTTCGGACGCGGCGGCTTGTAGCGGGCGGTGTAGCGGCGCTCGGCGTCGGCCACCTGCTCGGGCTCGGTCCGCAGCACGGCAAGGCCCTCCAGCGTCGACCACCGGCGGCCGTCCACCTGAGTCAGCGCCACCAGCGCGCCGGACGGGCCGGACCGGGCGATGAGCCTGGCCTTGTACGAGGATCCGGAGGTGATCACGCGAGCGGTCGCCGTCGCCAGGTCCAGCGTGGCCCCCACCGGCACCACGTGCGGCGGCCCGCCGGGGCGAGAGGTGGCGATCGTGCACAGATGCCGCTCCCGCCAGAACGCGGCGAAGTCGTCGCCCTGCTCGGCCAGATCCACGGTCCTCCTCGGGTGCTTTAGCGAGCGATATCGTATATCTCCCGCTCTGGCACACTCTTATGGGTGAAGCGGCTACTCGTCATCGGCATCGGCGCGGGCGATCCCGACCATCTCACCCTTCAGGCGGCCAAGGCCATCGCCCGCACGGACGTGTTCTTCCTCGTCGACAAGGGCGAGGTGAAAGACGAACTGGTGCGACTCCGGCAGGACCTGATCGCCGAACACGGCCGCCCGCCGTACCGGGTCGCCGAGGCCCGCGACCCCGAACGCGACCGGAACGCCTCCGCCTACACCGCAGCAGTCGAAGACTGGCGCTCGCGCAGGGCATCGGCCTGCGAAGCGCTCATCAGCGAGGAACTGGCCGACGGCGAGACAGGGGCGTTCCTGGTCTGGGGAGATCCGGGTGTGTATGACAGCACGCTGGCCATCGTCGAAGAGATCCTCCAGCGCGGGAACGTCACGTTCGAGTACGAGGTGATCCCCGGCATCAGCAGCGTGGCCGCCCTGACCGCCCGCCACCGCACCAGCCTCAACCAGGTCGGACGACCCGTCCATCTCACCACGGGCCGCCGCTTGGCAGAGGAGGGCGCCACCGCCGACGACATGGTCGTCATGCTGGACGCCCACTGCTCCTTCGCCGGTCTGGACGACTTCCACATCCACTGGGGCGCCTACCTGGGGACCCCTGACGAGATCCTGGTTTCCGGGAACGTCGCCGAGGTCGGCGACCGCATCCGCGAACTCCGCGCCGGAGCGCGCGCCCGCAAGGGGTGGATCATGGACACCTACCTGCTGCGCCGGACTCCTCCCGCCGATCATTAAGTCGCGGCCGGCCACGGACCGATGCGCCGAAGGTGCAACACAGGCGCCGCGACGGAGGGGGCGAGCGACGGTGAGCGTGGACCTCGAACACGAGCCCATCTTGAGCATCGCCGCCGGCATGAGAACCCACCTCGGTCGGGACCGGCTGTCCGTTGAAGATCTGTACGACTCGGCTGACGGCCAGTTCTGGCCGGTCCAGGTTTCAGGTCGAGCCAGCGGAGCGCGGCTGCCTCTCCGCGGCGTAGCCCGGGGTTGAGGAACCCGGGAACAGCCGTTATCGATGAGAATGATCTTGTGTCTCTGGCGAGAGCTGGAGGTGATCATTTCTGGTAAGGAGCCAGCCGCCTGGTGTCTGTCTGGTGGTCACTGAGTGACTCTGTCGGTGATCTTCCGGAAGTCCTGCGAACCGAGGGGGTTGATCGCCAGTATCTGGGGGTTGGTGTAGATCGCGAACCTTCGGAGTGACCAGGTGGCCGTTCGTCCTTGCCGTGGTCGGGTAACGCCGGAACTGACTGCGCGGGTGGCTCGCGCGAGCAACCCGCGGGGCACGACGGCGATGTGGGTGCGCGACCATCTCGACGGGCTCTGGAGCGACGAGGACTTCGTCGCATGGTATCCGCGCGACGGGCGGCCGGGACTGTCGCCTGCGCAGTTGGCCACGGTGTCGGTGCTGCAGTTCCTGCTGAACCTGTCGGACCGGCAGGCGGCCGAGGCGGTGCGCTGCCGGATCGACTTCAAATACGCGCTCGACCTCGATCTGGACGATCCCGGCTTTCACCACAGTGTCCTGACCGACTTTCGGGACCGACTCGCCGAAGACGACCGCGCCGATCGGCTGCTCGGCCTGGCGCTGGAACGGATGAAGGCCGCCGGCCTGGTCAGGGAACGGGGCCGGCAGCGCACCGATTCCACGAACGTGCTGGCTGCAGTCCGCGACCTCACCCGCCTGGAGTTGATCAGCGAGGCGATCCGGGCGACGTTAGAGGAGCTCGCGCGGGAGGATCCAAGCGTGCTGGACGCGCTGGTCGACGAGCAGTGGGCCAAGCGCTACGGCCGCCCAGTCCGCCTGGTCAGCCAACCGTCCCGACCCGTCGGCCGGTTGAAGGACGCAGGCCAGGACGCGTTCGCGTTGCTGACCCTGCTCCGCGGACGGGCCCGCGGCCGGCACGCGGAGGGCCTGCGCCAGATCTTCCTGCAGAACTTCGTCCCCGACAGTCGAGGCGCCGTCCGGCCCCGATCCGATGACGACGGGTTCCCGCCCGGACGGCTGCGGATCGTCTCCCCCTACGATCTCGAGGCCCGCTGGGGATGCCGGGGCGACAAACGATGGACCGGCTACCTGATCCACACGACCGAGACCTGCGACGACGACACGATCAACCTGGTCACCGACGTCGCCACCACCTGCGCCAGCCGCAACGACAGCACCGCGCTTTCGGGCGTCCACGACCGGCTGGAGCAGCGGAAACTCCTTCCCGCCGAGCACCTGGTCGACTCCGGCTACACCTCCGTGGTCGGCATGCACCAGGCCGCCCGTCGCACCATCACCCTGATCGGCCCGCTGCACACCAACAACTCCTGGCAGCACCGCACCCAACCCGGTTTCTCCCGGGACGCCTTCACCATCGACTACGACCGACGGCAGGTCACCTGCCCCAACGGCAAGACCAGCGGAGACTGGATCGAGCCTCCCGCCCAAGCCCCCTACCTAGTAGTGAAGTTCGACCGCAGGCTGTGTGACCCGTGCGCCGATCGGTCTCGCTGCACCCGCTCCAAAGAGGGCCGCTCGGTGACCTTCCTCCCCCGCGATCTGCACAAACTCCAAGCAAGCAACCGCCAAGACCAGCAAGACTCCGCGTGGCTACGCACCTACGGCTCCCGATCCGGCGTCGAGGGCACCATCAACGAATTCGTCAACGCCCACCGTGCCCGCGACTGCCGCTACCGCGGCCTGGCCAAGACCCACGTCCAGCATGTCCTCACCGCGATCGCCGTCAACGTCGAGCGGCTCCACGCCCACCACGCGCCCGCCGCCCGGCGAAAACGCCCCATCACAGCCTTCCAGCAGTACCTCATCAACCGCGAACTCCCCATCCCCCGCTGGTGGCGGCAAGGCGCGGCATAACCTCCGACACTCAAGATCACCGACAGAGTCCCCCATTGCGGTCCGGACTCTGACCTTGATGCGGTTCCGCTCGCCCTTACTGACGCCGCCGAACATCATCATGATGAGTTCGTGGGCTTCGTTGGTCGGGTCGATGGGGCCGCCGACCTCGGGCACCCACAGGGGCACGCCGTAGTGGTTGAAGATGTCGAAGGTGTTGCCGAACTGGTTGCCGTAGAAGGCTCGCTGTGGCTCGCCGACCACAACGGCTTCGAAGGCCCGTCGAGGGCTCCGCAACTCGGCCAGCAAGGCGCTGGCCTCCGGGCGGCGCTGAGGCGGGATAGAGCGCGATTTGTCGATGTCGAAGTATTGTTCGACGATTCTGCCCCCGCGCGGCTCACCCGCGAGCTCAACAACGTGCGCTGCGGCTGATCCTTTCGGAACCGACCGGGTGTCATCAGGCGGGAGCGCGGGTGGCCGAGACCGGCACCCGCGCCGCGCCGCCCAGACCCGCACAACCCAGCAAGCCTGGGCGGCGTCATACCCGCCATTGTGGTGTTGCCCCCGAGGCGTGAACACCCGGTTTCATGCAGCCATCCGCGTGAAGAAGCCACGGCCTTGCGCAAGATCTCCTTCTTCTCGCGCAGGACCGCCACAGCCTTCGTCACTGCGCCGACTGGTGAGCTCTGCGGCGAAGGAGGCGGGTGAGGTGCAACGTCCGCTGAACTCGTGGGCGTCAGCGAGGTTGTGCGAAGCCGTGCAGGAGGCCGTCCACCAGGGCGGTGATCTCCGTGGAGTCCGGCAGAGGCGTGTCGTTGGCCACGCGGACGGCGATGACGCCCGAGACGAGGTCGGCGATCAGCGCCGCGTCGGTGGCGGCTGGCAGTTCCCCCCGCTCAACCCCACGCCGTACGAGCATGGAGATCAGGTCCAGTCGGCGCTCCATGACCTCGCGGAACAGGCCGGTGAAGTCCTGGTCGCGGCACGCCTCGCCGAGCCCTTGCCGCAGCAGCATCCGCATCTCCGGCTTGCCGAACTCCCGCATGATCCGCGACAGCGCCTCCTCCAGATCCCCGCGCACGGAGCCGGTGTCATCCACCTGGAACCGTTCCAGGCTGACCAGTGAGAACGCCTCGACTAGCAGGTCGCGCTTGGTCGGATAGCGGCGGAAGATCGTCGTGCGCCCCACCCCGGCGTTCGCCGCCACGTCGTCGAAGGTCATGTCGAACCCGCGCGAGAACAGCAGTTCCGCCATCGCCTCCTTGATCGCCGCGTCCACCTCCGGGTCCGGTCTGCGCCCACCGCGATTGGCCGGCATCGGCGTCCTCCTGCGTACGTTGACAAGTTCCGGTACTGAGAGTACCAATGAATTGTTCGGTACTCAAAGTACCGGAACTTCAAGTACCATATTGGAGGAACTATGAGCGTTATCGTCGTAGGGGCGGGACCCACAGGGCTCATGCTGGCCGGAGACCTTGCCGCCGCAGGCGTCCCGGTCACGATCCTTGAACGGCGGGTCCAGGAGTCCAACCTGACCAGAGCCTTCGCCGTCCACGCCCGTACCATGGAACTGCTCGACATGCGCGGCCTCACCGACGGACTCATCGCCCAAGGACTGCAGGTGCCGGAGGTGCGGCCCCACATCCAGGGCCGGGAACTCATCTTCAACATGCGGCATCCGGAGAGCCGCTTTCCCTACATCCTCGTCCTCCAGCAGGCACGCACCGAGGCGGCTCTGGAGGAACGAGCCCGCGGGCTCGGCGTCGAGATCGTGCGCGGCGCCGAAGTCGCCGGCCTCGACCAGGACGGCGACGGAGTCACGCTGACCCTCGCCGACGGCCATACCGAACGGGCCGACTACGTGGTGGGCTGCGACGGCGCGCACAGCGCGGTGCGCCGCCTGCTGTCGGTCGGGTTCAGCGGGCGCAGCTACGACACCCGCATCGTGCTGGCCGACGTGCTGCTCAAAGCCGACCTGCCGCTGGCGGTAAACCCGTTCATCGGCCGCGATGGGGCAGCATTGTTGCCGCCGTACGGAGAAGGCTGGTTCCGGGCGACCATCTGGGACCGAACCCGGCAGGGCGTTCCCATCGAAGAACCGGTGGGCATCGAAGAAGTACGCGACGCACTGCTGCGGATCACCGGCCGGGATCTCGAACTGGCGGAGATGCGCTGGTCCACCCGATTCCTCAGCGAGCGCCGCCAGGCCCGCCGCTACCGGGCAAGCCGGGTGTTCCTGGCCGGGGACGCGGCGCATGTGCACTCCCCGCTCGGCGCGCAGGGCATGAGCACCGGCATCCAGGACGCGGCGAACCTGTCCTGGAAACTCGCCGCCGCCCACCACGGGTGGGCGCCGCCGTGGCTGCTTGACACGTACGAGTCCGAGCGCCACCCTGTCGGGCGGACGGTGCTGCGCCTGACCGACTTGCTCAGACGCCTGTCCGAGGCACCCGCACCGGTCCGCCTGATCCGCCCGTACGTCGCCCCGGCGATAATCAACCATCCCCGGGTCTCGGAATCAGTCCGGCTGACCCTCTCAGGTCTGGGCATCTCCTACGCGCTCCCGGCTGGCCTCGCCGACTCACCCCTCGCCGGAACCCGGATCCCCGACCTACCACTCGTGATCGACGGCCACGCGACCCGGCTGTACGAGCACCTCCGCGACGGCCGATTCGCCCTGCTCGACGCCTCCGTGCAGTCGGACGAGCCTGGCAGACCGTGGCAAGACCGGTTGCGCACCCTACGCCCCTCCGCACCTCTGCTCCTGGGTCAGGCCACGACCGTCCTGGTACGGCCCGACGGGTACGCGGCCTGGACCGCCACCTACCCCAGCCCGGGCCAGATCGCCCAGGCACTCGGCCAGTGGTGCGGCCCGGCGTGAGCGTCGGCCGAGCGCCCACCAGGCTTGATGGTCCAGCGTGAACAGTTCCTGGAGATGGAAGAGCGCATGCAGGAGGCGTGTGCTAGTGAGCGCCGAGGTGCTCGGTGTCCGCGAGCAAATTGCGGAGCATGCCGACAAGGTCTCGGGTGGGCTGCGGGTCGGTGGTCATGCGGATCCTCCGCCAGAGCGGGTCAGGCTTCCGACCAGGTACGAACGAGGCCGATCGTGCATCAGCCCGCCCAGCGGCTCCCCGAGGTGTGGACACCGGCTGCCATGCGGCAGTCGAGTGATCGTGCTCCCCGAGCTTCCCCTCGAGACCTATTCACTTGATCCAGCGGCCCCATCGAGCGCTCCGCGCAAACTGCTCAGCGATGACCCTGCCCGATGGGAGCGCCCCGTCCGCCAGACGATTCGCCAGGGCCCACTGCCAGGCGGTTCGACGAAGATCCCCCTTCTCACGCTCGCGACAACCCGCTTCACCCGAGGACTCTTCGCCAGAAGGTTCCTGAGCCCCTGCCGCCTTACCCTGCTGCGCGACGGTGACTCCCTGGCAGGGGTCTGGCGGATCTGGGACATCAAAAGCTCGTAGCTGCCGATCAAAGCAGCGCTCGGCCAGGCCGCGATGAGGCGGCCGATCAGGCTCGGTTCGGCGACGGCGATGTTGGCCCCGAGACTGGCCAGGCTGCCGACCATCAACATGGCCCACGCCAGGAATCCGCCACGAGTGCCGCGTCGGTTGGCCAGGAGGATGGACATCGAGGCGACGACGATCGCGCCATCGACCGCGAGCGGGATGAGCACCGCCGCCAGGTGATCCTCACTGTCGACGACGGGTGAAAACTGACCCCGTGGCGACGGCCGAAAACTGACCCCCTTCAGTCACTCTGGAGGGTGATCAAGGTGGAAGACTGGGCGGAGATCCGCCGGTTGCACCGGGCCGAGCAGATACCGATCAAGGCGATCGCTCGGCGGCTGGGCATCTCGAAGAACACCGTCAAGCGGGCGCTGGCGGCCGATGAGCCGCCGACGTATCGGCGGGCGGGCGGCGGGTCGATCGTGGACGCGGTAGAACCGCAGATCCGGGCGCTGCTGGCCGAGTTCCCGGAGATGCCGACGACGGTGATCTCGGAACGGATCGGCTGGCAACGGTCGATGACCGTGCTCAAAGACCGTGTCCGGCAGCTGCGGCCGCTCTATCGGCCGGTCGATCCGGCCTCGCGGACGACATATCAGCCCGGCGAGCTGGCGCAATGCGATCTGTGGTTCCCGCCGGTCAAGGTGCCGGTCGGTGCCGGACAGCAGGCGGGCCTGCCGGTGCTGGTGATGGTGATGGGCTACTCGCGGTGGCTGATGGCACGCATGATCCCCTCACGCGCGGGCGGCGATCTGTTCGCCGGGATGTGGATGCTGCTGCGCATGCTGGGCGCAACGCCCAAGACGCTGGTATGGGACAACGAGAGCGCCATCGGCCAGTGGCGGGGCGGCCGGCCCCAGCTCACCACCGAAGCCAGCACGTTCCGCGGCACCCTCGGCGTTCAGATCGTGCAGTGCCGCCCCGGCGACCCCGAGGCCAAGGGCCTGGTCGAGCGGGCCAACGGCTATCTGGAGACCTCGTTTCTGCCGGGCCGCTCATTCACCGACCCCGACGACTTCAACACTCAGTTGGAGGGCTGGCTGGGCCATCGGGCCAACACGCGCCATCACCGCCGGATCGAGTGCCGCCCGGCCGACCGGCTGGTCACCGACCGGGCCGCCATGGTCGCGCTGCCGCCGGTGGCTCCCGTCGTCGGCTGGCGTTCGTCGACCCGGCTGGCTCGCGACCACTACGTGCGCATCGCCTCCAACGACTACTCGGTCCACCCTTCGGCGATCGGCCGGCTGGTCGAGGTGGTCGCCGACGTGCAGCAGGTGAGGGTCACCTGCGGCGGGCAGAGCGTCGCGGCACACCCCCGATGCTGGGCCGCCCACCAAACCATCACCGACCCGGCGCACGCCCAGGCCGCTGCGGCGATGCGTCGCGCCCGCCTCCAACTCGCCACCACCCCCGCAGCTGACACCCCGGTCCAGCAGCGCCCGCTCAGCGACTACGACACCGCGCTCGGCATCGACACCGGCCAGGGCGTGGTGGCGTGATGGCGACCACGCGAACCACCCCAGCCGACACGGCCCCCACCAGCGGCCGCAACCTGCAGGCCGAGCTGTCCTACCTGTCTCGGGCCCTGAAGGCGCCGTCCCTGCACGCCGCCATCGAGCGGCTGGCCGAGCGAGCCCGGGCTGAGTCCTGGAGCCATGAGGAGTTCCTGGCCGCCTGCCTGCAACGTGAAGTCGCCGCCCGGGAGTCCCACGGCGGCGAGGCCCGCATCCGCTCGGCCCGCTTCCCCGCCCGCAAAGCACTGGAGGACTTCGACTTCGATCACCAACGCTCGTTGAAACGCGAGGTCATCGCTCATCTGGGCACGCTGGACTTTGTCGCTGCACGCGAGAACATCATCTTCCTCGGCCCACCCGGCACCGGCAAAACCCACCTGTCGATCGGCCTGGGAATCCGAGCCTGCCAGGCCGGACACCGGGTCGCTTTCGCCACCGCCGCCGCCTGGGTCGACCGCCTGGCCGACGCCCACACCACCGGCAGCCTGCAGCAGGAACTCACCAAGCTGTCGCGCATCCCGCTGCTCATCGTGGATGAGGTGGGCTACATCCCGTTCGAGCCCGAAGCCGCCAACCTGTTCTTCCAACTCGTCAGCAGCCGCTACGAACGAGCGAGCCTGATCGTCACCAGCAACAAGCCATTCGGACGCTGGGGCGAGGTGTTCGGCGACGACGTCGTCGCAGCAGCGATGATCGACCGCCTCGTCCACCACGCCGAGGTCATCAACCTGAAAGGAAACAGCTACCGCCTCAAAAACCGCGACCTTGGCCGCGTCCCCACAGCCGGCCACACCAACGACCACTAACAATCAAGCACATCAGGGGGTCAAAATTCAGACGACGCCAGGGGGTCAGGATTCAGCCGTCGTTGACACTCACCGTGCCGGAGGCAGAGTTCGTGCATGTGGCGGAACGACACGACCGCCGCAATCGCCGCGAGAGAGATGACCCCGGCAACCGTTGTTCGCTGGATACGACGTACAGCCGTACTGTCCGGAGCCATCGCTGATCAGACCTCCTGATGGAGCGGGAGATCAGCCGCAGCGATTCTGGCATAGTGATTTGGTGCAAGTCCCCCCTCGGACACACACCGCTCGCACATGTGGGGGTTCCGGTTCGATCCGGGCCTCCACATATTGCTTTTCTGGGTAGTACGTGAGCTTCAGTCCAAGCTGGCTGTAGAGCTGGGCCTTGTCGTCCGGGTCCGCTTCCGAGACCAGCCGGACTAGGTCCCCGACCTCCTCGATCATGGCCCTGATCTCGGCGGTGCTGATGCGTTGAGCGGCTGGGACGGCCTTCAGTTCCCCTTCCAGGCGGGCGCGTTCGCTCTTGGTCTCGTTGATCCACGAGGAGATCTCGATGGGGTCGCCTCCGGCGTCGAGGGCGGATCGGTACTGGTTGAGCTTGCGGTCACACTTCGACAGCCGTTTGCGCAAGTCGATCAGAGCCGCCTCGTTCGGGTCGATCGCCTGCTCGGCCATCGCCGCGACCGTGTGCTCCAACCTGTCCGGGCCGAACGCGGTCCCCAGCCAGCCATCGACCTCACCCAAGATCTCCGACTCCCGCAGGTAGACGACCTTGGGATGGTCGAGGTCGTTGGTGATGGCGTACTGGGCAGGGAACCGGCACCGGTAGTAGGCCTGCCGGTTGTTCCAGTTCCCCTGCATCCGACGCTCGCAGTAACCGCAGAACAGCACGCCCCGGAAGGCGTATGGTCGCTGGGTCGGGTGGGGACGCTGGCTGTACTGACCTCTGGCACGAGTGGCAAGGATCTCCTGGACCCGCTGATACTCCTCGACACTCACGATCGCGTCATGCACGGGATGCTCCGACCAGATCCACTGATCCTTGGCGTTCCACCGCTGCTTGGTCGTCGTGCCCAGCGCGACGTTCTCCACGTCCAGGAGAATCTCGTCCTTACGCTGCTTGTTCCACACCTGGTGACCCGTGTAACGCGGGTTGGTAAGGATGACCCGTACGGCGTACTTCGACCAAGCCCGCTGATCACGGTGCTTGTTCCGACCGGGATCGCTGGCCGAGGGTGACGGGATGCCCTGCAGCGTCAAATCCTCGGCGATGTCCAGGTAGCCCCGGCCTTTGAGGAACTCGCTGTAGATCCACCGCACCACTCGCGAGGTGACCGGATCAGCCACCAGCCGCCGCAGCCTCCGCCCGTCAGCCGCCTTACCAGGATTCGGGTGCGGACCGGCGTCTTGAAGGCTGTACCCGTACGGCGGACGCCCGCCCAGAAACCGGCCTTCGGTCGCGGTGATCGCCGCCATCGCGGCCCGCACCCTGATCTTGATCCGGTTTCGCTCCCCCTTCGACAGCCCGCCGAAGACACCCATGATCATGTCGTGGGCTTCGTTCGCCGGATCGATCGGCCCGCCCACCTCGGGCACCCACAGGGGCACGCCGAAGTGCTCGAACAATGGGGACTCATTGAGGTTCGAGACAGCTTTGGGAGCAGGACGCCGTCCCCCGCCGGGCGGCAGTCGCATCTCGCGCGGGAGGTCCGGTGGTGTTCCGTAAGGCGCGCCCGCTGCTCCACCGACGAACAAGACGTCATCATCCAGACCGAGCAGCTCCTGGCCCTCGGCGTCCCCGCCGACCGGATCTACATCGACCGCGGCTTCTCCGGCACCACCCGCCGCAACCACGCCGGACTCGACCAGGCCCTCGCCGCCGTCTGGGACGGCACCGTCTTCACGGTGACGAAGTTCGACCGGTTCGCCCGCAACATGGCCGAGGCCAACGACATCCTCACCGGCCTGTCCGGCCGCGGCGTCCTGTTCGGCCTGGGCGCATCCGTCTACGACTGGAACGACCCGTTCGGGCGGCTGTTCCTGCAGACCCTCGCCATGGTCGCCGAGTTCGAGGCCAACCTCGGGCACCTGCGCACCCGCGAAGGCATGGCCCTGGCCAAGAAGAACGGCAAACTCAAGGGCAAGCAACCCAAACTGCCCGAACCCGCCCGACGCTCCATCCGCCGCCGATACGCCGGAGGCGAGGTCTCCCTGGCGGACCTGGCCACCGAGTACAGCGTCGGACGCTCCACCATCCACAGCATCATCCACGGCCCAGCCGACAGACAGATCTAAGCGGCCCCACGATCCACCAGAGCTCACGCTCTACGTTGCCCCTGGCCGTAGCCATAGAAGTCCCGGTCCTACTTTGCGGCTCGCCAGGCTTCAGGAGTTCCAGACCAACCCGACGCGAACCGTCGCCATCCCGCACAAGATCATTCTCATCGATAACGGCTGTTCCCGGGTTCCTCAACCCCGTAGCCCGCGCAGCGCGATCAACTGCCACAGCAGGTACAGCCGGTCGTGTCCGGCGAAGGCGAGAAATTCGGCCAGTTGGTCGGCGGTCCACACCGCTACCGTCGGGTGTTCGCCCTCGCGCCGCCAGGCGATCAGGCCCTCACGCACCGCGGCGTTCAAAGCCGCGCGCAGCGTGGCGTGGATGCGGTGCAGGGTGGAGGGCGCGATCGGCGCCCCATCTGGTGCGGACGGTGGTGTTGGCCGGTTGCGTGATGAACTTCGTGACGCTGGCCTGGGAGTCGACGCTGGTGCTGCTGGCCGTGGGGCCGATGCGGAGGTCGGAGGGCGGGTACGGCGTCATGCCGGCGGCCGGAGCGAGGTGCTCGCCGGAGTGCTCACCGCCTGCACGCTCGTGTGCTTCGCCGCTCCTGCCGCGGCCGCCCTGATCCCCACCAGCTGCTCCTTCTCCCGTCGTTCGCATTCACGCACGGTCGAAGCGACGGCCGTCTCCATTTCACGGTGCCCCGCCTATGCCCGGGTCCAACTCGTACACCACTCCCGTGGACGCAACCGGTCTCAGGCGGTCGGTCGGTTGGGCACGGCCACCTACGCCCGTTCACTCTGCACGTCGTCTCGGGCGCGACCTCCGTCCAGGAAGATGGCGATGATCGTCGAGCTGGCGTCTTCCACTCCCATCTGCCCTTGAATCACCAGGTTGCCGATCCCTCTGAGCAGCCCTCCATAGGCGCCCATCAGGGTGGACGGAGGCAGATCGGTGCGGAAGGTCCCCTCGGCGGCACCCCGGTCGAAGACGCCCTGGAGCGTCGACCCGATCCGTCCGTTGGCCTCTTCCAGCCCGTCCATCCTGCTGTCGAGCACGGCCAGTGCTCGATATTTGCCGATGACGCTCACGGCGGCCCTGGTCAGCCGGGCCAGCGCCTCCGTCGCGGGAACGGCGTCGAGGTCGGCGTCGTCGATCTTGTCGAACAGATCGCTGACGGCCGTCTGGTAGAGCGCCTGGACCAGCGCCTCCCGGCTCGGGAAATAGCGGTAGAGCGTGGCGCGCCCCATCCCGGCCGCCTTGGCGATGTCAGCCATGCTGGCCGCTTCGCCGTGCTCCGCGAGGACCTTCGCGGCGATGTCGAGGATCCCGGCGGCGGCGTGCTCGCGCAAAGGCGACCTTCTGATCATTGTCGCCATCATACGTCGCCGCCGGTTTGCTTGACACAGGATCCCATAATTGAGACAGTCTGTCTCGATAAAGAGACCCCTGTCTCACTTGCGAGTGAAGACCGATGACACATCCAGACCCCGCCGATGGTTCGCACCGGGAAACCGGCTCCGCCCTGGCGAACTCGTCACCGGCGTCCGCGCCCTCGACCTGCCGATCAGCCCGGAGAAGCCTCTTGCAGCAAGCGAGGAATGAGATGGCCCACCCTCTGCCCACGACCCGCACCCACCCCCTCGACCCGCCGGCAGAGCTGGCGACGCTACGTCCCATCAGCCGCATGACCTACCCTGACGGCCACCTCGGCTGGCTGGTGACCGGTCACGCCGCGGCCCGGGCGGTCCTCGCCCATCCCGACGTCAGCGCACGATCGGAGCTCCAGCACCGACCGGTCGGGCACGGCCCGCGAGAGCCCGCAGGACCGGGGATCTTCATCAACCTGGACGCGCCCGACCACACCAGGTACCGGCGCTTGATCACCGGCCAGTTCACTGTGCGCCGGATGAAGGAGCTGGAGCCCGAAGTCGAGAAAATCACCGCCGGGCGCCTCGACGCGATGGCACGGCTCGGCCCGCCCATCGACCTGATCGAGACCTTCGCTCTGCCCATCCCGTCACTGGTCATCTGCGAGTTGCTCGGCGTGCCCTACCACGACCGCGAGAGGTTCCAGCGGGACACGACCGTGATCGCGAGCCTCGACGCCACCGCCGAACACGCCCGCTCGGCCACCGCCGACATCACCCGTTACCTCCACGAACTGGTCCAGCGCAAGCGCGCCGAACCCGCGCACGACCTGATCAGCGGCCTGATCGAGGGCGGCGAGCTGAGCGACGAGGAGCTGACCGGCGTGGCCGTCATGCTGCTCGTCGCCGGTCACGAAACCACCGCGGGCATGCTCGGCCTCGGCACGCTCGCCCTGTTGTCCCATCCCGACCAACTGGACCGTCTGCGCGCCGACCCGCCGCTGATCGACGGCGCCGTCGAGGAGCTGCTGCGCTACCTGTCCATCGTCCACCTCGGCCCGACCCGCACCGCGCTCAAGGACATCGAGGTGCACGGCGTACGCATCGCCGCGGGCGAGACCGTGACGATCTCTCTTCCCGCCGCCAACCGCGACCCCGGCCGCTTCCCCGACCCAGACGAGCTCCGGCTGACCAGGACGACCTCGGGCCACGTCGCATTCGGCCACGGGATCCACCAGTGCATCGGCCAGCAGCTCGCCCGAGTCGAGCTGCGCGTCGCGCTGCACGCCCTGCTCCGCCGCTTCCCCACCCTGCGGCTCGCGGTCCCGCAGGAGGACATCGGCTTCCGCACCGACTCCATCACCTACGGCGTGCGCCGTCTCCCCGTCACCTGGGATCCCGAAGGAGAGGCATGACATCCAACGCGGTATTGATCACCGGATGCTCAACGGGCATCGGACGGGCCACCGCACTGGCCCTGGCCCGCGCCGGCTATCCCACCTGGGCCACGGCACGGCGGTTGGACACCCTGGACGAGCTGAAAGACGCGGGCTGCCGGGTGCGGCGGCTGGACGTGACCGACGAGGACGACATGGCGCGGGTCGTACGGGCTGTCGAGGAGGAGCACGGCGCCGTCGGAACCCTGATCAACAATGCCGGGCGCGGCGGGAGCGGACCTGTGGAGGAGGTTCCACTCGCACTGGTGCGCGAGACGTTCGAGACCAACGTGTTCGGCGTGATCCGGATGTGCCAGCTCGTCCTGCCCGGGATGCGGGGACAACGTTCCGGCACGATCGTCAACGTGGGTTCCGCCGCTGGACTCGTGACACCCCCGACCGGGTGCCCGTACGCGATGACCAAATACGCACTCGAATCGTTCAGTGACGCGCTCCGGCCGGAGGTCGCACCGTTCGGCATCAGCGTCGCGCTCATAGAACCGGGCGCGGTGCGGACGGAGTTCACGGCGAGCAGCGAGCGGAACATACCGCTCACCGGCGGCGAGGGCCCCTACAAGGAGTTCAAGCAGAGCGTGGCCAGAATGATCGAGCGGGCCCACCGGGACGGGGCCCGCGGCGTGCTCAGCGCCCAGGACGTGGCCAAGGTGATCGCCAAAGCGGTCGCCGCACGCCACCCGAAGCCCCGGTACAAGATCGGACCCCAGGCCCGGTTGGCGCCACTGGCCCGACGTCTCGCGGGCGATCGCGGCTGGGACGCCTTCATGCGCCGGATGGTGCCGTTCTCCGTGGACTGACCCGTTCGAGCTCTGCCCCGCCCCCGCTCGGGCTGGAGCACTCGACAACGCTCCCGGAGGAGGCGCTGCGCTTCCGGATGGCGATGGGCCACCAGGACGAACCCGGACAGGACTCCGAGTCGGCACCGGTCTGGGACCTGATGCCGCGCCCGGCTGGGCCGTACGGCAGGGTCATCGTCTCGGCCGGCGATGTCGCCCGGTTCGCCAAGATGCACCTGGACGGCGGCCTCGCCGCCGACGGCACCCGCGTCCTGTCCACCGACACCGTCGCCGCGATGCAGCGCCGCGAGGTTGACAGCCCGGACGGGTGGTCGATGTCGGCCGACGGCTGGGACCTGGGGTGGACACTGCACGACTGGAACGGCATTCCTGGCTCCGCGACCGGTGACCGGCCGTGCTCGTGTGCGTACTGGCCAGGCGTGGCCCCGGTCAGATGAGGATCAAGCCTTGAGTGTCCGGAGCTCTCCGAGAAGGTCACGGACGACGACCGACCCGACGAGCTCAGGCGTCGTCACATAGCCCACGTGCCGCAACGGCGCGTCGTCCCCAGCACGGCCGTGGCCACCTTGGGCGGCGCACCCACCGTCGAGAGCCGCGGCACGATCGCGGCCCCGAGCCCGTGCCCGACCATCGACATCACCACCCCGTCATCTCCGACCACCGGCCCGGCGCGGCGCTGGCGTTGCTGGTTCAAGGGCTGACCGCGTGGCACCTCCTGCGTACGGCGGCGCGGTTCGAGCCCGGTGAGAGCCTTGTGATCAACGCCGCGGCCGGAGGCGTGGGCCATCTGGCAGTGCAGCTCGCCAGGGAGTTCGGCGCGGGCCGGGTAATCGGCACGGCCTCCACCCCTGGCAAGCGCGAACTGGTGCTCGGCCTGGACATCGGGGCCGGTATGAGGAGGTGGCAGGGGGCGCTGGCACACCTGGTGGCCCGCCGTACCGTCGGCAAGGTCATCCGGCGCCCGTGACAGCGGACCGCCTTTGGTGTCAGGTGTTGGCCAGCCGGGGTCGGCTACACCGACGTGATGGCCTGCCGCGGCGAGCATCTCTTCCAACGCCGCAGACCTTTCATGGGGGTACGAGGTCGCCAGGCGTCCACCCGAATGGAACAGCGCCCGCGGCACTACGCTGCTGTGTCATGCAGGAGACGCGCCTCGACACTGCTCGGATCCGGGCGGCTCGCCGGATGATCGACCCGATTTTTCTCGATACTCCGCTGTACCGCTGCCAGGCGCTGGAGCCCGGTCTCGAGTGCACGGTGAGCATCAAGCTGGAAACCGCAAACCCGGTGCGCAGCTTCAAGGGGCGTGGCACCGAGTTGGTTGCGAGCCTGCTGGCCGACGAGGGCTCGGGGGCCGCGGTGTGCGCCAGCGCGGGCAATCTTGGGCAAGCACTCGCGTGGTCCGGGCATGGCCGGGGGCTTGACGTCACCGTTGTGGCCTCCCGGTTCGCGCCCGTGGCCAAGCTTGATCGCATCCGCGCGTTGGGCGCTCGGCTGGAGCTGGTGGACGGCGACTTCGACATGGCGCGCGAGCGGGCGGCGGCCATCGCGCGGCACGACGGCATCCGGCTCGTCGAAGACAGCCTGGACATCGAGACCTGCGAGGGCGCGGCGACCATCGGCCTGGAACTGGTGGACGCCCTGGCGGACACCGCGGCGCCGTTCGACACCGTCCTGATCGCTCTCGGCGGCGGGGCGATGGCCACCGGGGTGGGTCATGTGCTTAAGGCATTGGCGCCCGGCGTCGAGGTGATCTGCGTCCAGCCGCTGGGCGCACCGGCGATGACGCACTCGTGGCACCAGCGGCGCGTCATCACCACCGACTCGACCGACACCATCGCCGACGGCGTCGCCGGCCGATGTCCCATCCCGGCCGTTCTGGACGACCTCCTCCTGGTCGCCGACGACGCCGTCCTGGTCCGGGAGGCGTCGATCATCGCCGGTATGCGGATGCTCCTCGACCACGCCGGCCTCGTCGTCGAACCGTCTGCCGCGCTCGGCGTCGCGGCGATCCTCGAAGACCGTGACCGCTTCGCCGGCCGGCACGTCGTCACCATCGTGTGCGGCAGCAACGTCGATGTGGACGCCTATCACCGCTGGATCGGTGTGGCTCCCATCCACGGGGTTTGACCCTTGCTCATCCAGGGGCGTGAAGTACTGCGCTCATCGGTTGTCGAGCCGGGTTGGGCCAGCCGTCCGGAAGGCGCGGGGGGATCTGCTCAGCAGGCTCGATCTGGACGAACTGGCCGATCCGCACCCTTACGCGCTGGCGCTGGGACCGGCCGTGGTCGCCTATCGGCGCGGGGCCCGTCCCAGCCCGGGACGGGTCTCACTGTGCACGCTGGTGCCGGCGGCGCGGATCGGAGAGGCACGGATAGCGGTGCTCGACGATGCCGAACGGGCCGATCCCGGGATCGTGCTGGTCGAGTACGCTCCTGTCGGCGAGGAAGGCCGTCTCCAAGCGGGGACCAGAGGCGAACCGTGCATCACCGGCAGCCGCGAACCTCGCAGTGCTCCTTGAAGGGTTGAGTGGTCAGGAGAGGGTGGGGAAGGTTCTGGCCCGCAGGTTCTCGGTCGCCATGATGGTGGTGAGTTCCGCCCGTTGGGGTTCGGTGAGATGGCCAAGCAGGGCGGAGACCAGGTGGTCGGTGACGGCGGGCGGAGTGTCGGTCATCGCCTCGGCGTTGGGCGGCTTCGCCTGGCTCTCACGGCAGGTCATGAGCGGACTCCAGGGCGGCGAGCACAGCCAGAGCGTCGCTGAGCGCGGCGACATCATGGGTGCGGATGAAGTCCACGCCCTGCCGGGCCGCGTACAGCTCGGCCGCCAGCGTGGCCGAGCCGATCCGGTCCAGGTCGCGTCCGGTCAGCTCGCGCAGGAATGACTTGCGCGAGGGCGCGACAACGCGGCCAGCCGCTCGGCGAAGAAGCGCTCGATACCCGCCCATACCGTCTCCGGATCAGTCAGTACCTTGGTGGCCGGGCCGATGCGCCGAACCGAATGCATGACGATGAGCCGGCATGAGGTCGCGGCCAGCTCCTCGTACCGGCGCGGGTCCGGAAACCCTGAATGTCATTGAGGTAGGCCGCCCCGCACGCGGCGGCGAAACGCTGCGTCGGGGACGCGTAGGAGTCCACCGAAACCGGTACGTTCTCCGCAACCAGTGGCTCCAGCACACCGCCGAGCCGCCGTTGCTCCTCCTCCACCGGCACCTGTTCAGCGTCCGGGTTGCTGGCCACCGCGCCAAGCTCGATGACGTCGGCCCTGTCCAGGCGCAGCCGCCGCGCGTGCGCCAACGCGTCGTCGGCTGCCAGGAATCTGCCGCCGTCGGAAAACGAATCCGCGGTGATGTTGACGATCCCGACCAGCCGAGGCCGGACACGAGAAGCAGAAGGGACGACCGAACTCCGGGCCACGACGGAACCTCCGACTCCGATACTGAAGACCCAGGCGCCCGGCGCTGCATCACCGTGATGGGGCCGCTCCCCGATGGTTCATTCCATCTCGACACGCCAGTCACGACCCGAGATCACTGTAGCCCAGATTGCGCGTAGGCAGGTGCCTGGAGGTATTCATCCTTGCTTGAGCGAGTCGGGGCAGGGTCAGCCGCCGGCGATCGAGAGCACCGACGCGCAGTCCCCGCCCCCCTTTGCCGCCTCTGATCACGTAGCTCGTCGTGTGGATGGTCCGTCCGGAAGGGTGACGTTGGGCTCCTGAAGCCGTACCGGGCCGGGGCCCTGGCCGCCGAGGGCGTCGTCGGGGTTGAGGAGCAGGCAGGCCTTCATCGACAGGCAGCCACAGCCGATGCAGCCGGTGAGCTCCTGTTCGAGGAACTCGATGGCTCGGCGCCGTTCCTCAAGTTGCTTCTTCCAGATGCGGGAGACCCGCTGCCAGTCCTTGTGGGTGGGGGCTCGATCGGTGGGCAGGGTGGTGAAGACCTCGGCGACATCCGACAGCGGGATATTGAGGCGCTTGGCCACGATGATCAAGGAGATCCGGCGAAGCATGTGCCGGGAGAAGATCCTCTGGTTGCCGCTGCCGCGTTCACTGAAGATCAGGCCCTTGCGTTCGTAGAAGTGCAGGGCGGAAGCGGGCATACCGGTCCGGCGGATGATCTCACCGATGGTGAGGTGGTCGTCCGGACTGGCGCGCACGGTATCTCTCCTTCGTCGTGATCGAGACAGCGGTGGGGTCAGGCAGTGCCTCGAGACGTCGCGGCGCGGCCGCGGATCAGGGTGACCACGACGATCGACAGTACGAGGCAGAGTAGCCCGACACCGAACTGGGTCAGGTGCCAGGACCAGGTGAACGCGTCGAGTTCCTCGGTTTCGGCCCCGTTGGTGAGGCGTCCGGCACCGACTGCGGCGGCGCGGCCTGTGTCGCCGAGCTTCGCGGCGAGGAGCCCGGCGAGGGAGGCGCTGAATGCGGCGATCACGAGAGCTTCGGCCGCGCCCCGCAGGGTGTTGAGGAATCCGGCCGCCATGCCGACGGCGTCGGCCGGGACCAGAGCCATGGCCTGGCCGTCGGTGATGCCGAAGGAGGCTCCCATGCCGACGCCGATCATCACCAGCGGTGCCGCGACTGCCGTGACCGCGTGGTCGGCGTTCAGCCCCGTCAGCCACAGGTTCCCGGCCACGACCAGCGCCAGAGCGATCACGATCAGCAAGCGAGCCGACACGCCCTTGTTCACCAGAGTCACGGCGACCATGGGCACGACCAGTACGGGCGCGGTCAGCAGCAGCATCGCCACCCCTGCCGCCGAGGCGGACAGCCCGGCCGCCGCCTGCAGGTAGGTGGGCAGGAAGACCAGTACGCCGAGGAACCCGATCGAGGTGGTCAGGGTCGCGAGACTCCAGCCCATAAAGCCCCGGTTGGCGACCAAGGCAGGGGCCAGCACCGGAGCGGGGCTGCGCCGCTGCACGCGGCCGAACAGGGCCAGGGCGACCAGACCGGCGATCCCGCTGATCAGGATGCCCGGGTGGAGCCAGCCGAGCGCGGGCGCCTCCAGGAGCGCGAACATGAGCAGGGACAGCGCGGCGACGAACAAGGCGCTGCCCGCCCAGTCGACCGGGCCGCTGACGTTGGCTCGGGACTCGCGGGCCCGGGTCGCGCCCAGGGCGACTAGCAGGCTGACGACCGTGAAGGCCGCGAAACCGCCCCGCCATCCCGTGGCATCGATCAGCAGCCCCGCCAAGGTGGGGCCGATGGCGATGCCGATTCCGGCCATGGTGCCCATCAGGGCGAAGGCCCGGTTGCGGGCCGCGCCGTCATAGCTGGAGGCGAGCATGGCACCGCCGGCGGCCATGATCCCGGCACCGCCCGCGCCGGAGATGATGCGGGCGATGTCGATGACGATAATCGCCGGGCTCAGCGCCGTCGCGAGAAATCCGGCCGCGAAGACCAGCGCCGCAGCGATGAACACCCGCCGGCGGCCGATCCGGTCGGCGGCCGAACCCGCGATGAGTGTCATGGCCGCGAAGGCCAGGTTGTATCCGGCGACAACCCAGTTCAGCGGGGCCCCCGAGGTATCGAGATCGCGTCCGATGCTTGGCAGCGCGACCGCGGTCCCGGAGATGGACATCGCCACGAGGACGACACCGACCAGGACCACCGGGAGTGTCAGCGGAGACGGCCGGTCGGCTGTGGGCGGCGGCTGGGAGGTGTCTGTAGTGGTGTCCATGCTGCTCGCTTTCTCTGGTCCTCAAACTCTGGCGAGCAGCCCATCAGCTCAACTGTGGTTGAGGTCAAATGCGCTGGTCAGCACGGAGCCATCGGCTCTCGTGACGGCCCCTCCACGACGGCGTCGTCGATCTGGGAACTCCTGCCACCTTCCAGTACATTTCCCTGGTGCAGGTCGTGGTCGCCGGAACCGTGGCGCCCGCGGGTGTGGTGGGCGGCCATTACGGGGACGGAGCGCACGCACCACAGCGTCTCGGCGTCGAACAGCCGATGGTCCGACGGGCTGCGCCCGATCGTGTAGATCAGGCCCATCGGCTCCACCACCGCGCCGCCGCCCTCAACATCCACCGCCTCATCAACCTCGGACTCACCCACACCGGCGGCACCTGGACCCTCACCCCGACCACCCCAGACAAGAGGGTGAGCCGGCTCATGCCGAGCAAGATCTTCAAGACATCCCTAGATGGTTCCTCCGGCACTCACGCCCTATCTGATTTCATTCCGATGTGGGCAAGCTTGTCCGGGTTGGCCACCGAGTGGATCGCGTTGACCACGCCGTCGGCGATGTCGAGCTCGATCACGCCGATCACGCGGCCTTCGGCGTCGAACTTGACAGCGCCCGGCCGGCCGTTGACCCAGGCCGGCCGGAGGGAGACCCCCAAGATCCCGGCCCGGCGGAAAACACCGAGGAGCAGCCGCACGACGGGCAGCCGCCCGGCCAGCCGCTTACCGAAGGCCTGAACCTTGCCGCCACCGTCCCCGTGCAGCACCACGTCTGGCGCGAGCATGCCGAGCAGCGCGTCCATGTCGCCGCCCGCGGCGGCCTCGAAGAACCTGCGGGCGAGCTTCTCGCCTTCCGCCCGTCGCTCGCGGGGCGGCGTGCTGTCGGCCACCTGCCCTCCGGCGGCGATGCGCTGCCGGGCGCGGGCGAAGATCTGCCGGCAGTTCACCTCGCTCTTGCCGGTGATCCGCGCCACCTCCGTGTAGCCGTACCCGAACACTTCACGCAGCATGAACACCGCCCGCTCCACCGGCGAGAGCGCCTCCAGCAGCACGAGGAACGCCATCGACAGCGAGTCGGCCAGTTCGGCCTGCTCGGCCGGCCCCGGCCTGTCGGCGGGCACGACGACAGGCTCAGGCAGCCAGTCACCGACGTAGGTCTCCCGCCGCACCCGCGCCGAGCTCAGGTAGTTGATGCCCAGCCGCGTCACCGCCGTGGTCAGGTACGCCTTCGGATTGACGATCACAGTCCCCTCCTGGTGCGCCCGGCTCAGGCCGAGGAACGCGTCCTGCACGATGTCCTCGGCATCGCCCACGGATCCGGTCATCCCGTAGGCGATGGAAAACAGCAGCGGCCGGTAACCGACAGCCTCTTTCACATCCGTTGAACCCGACATACGACCCTTCCCCACTCGCGTATCGAGGCTCTTCGCGGAGCCCATCTGCCTGCCCGCCCACGGCCTCGACACCCTCGGCACCTCGCGGTTCGCACCTGTCTGCTCGAATGGCTGTCCATGGTGGCCGGGTCCCGGACTCCGGGCGGCTTGGTCGCTTTGTTCCGCCGGCCCCAAGGCCGTGCCACCGATCGATCGTGCCCTCAGGCGGGGACACGGACGGGCGCAGCCGGGGCGGGGTGAGCGAAGTCCACGTCCTTCATCCGTGCCGCCTTGCCCCTGGTCCGCCACCAAAGGAATAACGGGGAGGTCACCGGCATCTTGCTCACCCGCAGCATTATCCTGCGCCGTGCGAGTTCAAAACGGGTGGCCGGGACGAACAGGCTGCGCATCTGCATCCCGTTGCCCTGCAGGTAACCGATGGAGGGGCGCAACTGCTGCTCCCATCGCGTCAGGGCCTCGGTCACGCTGTCGCTGTGGCGGGCCAGCATGGTGCCCAGCAGGTCGGCCCCGGCCATCCCGGTCGAGGCGCCCATCCCCGCATACAGGGTCACGCACCAGGCCGCGTCACCGACGAGCACCACCCGGCCGCGATGCCAGCTGTCCATGTGCACCTGCTCCACCGAGTCGAACAGCACATCCTCGGCCGACTCCAGCGCGTCCAGCACCGCGCCCAAGGCCGGGCCTGCCGGCTCCGGGCCGAACACCTCGCGCAACCGCTCGGCCTTCGGCCGGGTGAACTCGGCATCCACATCGTCGGTGTGGTAACTCAGCAACACGGTCGGCGGACGATCCTTGAACGGGAAAATCCACATCGACCGCCGGGATTCGGCCAGGATGACCGAATCGGTCTGGTCGTGACCCGGGATCGCGCTGGGCAGCTGGAAGGCGACTGCCATGTAGTTCATCCGGTGCAGGTAGTTCCCGTGCGGCCCGAACACCAGCTGCCGCACCGTGGAGCGCAGCCCGTCCGCGCCGACGACCAGATCGAAGCGCTCGGTCATCGGGGTCCCGCCGGCGGTGTCGGCCATCGTGACGTTCACCCCGTCGGCGTCCTGCTCGATCTTGGTCGGCACAGTGGTGTAACGGATCTCGACATCGGACGGCAGCGCGGCGAAACCGGCCGCTTCCACGTCTCCTCGTGTCATCATCCACGGCCGGCCGGGAAAATCCTTGAAACCCAGCCCGGCGCGGCGCCTGCCGACCCGGTTGACGTCGTAGGCGGCCCCGTCCGCACCGCGATCGGTGAGCCTGTCCAGGATGCCCAGGCGCTGGGCAGCGGCCCGGCCGGCGCCGAACAGCGCGATGAAGTACCCACCGGAGCGCCGCCCGGCAGCCCGCTCGATGATGACCGGCTTCCAGCCGATCTGCCGTAGCCGCAGCGCTGCCGCGATCCCACTGATACCCAGCCCGACCACCAGAGCTCGGCGGCCACTGTCGTTCGTTACGTCCATGAACTTCCTCCTTGCGGGGGTGCCTGCCCGGAAGGGCAATGCCTGGCCTGCGCTGATGCGGGAATGTGTCGTTGCCGATCACTTCCGCCACGGTTCGTACAGTCCTGACCGGTGGTGGTGAATGAGGGCGACGTCGACCCGCGTTCTCCGAGGACCAACGGGAGCAACTGCGCTCGGACCCGGACATCGGCCGAGACACTCTGATCCGGTAGCGCCCACTGACACCCGCCGATACGCCGGCCGCCCGGTTGCGTCGGCCTTGCGGCTATCCCCGCCCCGCCCTCGGCCCCGTCCTCGGTCTTGTCCACGGTCTTGTCCACGGTCTTGTCCACGGTCTTGTCCACGATGTCGACGTGCGGCCCCTGGCTGCACCCCGATCAGCCGATGAAGGACGCGGGGCCGAAGCGACCCCACGCCACGAAGGCGGCCAAGGCGAGATAGACCAGGTTCCCCGCAGCCGACATGACCTCACCACGGCGCAGGTGCGTGACCATCGCACCGACCATCAGCACCACCACACCGACCGCCGCCACCGGCACCAGAACCGGCGCGATACCGGTCACGGCGGGCAGCAGGAGCCCCACCGCCCCCAGGACCTCGATGGCCCCGAGGACCTTCAGGAACCCGGCGCTGAAGTCCGCGGTCCAACCCGCACCGCGCATGGCGGCCATCTTCTCCCGAGGGACGATCAGCTTGCCGACGCCACCGGTGAGGAGGACAACGGCCAGCAATCCGGCACAGATCCACAGGGCGAGGTTCATGAGAGCTCTTCCTTTACGGGTTGTAGGGGAATCCGGTTCTGGAACCGGAGCGGCGATCGGTGCACGGCCGGACGACTGACGCGAGACAGCGTCCGGCAGCGCCGTGCTCGTTATCCGTGCCGGCCGGGCTGGTAGTCACCAGCGGGCTGCTCTCCCCGGCGTGCAGGGCGTCCTTGGTGTGCATGTCAAGGCAGACGGCACAGCCGTTGATCTGGCTGGCGCGGAGCATCACCAGCTCGCGCGTCGCGGCCGGCAGCGTCGAGTCCGCGAGCACCTTGCCCGCCGCGACGAGCTGCTTCAGGGACTTGCCTGCAACCTGGTTGCCGAAGAGGTTCAAACGAGCATCCATGGTGAGCTCCCAGCGTGTTTGCCTGTCGCTCCTCTCAGACAGAACAGCCCGGCGACCTGTGACGGCAGCCAAGTGTGACGTGCGTCTCTCCGTCCTGGACGACGACCATCTACCGGGGGGCGCACAGGCGAACGCCCCCAGCGAAGATCCCGCCGACATCGAGGACCCGCAGCTGTGCATGCTCTTCAAAGGGCATACGGGGCAGCACGACTTCTACTGAATGCCAGGCACGGACGGGACCCCTCCGCCGTAGGTGTCGAAGGGGTCGCTCGAGCATGCGTTTGCGGCAGGGTGGACGACGGGACGCTGCCGGTGGTGATGCTGGGCATCTGCCAGCTGTGGGCGCCGAAATGGCCCTCGGGCAGCTGGCAGAGCCAGCGGTCGTCACGGTTGCGGGCATCGATCGCCGGGCCGGTCGCTTCGCAGTAGCCGCTCTCTTCGTGCACCGCGATCAGAGCACGCTCGGTGGCCGACCAGCGCACCCGCCAGGCAGTGTCCGCGCCACATTTCATGATCTTCCCCGAGATCGCCGACGGCGGGCGCCCGTTCGACGACGGCCCGCCGGCGACGAAGTGGGCGCTCACCCCACCAGGAAGCCGACAAGCTGGGCGAGATCGCCACACTACGACCAGGTCCGCTGAGCGCGCCACGACGGGCCTGGCCGGTGTGCCGTCAGCGCTGCTGCCGCAGCACGCCGATCAGGCTGGTGAGACTGTCCCCACCGTGGCCTGCGGCGACGCCCCGACGGAAGAGCTCCAGGACAGCGGCCGGGAGCGAGCCGTCCACGCCGGACGCCCGCGTCGTCTTCAGTACATGTTCCACGCTCGCCACGCCCATGGAGATACGGTCCGTGTCCCCCTCGTGGTTGCCCGCAGTGATGCGCGGCGCGTAGAACTCAAGGAAATAGCGGAGGTCCAGGGTCTGCACCGCGCGCGGCAGGAAGTCGGCCGCCGAGATGCCGTTGGCCTCCGCGACCGCCTGGCCGTGCAGGTAGCCTGCCAGCGCCGTCCAGAACATGTCGATCCCGATCTGGTAGTAAAGCGCGGCCAGCCCTTGGTCCTCGCCAAGGTAGTCGATCCCCGTCAGCACCTCGAGGGCGGCCCGATGCGCTTCGATCGCGTCCTTCGGCCCGCTGTAGTAGGTCATCGCGCCCGGCGTGCCGATGCCCGGCGGGGGCACCCCCACGCCGCCGGTGATCTGCACGGCCCCGCGCTCGGCGAGCCACGCGGCCGCCCGGCGGGCCCGGTCCGGGGTGTCGGAGGTGAGGTTGGCCAGGGTACGGCCGGCCAGCGCGGCCTCGGGTGCCTGCGCCAGGATGGCGTCCATCGCGTCGTAGTCGGTCAGGCTCAGCACCGCCAGCTCGTTGGCGGCGAGCGCGGCACCGGCCGACTCCGCCCGTTTCGCGCCCCGCGCCACCAGGTCATCGGCCCTTCCGGCGGTGCGGTTCCACACGGTCACCTCGTAGCCGTTGTCGAGGTAGGCGGCGGCCATGGCATGGCCCATCGGGCCCAGCCCGATCACGGTCACGGACTCCATTTGAATACTCCTCATCGCTAGGACGAACGCTCTATCTAGTAACGACCGTAGCAGGTAATTAGAACGAACGCTCTATCCAGTACGATGGGAACCATGCGAACCCAGCACGAGCTCGGCACCCGGGAGCGGATCGTCCGGACCACCTCTCGCCTGATGCAGCGACAGGGATACGAGGCGACCGGTCTCAAGCAGATCTCCCAGGAGGCCAAGGCCACCCTGGGCTCGGTCTACCACTTCTTCCCAGGCGGCAAGCGGGAGCTGGCGATCGAGGCGGTCCGGCACGGCGACCGTGAGTTCGCCGAGTTCCTGCGGGCCGCATTCGATCGGGACGACGACCCCGCCGCCGCGATGGTTGCCTGCACCCGCGACCTGGCGAGCGGGCTGCGCGAGTCCGGGTGGCTGGACGGCTGCCCGGTCACCACCACGGCGCTGGAGAGCGCAGGCCGGGAGCCGGAGATCCAGCAGGCCGCGGAGGACGCCTACGAAAACTGGCGCAGGCTGGTCCGCGAGAAGCTGGAGCGCTCCGGCTTCGCCGCCGACGTGGCGCACGACCTCGCGCACACTGTGATCAACCTGCTGGAGGGCGCGGAGCTGTCGGCACAGGTGGCGCAGAGCGAGGCGCCGCTGGAGATCGCCGGTCGGCACCTCGCCCGGCTCATCGACTCCTACCGCTGAGCCGGGCCGCCCTCACCCGGCATCTTGAACACCTCGGTGAGAGCCGTGATGCTGTGCTCGCCGTGACCGGCCGCGGCCGCCCGCCGTACGAGATCGTGCAGGGGTGAGCCAAGACCAATGCCGTTCAGACAGGAAAGGATCATGGTCTCGCCTGTGTGGTCGATGGCGTGGGCAAGAGTGCGACCGTCGGTGGCCCTGCGTATCGGATGCCTTTGCCGGAGGGGCGTCGCTCGCGGTAGCTGCTCTTGCGAGAGCGTTTGACGGCTCAAGGTCGCCGATACCGCCCTGGGCCACCCCGACGATCCGGTCCGCGCGGTCATCTTCCGGCCGTGAGCGGTGGCGAGCAGACGCTGCGCGATCTGGTGCACGAGTTCAAGACCAAGGGCCCGGCCTACCGCACCACGGTGCAGACCACGCTGCGCGCCTCCTACACCAATCACTACCGGCGTGGCCTGATCGCGCTGCTGGCCACCCTGGAGTTCAGGAGCAACAACACAGCTGGCGATCGAGGCGCTGAAGCTGATTCGCTGCTACGCCAAGGCCGGCAACACCACCTACTATCCGCGCGGCGAAGTGGTGCCCGAGCACCGCGGCACCGCCGGCGACTGGGAGAAGCCGGTGTTCAGGAACGACAAGCGCGGCCCCCGACGGGTGGTGCGGATGGTGTACGAGATCGTCACCTTCCAGGCTCTGCGCGACGCGCTGCGGTGCAAGGAGATCTGGATGGTCGGCGCCCATTCCTTCCGTGACCCGGAGGAGGACCTGCCCAAGGACTTCGCGGCCCGCCGCGTGGAGAACTACGCCGAGCTGCGCAAACCGCTGGACCCCCGAGAGTTCATCGCCGAGCTGAAGGCCGACTACGGGTTCATCCCGGCGCTGGGCATCGGCGCCTACTGGACCGTGTTCGTTCTGGCCATCCATGGGGTGTGGAGCATCGCGGTGCCGATCTCGATCGTGGAGGCGGGCTCACGCCGGCCGGACACCCCCTGGCTCGGCAAGGTCGGCCTCACCGTGTCAGCCGTCCTGTTCCTGCTGGGCGGCGCGGTGCCCATCGCCCTGGCAAGTCCGGCTGCCATATACCCGCTGTCGGCCGCTCAGATCACCTGCACGCTGATCACGGCCGCCACGCTGATCATCGCGGCGTTCCTGTCCGTTCGATTCCGCCGCCCCCTCCTCCCGGCCACATCGGCCAGTCCGTGGACCGTCTTCGCGATCACCATCGCGGCCGGGCTGGCGTTCTGGCTTCCCAGCTTGCTCGCCATGGTTTCGCAGTGGCGCGCATTTGCTGTGGCGTGTCCAGGCCGGGCTTCGCCCGTGTTGGCTGCGTGACCTGGCCGACGGGTCCTGGCTCGCCGTCATCACCCAACCCACCGGCCTGCGCCGATCGCAGAAGGACCGGCTGCGCGAGGCCGCCCGCCAGGGCCAAGACCTCGATCCCGACGATGCGGTGATCGTCCGGGTGGTCGACTACACCGTGCCCGACCGCAAGGGCGAGCACATCCAGCTGATCACCAGCATCCTCGACCCGGCTGAGGCCACCGCCGAAGAGCTGGCCCGTTGCTACCATGATCGCTGGGAGGCCGAAACCGGCATCGATCAGCTCAAGACGCACTTGCGCGGGCCGGGCCGGATCCTGCGCTCCCGCACCCCCGAGCTGGCCTGTCAGGAGATCTGAGCCTTCCTGCTCACGCACTGGGCGTTATGCACGCTGACCCGCACCGCCGCCACCGTTCCTGCCCGCGAGCCGTCAAACGCTCTCGCACGAGCAGCTACCGCGAGCGACGCCCCTCCGACAAAGGCATCCGATACGCAGGACCACCGACGGTCGCACTCTTGCCCACGCCATCGACCACACAGGCGAGACCATGATCCTTTCCTATCTAAACGGCATTGGAGCCAAGACGTGTCGACGTCCGCCTCCTCGGCCAGGTCCGCGTCGTGGCCTTCGGCGGCCACGAAGAGGTTCACGAACGAGGCGGCGTCGGTGTGCCGTGCGCCCAGGTCGACGAGAGGGGCGGCCTTGGCTGCGGTTCTGTTCCAGTCGGCGCTGCGCGCCGCCGCGAGGATGCGGCCGCGCAGCCGCATCGTCTTGCGCGAGTCGGCTTCGCGGTCGAGGTCATCGATGGTCAGGTAGGCGGAACGGCAGTGCCGGAAGGCTCCTTGTGGGCGCAGCCCGCGGTCGAACGGCCGGAGATGCCGGCGAGCACCCGGCGGAGTTCCGTCAGGCAGTCGTCCAGCGCGGCACGCTGGTCCGTGGCGCGCGCGATGTCGAGGGCGCTTTCGCAGATCCCGCCGTACAGCAGCGAGGTGGAGGGATCCAGCGGCCGTTCGGAGATGCACCCGGCCTCGACCGCGATGGCGAGCCCGCGCCGCATCTGGTCCTTGCATCCAGCCTGGATGTCGCGCATGGCGGACCAGCCGAGCGCGCCCGGCGCCTCCAGCAGGGTGATCCGGCGGACGGCGGGTTCCAAGGACGCTTCCAGCAGGGCGCGGCAGCCCGCGAACACTCCGTCCCATGGATCTGTCTGGGCTCGGAACGCCTGCAGGACGGTGGCGCCGAGCTCCTTCTGGTCGGCGGCGTAGACCTCGCGGAAGATGTGTTCCTTGTTGCTGAAGTGGTGATAGAAGGCGCCGCGCGTCACCTTGGCCCTGGCGCAGATCGCGTCCAGGGAGGTGGCGGTGAAACCTTCCTCGATGAAAAGCTCGCGCGCCGCCGCGACCAGGGCGCCCGTGGTCGCCCTGGTGCGTTCCTGCTGGCTCCGGCGCGCGCTTGTGTTCGTTGTCACCCTTATCCTCCCGATCTGAACCGAGGATAGAAGAACGTACGCGGCGCCGCCGTCCCGGACGAGCCGTGGCCGGTCGCCCTCACACATCGAGCAGGGGCAGGACACGGGCGGCGAACCGTTCCACGGCCGCGTGGTGGTCGCCGGCCGCCAGGCGGATGACGAGGTGCCTGGCCCCTGCCCCGATGTAGTGGTTCAGCCAGGCGGCGGCGTCCGCCGGAGGGCCGGCGAACATGGCCTGGATTCTCTCCACCGTCTCCAACGGGGCGTTGTAGTAGCGCTCGATGCTCTTGCGCAGGAGCGTGCGCGCGTGCTGGGGATCGTCGTCAAGGCAGAGTGTCGCGTACAGGGCGGCGGTGACCGGACGGGGCGCCAGCCGGTGGACGGCCGCCCGCTCGCGAGCGTAGTCGGCGACGTCGGGCGGATAGGGCAACCAGCCGTCGCCCAGGCGGGCCACCCGCCGCAGGGAGGGTTCGCCGCTTCCCGCCAGCCAGATCGGCGGGCCGCCGGGACGGGCCGGAGCGGGGGCGAGAGTGACCCCGCTGAAGTCGAAGTGCCGGCCGGTGAACGACACGTCCTTACCGCTCCACAACCGCCGCATCACCTCGATCGACTCCTCGAGACGGCTGAAGCGGGTCCGGAAGGGGACGCCGATCGTGTCGAACTGCACCTGGGTGCCGGCGGTGGGGAATCCGGCTCCCATCCCGACGATCAGCCGTCCGCCGGCGAGCCGGTCCAGCGTGGCGAGCTGGTGCGCCACCAGGATCGGATGCCGGAGTGCGGGCAGCATCGTCGCGGTGCCGATCGTGAGCCGCGGTGCGGCGACGGCGACAGCGGACAGCAGGAGCAGGGGATCGGCGCGGGGCCGGGTGAGGGGGCTGTCTCCGGTCCAGACGGAATCGAACCCGAGGACGTCGGCGTGGCGGGCAAGCTCGATCAGCCGGGCCAGGTCGTCGTCACCGCCCGCGGCACGGTCGCGGGTCGGCAACAGGTAACCGATCTTCACCTCGGCCACGTCGCACCTTTCTGCACGGGATTTCGTTCCTGGCATCGGGTCAGGAGCCGCATGCGTCCTGCAGGAGGACGTCCGCCAGGGCGCGCGGTGCGATGACCATGGCGTCGTGGCCGGCGTCCAGGACCGTGGCCGCCCAGCCGTGCTCGTCGGCGATCCGAGCGAACGGCATGGGGCCACCGGGTGTGCAGAGCACGGCGCGGCACGGGATCGCGTCGACGGCCCCGGACAACCGGGCCGGCTCGGAGAATGTTCGCCGCGGATGGGACGTCAGCTTGGATTCCAGCCATGCGACCTGGTCCGGTTCCGTCACGCCGACGGTGGCCGCGGGGGCGGGCGGGATCAGGCCGTCGACGGTGACCGATTCGATCCAGTCGCGGAAGAAGGCGGGGGCCAGGTCGTCCAGTGACTCCCCGTCCCGGCCCGCCCAGGCGTCGACCATGGTGATGCGGGAGACGCGTTCCGGCATGCGGTCGGCGGCCTCGCGCACGACGAGACCGGCGTAGCTGTGCCCGACGAGCACGACGTCCCGGAGATCCTCGTACCTCAGCAGGCCCAGGACGTCGTCAGCGTGCGTCCGCAGGCCGATCTCGGGCCCCGCCAGGTGGGCGCGCTCACCGAGGCCGGTCAGCGTCGGGGTGTGGACCTCGTGCCCGGCCTCCCGCAACCGCGCGGCCACGCGGCGCCAGCACCAGCCGCCGTGCCAAGCACCATGAACCAGCACGTACGTCGTCATCGCGCCGCCTCTTCCGCCCGCTCGCGCCAGGCGGTGAACTGTGCCGCCGCGGCCTCGGTGGACAGTCCGAGCTGCTCGCACATCTGATGGAAGTCGAAGAAGAACCGTTCGTGTGCGATCAGCCCGTCCCGCACGGTCCAGTGGCAGGCGAACGGCAGTGCGAAGGACCTGCCCGTGGGTTCGATCCCCACCAGGCTCTCCATCATGGTGGCCCGGACCGTCCCGGCGCCGACGGCCAGCTCCCCGGCCTCGACGAGGTACTCCAACTCCACGCCGTAGTCGGGGAAGGTGCGCAGGAACGCGGTGTTCTGCCGGGCGACCTCGTCCCAGCCGGTCGCGACGGCCCGGAAGGCGATCGTCTCGAAGACGACGTCCGGGTGACAGAACCGCATCGCCGCCGGGATGTCGGCACGGCTCTTCGCCCGTGCGTAGGCCCGTACGACCTCGGTCGGCGTGACGTGCTTCTCGGACATCTCCGTGTCTCCTCGTCTCACGCGGGCTCACCCACGGCGAGCACGATCTTGCCGGTGGTGTGGCCGTCGGCGATGCGGTCGTGGGCCGCGAGCGCCTGCGCCAGCGGGAACACCGCGTCGACATGCACCTTGAGCCGCCCGCCGGCGACGAGCTCGGCCAGCGCGCCGAGCCCCGCCCCGTCGGGGTCGACGAGGTAGTCCACGGCGCGCACCCCGAGCTCGCCGGCACGCTCGTGCAACCCCGGAGTCCAGGCTGCCTGGCCGCTGACCAGGACGCCGCCCGGCCGCAGGCATTCCAGCGTCGCGAGTACCGCCCGGCCGCCGAACATCTGGATGACGACGTCCACGTCCCGCACCAAGGAGGACACCTCGGCCGTGGTGTAGTCGATCACCTCGTCCGCGCCCAGTCCGCGGACGAAGGCGTGTTTGGCGGCGCTCGCGGTGCCGGTCACGTGCGCGCCGCGGGCCTTGGCGATCTGGACCGCCAGGTGCCCCACGCCTCCGGCCGCGCCCGCGACCAGAACCCGCTGTCCGGGGGCGAGGGCGGCGACCTCGACGAGCATCTGCCACGCCGTCAGGCCGGCCAGCGGCAGCGCCGCCGCCTCGGTGAAGGCCAGGCCCTCCGGCATACGGGCGAAATGACGGGCGGGGGCGGTGACGTACTCGGCGTAGCCGCCTGCCGCGCGGGGGAACCACGGCATTCCGAAAACCTTGTCGCCCGGCTGGAACCGGGGCGTGCCGTAGCCGGTCTCCACCACCTCCCCGGCGACGTCCCAGCCATTGATGAACGGCAGGTCGAGCACCCGGTTGTACGCCTGCCCGCGGCGTGTGTAGACGTCCACCGGATTGACCCCGGCCGCCACGACCCTGACGAGCACCTCGCCGAAGACCGGCGCCGGTTTCGCCACCTCGACCAGCGCCATGGTCTCGGTGTCGCCCCACGCCGATTGTTGTATCGCCTGCATAAGCGTTCCTCCAGGAAATATCCCTCAGGAGATTACATACATACCACATGTATGTAAATGCGCGCGCAGCCCGCCCAGGCGCATCGGATCGGCAACGGGCGTGCCGTCGGCGCGCAGACCTCGGCCTACGTGCTTCCGATCGCCGCCTACGACAGCCCTGTGCGCCCTTTCGGGGAACGGCCGAGGGACACCGCGGAACCTGACGGTCGATCGTCGTCGTGTTGGTGGTGGCCTTGGGGGTTACGGGTGAACTCGGCTGATCGGACTGCGCGCCCGGGATTTGCCAGGCTGGCGTCGGCGCGGGAGCCGGCGGAGGCGTTCACGCCGATAGCGGCCGAGATCGAGTGGGCGCGTGGCCGGACGCAGGATGAGAACCATCTGTGGCGTGAGCGGTGTGGCTGAAGTCATACCAGCGGCTCGGGTACTTCCCGAAGGTCTGGGAAGTTCCGGCGGTAGTGGTCGGGCACGTTCGCGGTGCGCTGGGGTTGGCCGACGAGGTGGAGTTGCGGCGAGCGGCGCCGATGTCGGCCAGCCGACATCGAGCGTTCGTCCGCAAGCGGCTGGGGGTGGTCCACGACACGGCCCGAGTCCGGCAGGTCGCCGAGGAGACGATCCGCACGGAGGTGAACACCGGGTTCTTCCAGACCGTGACCGGGCAGCTGGACGCGGCCGCGCGGACGGTGGCGCAGGAGGCGATCGAGCTGGAAGCCGGCACCCCCGAGCGCAGCGTGCTGGAGGCGGTGAAGTTCCTGCGGGATGAGAACCGTCCCGGGACGCCGGTGCACCGCCTCTTGGAGGCTGAGTGTTCTCCTACCTGACGGCCGAGCTGCGTTCGGGCGACATCGCGGTGACCGGATCGGACTCCTACGCCAACCTGCACGATCAGCTCCGGCGGGAGAACACATCCAGCACCACCGCCAGACAGACGAAGCACTGCCAGGTCGGAACGTACGTGATGTCGGCCGTCCAGACCCGGTTCGGCTCGGCCGCGGTGATCTTTCGCTTCACCAGGTGGGACGGGGGCGACAGCCTGCCGGTCGGCGATGGTGGTGCGGCAGCCTCTGCGCCTGCTCACCTCGGCCAACCCGGCGGCCCGCATCACCCGCATCACCCGGGTCACCCGATTGCGACCCACCCGGACCCCATCCAGCTCGCGCAGATCGGCGTGGATGCGCGGCACCCCGTAGAACTCATCGGAGGCCCGGTGGCGCCGGCGGATCTGCTCGGTCAGCAGCTGGTCCCGCCAGTCCGGACCGCGAGAAGCACGATCCACGCCAGCGAGCTGGACCCGGCAGGGCGTCGTCTGGGCCGGTTATCGCGGCAAGAAACAGACCGCAATTCTCTCTAGCCTCGCGGCATGGAGATGACTAAGCAAGATCCCGAACCCCGAGGTGAGAACACCGTTAACGGATTCGTTGTCGTTGACGGAGCCGCGTCTTTCATCGACTTCCTCGTCGTTGTCTTTGATGGGACTGAGCGGGAGGAAGCCCGCACCCCTGACTTCTACGCCGGAGACGGAACGCTGATCCACGCCGAAGTCAAACTCGGCAACTCGTTGCTCATGGTCGCTGACCGTAAGGCCGGCTGGCCGTTCACCCCGGCCCTGACCCAGGTGTACGTCGCCGACCCCGAGGAGACGATGCGCAGAGCGGTCGAACGCGGTGCGACCGTCGTCACTCCGGCGTCTCCCTTCTACGGCGGGTACGGTATCGCCCGGTTCCTCGACCCGTGGCACAACCTGTGGTGGCTGTTCTTTCCGGCGGCGGAAACCAGTCCGGTGGCCGCGGAGGAGTCGAGCTGGGAGGAATCCGCTGAACCCAGCACTGTCTACACGACGCTGCTCGATACGATGGTCAAGCTGGCCGACCCCGGTGCTGATGGCACCGGATAAGGCCCCGCTCGGGTCCAGCCCCAAAGTAGCTCTCTGCAACCTCCGCTACGGTCAGTCACGTTGAGGAGCGCGGCGGGCTCTTCAACGTGACTGGCCGTCCTGATGTCGGTGGGCCTACGGGGGCCTCGGCTGAGCCGATGATGTTCACGGCGCGGCGGGAGGTCGGCGGCCGCAGTGGCCATGGCGGTGGCCTGCCGCTCGATCTCGTCGTTGATGTTGGTCAGGCTCGCGCGCGCCAGCCGCTGTCGATCAGTTCCACGGCCGGGACGAGCCCGGCGTTGACCGCCGACTCCAGGTAGTTGCGGGCATCGGGCAGGGAGCCCTCGCGTTCCTTGTCGGTCGGCTCGTCCCACGTCGGCAGAAACGCGCAGTCGTGGGCGAGCTGCTGGCGGGCCTTGGCCAGGGCCAGCACACGCGGGTCGTCGAGCGGGATCCGCGGCAGTGGCACGGCGCGCTCCTCGGGAAGTCGGGGCTGGTCAGTGGGGTTGCCCTCGGCAGCGGCCGCGAGGGTTTCGTGGACGACGCCGACGGATACCTTCACCCCGGCGGCGATGGTGCGGACGGATTCCCCGCGCCGCAGGAGGTCGTTGCGGCCGTAGCGGATGGGGTGGCGTGCCGGTGACACCGCGCACGTGCATTGCCCGGCACCATCCGGACGGCCGCAGCATGACCTCCGAACACCCCTCGTGGTCCCGGTATGTCAGGAGACTCGCGGCCCGACCTCGGTAACCCGCACCGCCTCGGCATATCCCGTCGGCTGCTTGCCCTTGAAGACGACCTCGCAGGTGTACGTGGTCTTCGCGTTCAACGGCACGAGCACGGCATCTGGGATGTCGTTGCAGAGGGCATAGTCGATGCTGTCGCGGTAGCGTGACCCGTGTACCGTTCTTCGACGCCACCTTCTAGGGGCACCGGGCGGTGACCTCGCCCGCGGCCTCGGCCATGTCAAGGGTCTTGCGCCGCAATTCGTACGTCAGATTCTCGCTCAACGTGGCGTCGTCGGCAGGAGACGGCTCCTCCTTCGGCATCGCGGGCGGTTCGGACAACTTCTGCGGAAGCACGGTGGCAGCCGATGCCGGCCGGGCAGCGGCGTCGTTGGAGTCGGGGCCCTCCCCCGCGCGCCCTGTGACCAGCAGCCCCACGACGCCGAACATGATTACCGGCCGCGGGTGCGCGTCAGCCCAGCGCTTTGCGCAGCAGCGCCGTCAACTGGTCCTGTTCGTCGGGTGAGAGCCGTCCGACCGCCGTACGGGCGAAGGTGAAGGCCGTGGCGAACCGCTGGTTGGTCTCGTCTCCTCGGGGAGTTCGCGCGACGAGTCGTGCGCGGCGATCCCGGGGATTCGGCTCGCGGGTCACGAGGCCGAGCGCTTCGAGACGCGCGACGATCTGGGTGATGTTGGAGGCATCGCAGCCGAGCTCCTCGGCCAGGGCGCCCATGCCGCGTCGCTCGTCGAGTCGCCCGAGCACACATGCCTGCGCCGAGCTGAGCGACACCTCGGCCGCGGCTGCTTCGTAGGCGCGGTCATATATGTCCACCAGGTCGAACAAGACGGCTTCGGCCTTGGACGAGGTGGCTACGGGGCCGTTCGGCAGCGCCATGGCCGCCAGCTTAGCGGAGTTATTTGATTCACTCAAATAGCTGTGGTCCAATGATGCTTGATTCGCTCAAATAACATGGAGGGCCGATGGACAGCACAGCCGAGCGCAGAGCGGGCGGCGCGAACGTGGCGCCGCAGATGAACGCGGTCGTCCTTGACCGCTTCGGCGGAATCGACGAACTCTCAGCGCGCCGGATACCACTCCCGCAGGTCGGCGACGACGACGTCCTCATCCGGGTGGAGTTCGCAGGGGTCGGATCCTGGGACGCGGTCGAGCGCGAGGGGGACTACGACGGCGCCTTCGGCGTCGCGTCGGCCTTCCCCTATGTCCTCGGCTGGGACGCGGCGGGCACGGTGGCCGCGGTCGGGCGCAACGTCACCCGGTTAGACGTGGGCGAGCGTGTCTACGCTGCGACGATGCCGGTGCCGCGTGGCGGCTTCTACGCCGAGTACGGCGTCGTCGAGGCGGAGTACGTCGCGCGCGTGCCCGACCGGCTGCCGACGGAGCAGGCCGGCGCGATGGCCTGGGATGCCCTGACCGCACTGAGCGGCCTCGATCTGCTCGGCCTGCGGCCGGACCAGACGCTCATGGTCTTCGGGGCCAGCGGGGGTATCGGCCACCTGGCCGTGCAGTTGGCGCGGCACAACGGCATCCGAGTGCTGGCCGTGGCCTCGGGTGACGACGGTGTCGCCCTGGCCCGGCGGCTGGGCGCTGACCACGCCGTCGACGGCCGCAAAGACGATGTGTTGGCTGCGGCGTTCGACTTCGCACCGGGCGGGCTCGATGCGGCTCTGGTCACCGTGGGAGGCGAGATCGCTGAACGATCTCTTCGCGCGATCAACAACTCGGGACGGATCGCCTGGCCGAACGGTGTCCTGCCCGTGCTCGCGACGTCGCCGGGCGCGCCGGTGTCCTACTACGACGGGGATCGGAGCCGCACCACCACCGATCGGCTGAACGCGATCGTCCAGGCGAGTTCCTTCGAGGTCCACGTCGCCCGGACCTTCCCGATGGAGCGGGTCGAAGACGCGCATCGTGCCCTGAAGGATCACTATGTCGGGAAGCTGGCCCTCAAGGTCAGGTAGGAAGCACGCCGAGCTTCCGTACCGGTCCCAACCTCTGACCGGCCCCTGACATGTCGGCGGCCCTGAGCGACCACGCGCTGTTCGGCGGACGTGACCAGGTCGAACGCGAGATCAGCCCGGGAAACTGGTGGGTCGGATGGCTGGCCTGTGGGCACGGGCGAGGGCCGGGGAGCCGGCCGACCCGGATGATCTGCCGCCGCCGTCGCCTGCGTTTCTCGCTCATCTGGTCGCCGGGCTGCCGCTGGGTGTGGAGTCCGACGTGGCCTTGTTCCGGGTCTTCAACGGGGCGCCTCGGCCGTTCGACGAGCCGGCCGCCCGAGCGATGCCGGAGTTGGCGCTGTCGCGGGCTACCGACCCGGCGGCCGCGGCCGACCATGGCCGGGCCGCGTGGATGGACGCCCCTGACCTGCTGCCGCGATTCCGGGCGCGATACTGCACGTCGTGTCCGGGATGGGCCATGTCATGACTTCACCGGGCCTGCCCGAGGAGGTCGCCGACCTGATCCGGCTGTGATCCGCCTGCCGGGAGCGAGACCGCGCCGATGAGAGGCCGCGTGATGAACCCCCACCTGATGGCGGCGAGACCTGAGGCGGTTTCCTGGCGAGGCCCGGTGACGGGTTCGAGGTGGCCCATGTCGATGGTGCCGGCGTACGGCAGCGCGGGCCGTTGGCCTCTTGCTGGAGCGTCTCGTTCGAGCAGGCGGGGCGTGATGCGGAGGAAGTCTCAGTCATCTGGCGTGCGTGATCGCTTCGGGGGCCGACAAGCACCGGAACGAAAGTCCCGCCAAGCCGCTCCCGTCCAACTCACTGACGCGACTCTTCGTCCGCATGCTCGTCACCCCTTTCTGTTCGTGGTGAGGTGGTTGTCAGTGGTCTGCTCGTTCCACTGGGCGAGCAGGTGCAGCGAGGTCTCGGACGAGCTGCCGGGCTCGACGTCGTAGATGAACAGCGTTTGGTCGGGGTCGTCGGCGGGGGTGAGGGCCTGGTAGGTGATGGTGAGGTCGCCGACGAGGGGATGGTGGTAGTCCTTGCTGCCGGTGGTGCGCTGGTGGACCTTGTTGTCGGACCAGTAGCGGCGGAATGATGCGCTGTGGATGGACAGGTTGCCGACGAGCGCATCCAGGGCGGGGTCGTCGGGGTGGCGGCCGGCGTCGCGGCGGAGCATGGCAGCCGTGTCGGCGGCGACGGCGGCCCAGTTCCCGTACAGCTCGCGCGCGTGTGGATCGAGGAAGACGAAGCGCGCCTGGTTGCGCTCGTCCGCGGGCAGGGCCCGGAAATCGGCGATCAGGCGCCCGGCGAGCCGGTTGTGCGCCAGGACGTCCAGGCGGCGGCCCAGGACGAAGGCGGGCCGGCGCGCCTCCTCCAGAGTGTCCAGCAGCCGCCAGGTGGCGGGGTGGACGCGTTGCGGGCGCGGTCGCCGACGGCGCCGGGCGGGCTGCGGGCGGGCGAGGGTGTGTAGGTGCTCGCGTTCGGCGTCGTCGAGGTGGAGCGCGGTGGCCAGCGCGTCGAGCACCTCGGGTGAGGCGCTGCGGCTGCGGCCCTGTTCCAGACGGGTGTAGTAGTCCGCGCTCACTCCGGCCAGCCGGGCGAGTTCCTCGCGCCGCAGCCCGGACACGCGGCGCCGGCCCAGCGCCGGCTCGTCGATCCCGGCCTGGTGCGGGCTGAGCCGGGCGCGGGCCGAGCGCAGGAACCCCGCGAGCGGGGTGCTGGTGTGGTCACGCTCCATACCTCTAGTGTCGCCGCTTCCCGCAGGGCACCGCTCCGTAAGGGTGGCCCAGTTTGTCCCCCGATCGCTTGGGCTATATTCGAGCCTGTTATCGCTGCTCAGAGCTGGTTCAGTGGAAGCCAGGCCGGAAGCGGGGCGCACCGCGCCGCGACCAGTTCCGGCCCGTTCTCCCCATCAGCACGAAGGAGCTGTTCACATGTCCACGTGGTTCATCACCGGCGCTTCCCGGGGACTCGGTCTGCAGATCGCCCGCACCGCCGTGGCGCACGACGACACCGTGGTGGCGGCGGTCCGTGACCCTGCCGGCCTGCCCGACGATCTCAAGCGGTCCGACCGGGTGCTCGGCGTCCGGCTCGACGTTACCCGTAGCGAGGAGATCGTCCAGGCCGTCGAGTCGGCCACCCAGCGCTTCGGGAGCATCGACGTCCTGGTCAACAACGCGGGCCGGGGCCTGCTCGGCGCGCTGGAGGAGATCACCGACGCCGAGGCGCGCTCCCTGTTCGACCTCAACGTCTTCGCCCTGATCAACCTCATCCGCGCCGTGCTGCCGGGCATGCGCGCCGCGGGTCGCGGGAAGATCGTCAACATCGGGTCTCGGTCCGGTTTCGAGGGCGAGCCTGGGGTGAGCATGTACGCTGCCTCGAAGTTCGCCGTCGCGGGCATCAGCGAAGCGCTGTCGGCGGAGCTGGCACCGTTCGGGATCCAGTGCATGGTCGTCGAGCCCGGCGTCATCCGCACCGACTTCCTCGATGCCAGCTCCCTGTCCACCGCCAAGCACCGCATCGGCGCCTACAACGGCACTCCCGCTCATGTCACCCTGGACTGGGCCGGTACGGCCAACCACACGCAGCTCGGCGACCCGGTCAAGAGCGCCGCTCTGATCTACGAGGTCACCTGCCAGGACAAGCTGCCGGGGCACCTGTACCTCGGGCCCGACACGCTCGAGCGGCTGCAGGTCAAACTGGACCGGATCGAGCAGGATGCGGCCCCTTGGCGTGAGAAGTCTGCCGCCACCGCGCACGACGACGCCGCTGCGTGATCACAGGCCGTAACCGTCACAACGGTGGCGTTCGTCGCCGCCCCGCCCCGCCCCGCCACGTCAACCTCACCGAGATCACCGTCCTGCCACCGCGCAGGTCGTCTGACGCGCCCTGAGCTGGATGATCGAAGGACCTTCCACCACGCTTCGCAAGACTCTTGCGAGAAGCTGCACAAAGGTGTCCGCGACCTGCGAACACATCTGGCTGATCAGCGCCGGCCTGAGCTCCTGATGCATCCGGCACGGACGGCGAGCTGAAGAACCGAACCTCGCGATTGTGGCGGAAGCGTCCGTTGCATGGGCCTCCGCGTCAGCTCCTGGAGTTCGGTCCGGGTAGGCGCCGGGGCGCGGGCGCGGGCCGAAGGTTCTGGTAGATCCCCGGCCCTGGAGTCGGCTGCGCCGAAAATCCTTGCGTGTACGCGCGGTGTAACCGTATATGTCACGTCAAAATTTGGTCACGCTTGAAATAGTTGCAGGTTAAGCGCAGCTAGTCTGAGTAATGGCTTGGCAGCGAACTCGTCCCCACCGGAGGTGATGGGCATGAAAGCAGCCGGCAGCCTCCGTCCGAGAGCCACGACCGCGACGGTGAACGGCCCGGCGCGCCCCTGCCGCGAACGGGATTGACGGAGGTGCGATGGCGGGACGGCGAGGTGGGTCGTCGTGCGCGCCGAGGCCGCCCCGCTCACTCTCGGCGATGGCGCCGGGAGCCGACAGGGGGCCTGGCTGGTGTCGGCGATCCCGGCCACCATCGACCTGTCCATCGGCATCGGCACCCTGCGGGAGTCGCTCATCAGCAGTTTCCCCGTCGCCATGGCCATCTGGGACAAGAACCTGCGCTGCGTCTGGTTCAACAAGGCGGCCGAGCAGCTCAGCGACGGCTACCCGTTCTACCGGATCGGCCGCTCCCTGACCGAGGTCATCGAGGGGATCGACACGCAAGCGGTGCAGGACGCGATGCGCAAGGTGCTCGCCGACGGCCGGCCCACGATCGACCGGGAGGCCCGCTGGTCCCACAGGAGTCAAGAGCGCGCGATGTCCATCTCGCTGTTGCCCTTGGAGGGCGCGGACGGCCGGCCGTGGGGCGTGTGCTCGGTGGCCCTGGATTTCAGCAACAGCAAGGCGCGAGATCACCTCGACCTGCTGCGCGAGGCCGGCATCCGGCTCGGCAGCACGTTGGATGTCATGGAAACCGCCGAGAAGCTGGCCGAGCTGGCCGTTCCGGTCCTCGCCGACTACGTGACCGTCGATCTGCCGGACGCGATGCTCCCCGGCGCAGAGCCGCTGCAGCGGCCGGCCGCGACAGAGGCCGGCATCCCCGTCTTCCGCCGGGCCGGCGCGGCCTCGGTGCACGACGGGGTGCCCGAGTCTCTCCGGGAGCGCAAGGAGACTGTGTTCGTGCCGCCGGGATCCCCGTTCATGGAGGTCCTGCACTCGCGCCGGCCGCACTTCGAGCCCGTGCTGGACACCTCGCCCGGTACCTGGCTGGACCTGGTCCCCGACCGGGCGCGGACCATCCACGCGACCGGCATGCACTCGCTGATCGTCATTCCGCTGGAGGCGTGCGGCGACGTGCTCGGCGTCGCGGTGTTCGGGCGCACCTCCAACCCGGCGCCGTTCAGCAGGGACGACCTCCTGGCTGAGGAGCTGGTCACGCGGGCCGCGCTCAGCCTGGACAACGCGCGCCAGTACACGCGCGAGCGGCTGACCGCGCTCGCGCTCCAGCGCGACCTGCTGCCGCACGACCTGTGCGGCAGCAGCAACGTCGAGGTGGCCTCGCGCTACCTGCCCTCCGACACGCACGAGGGGGTGGGAGGCGACTGGTACGACGCCATCCACCTGCCCGGCGACCGCATCGCCCTAGTCGTCGGCGATGTGACCGGGCATGGCATCAACGCCGCAGCCGCCATGGGCCGGCTGCGCACCGCCGTGCGCACCCTGGCCTACCTGGACCTGCCGCCGGACGGGCTGCTCACCCACCTCGACCACCTGATGGCGAATGACGCCCGCGGCTTCGACGCCACGGGTGCCACCTGCCTGTACGCCGTCTACGATCCGCAGACCAGCCGCTGCACCATGGCCGCGGCCGGGCACCCGCCGCCCGCGATCGTGACCCCGTCCGGCGACGTGACCTTCCCGTCACTGCCCACCGGCACTCCGATCGGCGTGGGGCTGGGCACCTTCCAGTCGCACGACCTCCACCTGCCGGCCGGGACCCTGCTGGCCCTCTACACCGACGGCCTGATCGAGACGCGGCAGGCCGACCTCGACGCGGGCATGGCCAGGCTCGGCGACGCCCTCGTCCAAGCGACGCTGCAGACGGCGACGCTCGAACGGGTGTGCGCGGCAGTGATCGGCTCCATCGTGGGCGACGCGCCGGCCGAGGACGACATCGCCGTGCTCATGGCCCGCATCCAGGCCTGACCCCCCACCACCCCGGATACCTCGCCGACCAGATGGCCCGAGGTAAGCGCGGAATGTAGCGCGGCCGAACACGCGTAGGGTGCCCACGGCATCGTCAACGACCCTGCACCCGGCCGTTCGCCGCTCCCCGCCGCCGTAGCTCACCCACGACAGCAAGGGGTGGCCGGGTGCGCGCGTCTGGATCACCTACCGTGCCCCGGACATGACGCAGGCCCCACCACCTGATTACGACGGGGGCTGCGGCGGAGAATCAGGCAGACACGAGTTCCGCCAGCAGCTTCTCGATACGGCGGCGGATGTCGTCACGGATCGGCCGGACCGCTTCGATGTCCTGTCCGGCCGGGTCGTCGAGCTTCCAGTCCTCGTAGCGCTTGCCGGGGAAGATCGGGCAGGCATCGCCGCAGCCCATGGTGATGACCACGTCGCTGGCCTGTACGGCGTCGACGGTCAGAACCTTGGGCTGCTCAGTGGTGATGTCGATGCCGACCTCGCGCATCGCTTCGGCGGCGACCGGGTTGACCTGATCGGCCGGAGCCGATCCGGCGGAGCGGACCTCGACGCGGTCCCCTGCCAGGTGGGTGAGCCAGCCGGCGGCCATCTGGGAGCGTCCGGCGTTGTGCACGCAGACGAACAGCACGCTGGGCTTGTCGGGGGTGCGGTCAGGCACGGGTGGGCTCCTTGCGGGTGAACAGGCGGCGGCCGGCCAGGCTGACGTAGACCAGGGCGACCAGGACGGGAACCTCGATGAGCGGGCCGACCACTCCGGCCAAGGCCTGGCCGGAGGTGACGCCGAAGACGCCGACCGCGACCGCGATGGCCAGCTCGAAGTTGTTGCCGGCGGCGGTGAAGGCGAGCGTCGTGGTCTTGTCGTAGGGCAGGCCGATCGCCTTGCCGGTCAGGAAGCCGCCGCCCCACATGAGGGCGAAGTAGGCCAGCAACGGCAGCGCGATGCGGGCCACGTCGCCGGGCTGGGAGGTGATGGTGTGGCCTTGCAGGGCGAACAGGATGACGATGGTGAACAGCAGCCCGTACAGGGCGATCGGGCCGACCCGCGGCAGGAAGCGCTGCTCGTACCAGTCGCGGCCACGGGAGCGTTCGCCCAGCTTGCGCGAGGCGTAACCGGCGGCCAGCGGGATACCCAGAAAGACCAGCACGTAGAAGGCGATGTCGAAGGCCGACACCTCCAGCTCCGAGCCCGGCAGGCCGAGCCGGCCGGGCAGCACCTGCAGGTAGAACCAGCCCAGCGCGCCGAACGCGACCACCTGGAAGATGGAATTGAGCGCGACCAGAACGGCGGCGGCCTCCCGGTTCCCGCAGGCCAGGTCGTTCCAGATGAGCACCATGGCGATGCAGCGCGCGAGCCCGACGATGATCAGGCCGGTGCGGTACTCGGGCAGGTCGGGCAGGAAGATCCAGGCCAGCGCGAACATCAGCGCCGGGCCGAGCACCCAGTTGAGCACCAGCGAGGAGACCAGCAGACGGCGGTCGCCGGTGACAGTGTTCAGGCGGTCGTAACGGACCTTGGCCAGCACCGGGTACATCATCAACAGCAGGCCGAGCGCGATCGGCAGCGAGATCTCACCGATCTTGACGGCGTCCAGCGCGGTGTCCAGGCCGGGCAGCAGACGCCCGAGCAGCAGCCCGACGCCCATGGCCGCGATGATCCACATCGGCAGGAACCGATCCAGCATCGACAGAGCGCCGATCACGCCGGCCGGTGGCGCGGTGGCCTGTGCGGGTTGAGCCGACATCACCGTGACACCGCCGCTGCAGCGCCCGGCAGGCCGGCAGACCCGCTGGCAGACCCGCTGGCAGACCCGCTGGCGGGCCCACCAGCGGGCAACGTCAGCAGCGCCGACAGCTCGCCCAGCGTTTCGGGCACCAGCCGGTAATACACCCACGAAGCGCGCCGCTCGGAGGTCAGCAGGCCGACCTCCTTGAGTACCTTCAGGTGGTGGCTGATGGTGGGCTGGGACAGCTCGAAGGCGTCGGTGATGTCGCATACGCACACCTCGCCGCCGGCGCGGCTGGCCACGATCGACAGGATGCGCAGCCGTACCGGGTCGCCCAGCGCCTTAAACACCCGTGCCACCCCGGCCGCCTGCTCGGCGTCCAGCGGCTCGCGGGCCAGCGGCGGGCTGCACTCCAAGATCTCCAGCAGTTCCATCCACTACCCTCCCGTATAGATGTTCATCGAAATTGACGCATGTCTATGTTGACATCTGTCTCTACACGCTTGGAACAAGGGTGGCTGCTCTCAGCCGGCGGGGATAGGTCGCGCAGGTGAACGCCGGGCCAACGGCGGCCCTTGCGGTCTTTCAGGCTCCGATCACAGCACTGCGGCGTTCGATCAGCAGCACGTCCCGCCAGACGCCGCGGTGGCGGCCGATGCGTTCGCGCGTGCCCACCATCCGAAAACCGAGCGCCTGATGCAGACTCAGGCTCGCGGCGTTCTCGCCGAACACGCCCGACTGGATGGTCCACACGCCGGCGTCCTCGCTTGCGGCGATGAACGCCGACAGCAGCGCGCGGCCGATGCCGTGGGCCTGGCAGCCGGGGTGGACGTAGATGCTGTGCTCGACCAGCCCGGCGTAGACCGGGCGGCCGGAGACCGCCGAGGCGGCCACCCAGCCGAGCACCTCGCCGGAGTCGCTATCGGCCGCCACATACCGCAGATGCGGCAACCGGCTCGCGGTGAACCCCTCCCAGCTGGGCGCGGTGGTCTCGAAACTGGCCTGGCCGGTGTCCAGCCCGGCCTGGTAGATCGCCAGCACCTCGGCGGCGTCGCCCTCACGCATCGGCCGGATCTCCAGGCCGGGCCCGATGGCGGGTTTGACGGCCTGGACGATGGCCGAGTGCACCCCGTCGCCGTGATCGGCCGTCAACGTGATGGCGATCTTGACGAAGCCGGCAGCGGCCAGCAGGTCCCGGTACTCCCGTACGGCGAGCGACCCGGCCGCGCAGCCGATGCGCTGCTCAGCCCGCTGCCGCGCCCGCTCGTCCCGGACGTGCGTCCGTACACCGTCCCGGACGGGCCGACGCGGCGCGCCGACAGCAGCACGTCGATGCCGCCGCCCGAGCCGAGGTCGAGCACCGTCTCGCCGTGTCGCAGGTCGGCGACGGCCACCGGGTTGCCGCAGCCCAGGCTGGCCCGCACCGCCCCCTCGGGGAGCACGGTCAGGTCGTCGTAGCCGGCCGCGCCGAAGCCGCCCTGTACGAAGGCGTCCTGCCGGCAGTCGGCGACCGTCCGGCCGGCGTCCGCGGCGCGGGCCAGGGCCGAGTAGTGGTCGATGATCTCGTCGTGCGCCATGACCAGGCTCCTTCACTCGCAGGTGGGCGCTGCCGGGACGGGGTTGCCCATGACCACGTCGGCGGCGGTCGGGAAACAGTTCACGCAGTTCTCGTTGATCCGGTACAGGCTGGACGTGCCCTGCCGATCGATCAGGACGAACCGCACCTCGGCCAGGATCTTCAGATGGTGGGAGACGGTGGACTGGCCCACCCCGGAAGCGGCCACGATCTCCCCCACGCTCATCGGCGCGCGCCGCCGCGCCAGCAGCGAAACGATCTGGATGCGGGTGGCGTCAGCCAAAGCCTTGAACCAGCTCGCGTACTCCTCGGCCTCCGCACGCGGCAAGGGCCCCTTGTTCTCGTTCATCGTTCATCGACGATATTCGATTAATTAGGCGAGCGGAAGCCCGGTTCTTCCTTCTCGCCCAGGCCTTCCATGTACGTGATAACGAACTGTTATCACGTACATGGACGATCACGACGGCGCGGCGACCAGGAGAACTCCTCCACTGGGCGGTGCGCCGAGGCTCTCGCCGCCCTCGCCGCGCGAGACGGCGCGCCGCCGACCGGCTAGCGCCACACCCCGCTGGCCGTCATCCGTCATCATCCGGACTGTGAACTGGCCAGCTCTCCGGTCAGCCATCGAACCGGCGTTGGCGCCAGCTTGATGGCCCAGGTGACGAGAGCTGTTTCCCGCTCTGGCGCTCCTCCTACGCGTTGAGCAGCATGACGGTCGCCACCAGCAGCCGGGCGGCGGCCATCAGTGTGTCCGGCTCAACGCGATCCGGAGTCTCTGCGGGAGTCTGGTAGCCGGGCATGCCCATGCCGATGCCGATCGAGGCCAGGCCGGCGGCGGCGTAGCGGCGGTTGTCGGAGGCCATCGCGCCCGCCTTCAATGGCACGCCGGTCAGGCGGGCGGCCTGGTCCAGGGCGGCCAGCAGAGCGTGGGCGGGTCCGCCCGCCTCGACAGCGGCGGCCTCGTGCAACTGCGCGGCACCGTCGAGGTTGATCACGAGCGTGTCCGGTGGCAGGGCGGCGGCGTGATGGGCCGAGCCCCACGCGCCCGCCTCCTCAGCGTCCAGGAAGGCCACCGTCAGCTCCAGCTCCCCGGGTGGCGCAGCGGCCGCCAGCACGCGGGCGGCCTCCAGGACCGCGGCCACCCCGGAGGCGTTGTCGGCGGCCGCGGGCAGGCGCCGGCCGGGATCGTCGCCGACGCCGTCGTAGTGCGCGCTCAGCAGTATGCGCAGCCCGGCCTGCGCGCCACCGTGATCGGTGCCGCCTCTGCCGCCGTCGGCTGGGCTGCCGGTCAGAGTGCTCGTTTCGGTACGAGGAGGGCGCGAGAAGCGGGCGTAGACGTTGCGGCCTCGGGTGGCGACCTGCCGCAACGGCATCGAGCCGGTCACCTGAACCGGGCCGCCATCCAGCGCTTCGGCCAGGCGCCTGTGGACCTCAGGATGCACGGCGATGACGGCCACCGTGCGGGCAGCCGGACCGGCGATCATCTTGGGCATCCAGCCTTCGGCGTCGGTGCCGCGTACGGTCAGCACTCCGGCCGCGCCCTGCGCCTCGGCCAGCTCGCACGCTCGCCCCCAGGTGGTGGCGTCGGCCAGTACCCATCGGCCGCGCAGGCCGGCCGGCGAGCCGGTCTCGGAGCCGGTCTCGGGGGCCTTGGTCAGGAGGGCGGTGCGCGGGTGCGAGAGTTCGGTGGAGGCCAGGTGTTCGACGAAGTCACGGCGGTGTTCCAGGCGCCGCGTCTGCCCGGCGCTGCTCCATTCGAGCACGGGCGTCTCATACAGCTCGCGCAGCCCTGCAACGTCGAACTCCGACACCTGCACCTGCGCGCCCAGCTCGCCGAGTTGCTCGGCTAGCCAGACAGCGGCCGCGCGGCCGCCGGGCGAGCCCACACGCCGCCCGGCGTAGCGGTCGCCGGCCAGCTCGCGCACCGTGGCGTGCATGCGAGTGGCCGACACCGCCTCCACCAGAGCGGCCAGATCCGGCTCGCCCTGGCCGAGGTCGGATGTTGTGCAGGTCATCCGCAGCACCCGGCGGCGCCCTGAAAACCGGCCTGAGAGTCGGCCCGGAGACCGGCCGGAGCCGGGTCCTGCCCGCAGCAACCTCTATGAGCCGCCTGCTCGGCGGCGGCCGGCTCCGCGCTCTGCCCTGCGAGGGCGGATGGCTCGCCGGTGGAGGCGGAGGGGCCGCCACAGCAACCTCCCGCAGCGGGCGGGGCGAATGCCTCATCCAGGTTCCCGAGGAAGCCGCCGCTGGCCTGGTTCGTCATCGTGTCTCCCTACTGAGCAGGGCGGAGTGCCCACCTCAGCCCTAAAATTAGATGGATGTCGAAGCAGATGCCACGATCTCAGAACATTTTGATATCCGTCAAGATAGATGAGCATCTAATCATGATGGGTCTAGTTGCTAGGCGCGGCGCGAAGCGTACTGCGGCTGGGTGAGTGATCTCGGCGGCGAGCTGCCGGGCGGTACAGCCGGCGCCGATCAGGGCGGCCGAGGCGGCCCGGTCCAGTCGCCATAGCCGGCAGGTGCAGGCGGGATGGACATGGGCTCTGGCCTTGAGCACGCCCCGCTCGCGGGCCTCGCGCACGGGCGGGACGGCCATGCTCCCGGCCTGCTCGCCCGCTTGGGCGGGCGGTGGCGGCGGGTGGCCAGGTCGAACAGGGCGCGGCCGTCGATCTCGATGATCACGCGCTTGCCGCGCGGTGTGCACATGTGTGCCGCTGTGCAGCGAGCTGTACTGGGCCGGCGAGAACAGGCGCAGGCTGTCCCAGAGGTGCCGTCAGGCGCCGCCGGCGCTGTCCTGAGCGTCGAGGATGACGAAGTCGGCTCTCGCGCGGCGCAGATAGTAGCTGGCGGCCCGGCCCGCCGGCCCGCCGCCGACACCGGGACGTCGACGGGCCGGGGCGACCGTCATGCGGGCAGCAGCTCCAGCTCAGTGCGTCCCGCCGCAGGCCGGGGGGCGGGTCCAGGAGTGGACTCGGTGAGCGGGGCGAACAGGGCGCCAAGCTTGTTCACCGCCTCGGGGATGATGCGGTAGTAGACCAGGTGCCGCGGCGTTCGCCGTCGATCAGCCCGGCGGTGCGCAGGACCTTGAGGTGGTGGGAGATCGTGGGGGCGGTCAGGTCGAAGGCGTCGGTCAGGTCGCAGACGCATGCCTCGCCGCCGGCGTGGGAGCCGATCATGGACAGCAGGCGCAGCCGTACCGGGTCGGCGACCGCCTTGAGCATGACGGCGAGTTCGGCAGCAGTGTCCTCGGCCAGCGGTTCACGGGCGATCGGGGCGCAGCACTGGCCGGTGGGGACGGTCATGACAACCCCTTCTAATTCGAATTATGTCTTGCACGCCTTCCGCCTCAAGGCCCTGTCGGCCGGTTCAGTGGAGTAGTGGCGGGCGTGCGGCAGGCGCTGCGCAACAGCGCCGCGATGGTCTGCTCCCACGGTTCGCACCGACGCCGGTGTCGATCTCGGTCTCGTTGCCGCGGATCACGGTGGCATCGCACAGATGGGCGGCGCGATGCAGACACCCCGCAGGCGCGGGCCGAGATGCAGGAGATCATCTCGCTGCGCTACCCACGATCCGCCCCGGGCCGCCGTCGGGCCGGCCGCGGCCGAGAGGGGCTGCGGAAGTTGCCGCTGTACGGCAACGTAGTACCCGTCAGGGCTGCGGCCGGTAGTCCTAGTCGTATGTCGCGTTCTCCCGGCAGTCTTCGGTTGGGGACAACAGCCGGGGGTGAAACTGTGCTGGAGAAAACTGCTGTGACGGTTCGGACGTCACGGTGTGGCGAGGCGCATTGGGCCGCGCATGGCAAGAGGCGGATGGATCTCATCCAGTCGGGCCATGTCGGCGTGGTGAGGGCCCATGACAGCTTCGACATCAGCAGCGGCAGCACCTTCACTGTTGATGCGGTCCCGTTGAGCCTGGGTGAGATTCGACGGCACCTCCGCGCGTGGTGTCGTTGTCGCGGTGCATGGCCACCGACGCCGGCCGGGGATCGCACCGCAACGTGGCGTCTGCCAGGTGCACGTGTCGCGATTGCAGGCGAGGGTGTGGTCGCACCTGCGTGAACGTCTGCAGCCGCGTGAGCCGATGCAGCGCCGACACCGAGCCGGGCCGCTTGCGGCGACGACCTTGAAGCGGTCGCAGCGTTTCGGCTCGGTCGCAGGAGGACGAGGTCCCGCCTGCCGTACAACGTGGAGTATTCATGACTGGCCCCGCGCGTAGCGCACCCCGCCTGTTCGGACGGCGCTCCTGGGCTGAAGCCCGTCGCATCGCAGACATTCTCCGCAAGGAGACCATCGGCGGCGCCCTGCTGCTGGCGGGTGCGGCACTGGCCATGGCGTGCGCCAACTCCCCGTGGTCAGCCGCCTATGAGGAGGTCCGCAGCTTCACCATCGGCCCTGCCTGGCTGCACCTGAACCTCGACATGGCCACCTGGGCCGCCGACGGGCTGCTGGCGATCTTCTTCTTCGTGGCCGGCCTGGAACTCAAACGCGAGTTCGTCGCCGGGGATCTGCGCCAGCCGCGGCGGGCCGCGGTGCCGGTCGCCGCCGCCCTCGGAGGCGTGATCGTCCCGGCCGCGCTCTACCTGTTGCTCACCCGTAACGTCGACGGCGCCGCCGCAGGTTGGGCGATCCCCACCGCGACCGACATCGCCTTCGCGCTGGCGGTGCTCGCGGTGATCGGCCGATTCCTGCCCGCGGCGCTGCGCACGTTCCTGCTGACCCTGGCCGTGGTCGATGACCTGCTGGCGATCGTCATCATCGCCGTCTTCTACACCAGCGACCTCGCGCTGATGCCGTTGCTGGTGGCGCTGGTTCCATTGGCGATCTTCACCGTGCTGGTGCAGCACCGGCTGCGTTCCTGGTGGCTGCTGCTGCCGCTGGCGATAACGGTCTGGGCTCTGGTGCACGCCTCGGGCGTGCATGCCACCGTCGCCGGCGTGCTGCTGGGCTTCGCCGTGCCGGTCATGCGCAGCCGGCGCGCAGGCGGGCCGGAAACCGGGCCGGGATTGGCCGAGCACTTCGAGCACCGGTTCAGGCCGCTCTCAGCCGGGGTGGCGGTGCCCTTGTTCGCGTTCTTGTCGGCGGGCGTGCAGCTGGGTGGGCTGAACGGTGCCTTCGCCGCTCTGAGCGACCCGGTCGCCCTTGGCATCGTGGTCGGTCTGGTCGTCGGCAAACCCATCGGGATCATGGTCGCGACCTGGCTGGTGGCTCGGTTCACCCGTGCTCACCTCGACGAGGGGTTGAGTTGGGTCGATGTGCTGGGGTTGTCGATTCTGGCCGGCATCGGCTTCACAGTGTCGCTGCTCATCGGCGAGCTGGCCTTCGGCGCCGGTGGCGCGCGCGGCGACTACGTCAAGATAGCCGTGCTCGGCGGCTCTGTCGCCGCAGCGCTGCTGGCGTCTGTGATCTTGCGCCTGCGTAACCGTGTCTACCGGCGCCTGCACGAGGCCGAGACCGCAGACCAGGACGGTGACAGCATTCCTGATGTCTATCAGAGCCACGTCGCTCCCCTGGACCACCATGTCGATCATGGCAACCGCGCCGGCCGTCACCATCCTGCCCACCACGGTCGCGGGAACCATGCGCGGCACGGGCAACGGAACAAGCCGGTGTGACCCTCAATCCGTGTGCAGCACGTGGCCGTGGTCGCCGGCATAGGCGTGAGAACCGCCGCAGGGACCATTCCAGACCGCTTCTTCTCCGGTTGATCGCTGCAACTCCCATTGCCGGACTTCGGTAAGCAGGAACCGACAAATCTGGCCTATAGCCATCCTTATCTTGCCGAACAGTCTCATTTCGGGAGAATCTGGAACTATGACGGATTACTGGGACAGGGAACATCAGCACGGCACCGGCGGACACGCGGATCACTTGCCTTTCGCTGAGATCGCCGCTCGTGCCAGCGCTGACGCCGGGGGTGTTCCTGCCCAGTGGCTGAGGGACTATCTCCCGCTGCTGGCCGACGTCAGTCGGACCGGGCGACGCCCAGGAGCGGCCGCGCTGGCACGCATGCGGGAATGTGGTGGGACCGCGGCGCGGGACGGCGTCCCCCTGCGCGCCATCATCGATGTGCACCTGAGCGCGACATGGCTGGCGTGGCCCGCTCTGCCAGGCATCGTCCGAAGCAGGCGGGCGGAGGAGCTCCGGTCCGCCGGGGAAGCGGTCTTCAAGGCCGCGGACCGGTCGATCGTGGCTTTGGTGGAGGGTTACGAGGCGGCCCAGCGCCTGATGATCCGCCGCGAGGAGGCACTTCGCCGGGAGTTCATCGACGACCTGCTCCACGGACGCCGTGACGTGGGTGCCCTCGCCGAGCGAGCGGAGCGCTTCGGGCTGCGCCTCGCCGGCGCCCACGTGGTCGCCATCGCCGCGGCCGGACAGCCCTTCTTCGACGGCGGGCCAGTCTCACGTCACGTGGAAGCGTCCCTGCTGTCCCGGTTCAGCCTGCGTGACATCCTGATCGCCACCAAGGAAGGCCTGCTGGTCTGCATATCCCCCGGCTACGTGAAAGGCGTGAGCGAAGCCTTCAGCGCGGCGGTGCAGGAGATGATGAACGGCGACCCCTCGCTACGGATCGGCGTGGGCCGCACCCACCACGGTTTCGGCGGCGTGGTGCGCTCCTTCGAGGAAGCCCGCAGCGTGGTGTCGTTCGCCCACCGCCTGGAACTCCCCGAGCGGATCCTGCATGCGTCCGACCTGCTCGTTCTGCAGGTGCTGCTGAGGGACAACGCGGCGATCAGCGAACTGGTCGAAGCCGTCCTCGGCCCCTTGCGGACCGCCAGAGGAGGCCCCGGTGCGCTGCTGGAAACGCTGTTCGCCTACTTCGCCGCCCAGGGCGTGGCAACGACGACGGCACGCCGCCTGCACATCGGCGTGCGTACGGTGACCTATCGCCTGCAGCGAATCCGCGAGCTCACCGGCTATGACCTGAACAACCCGATACAGCGACACGCGCTCGAGACGGCGACTCTCGGCGCGCGGCTGCTGGGCTGGCCTGGCGAGGGGGCCATCATGAGCGGCACCCGGACCCCTGCCCCAAGGAGCCCTCGCTGAGGGCCCGCAAGAGCCGCGCGAGCAGACGGTTCGCACAGATCACGTTGGAGCCGGCACCGGCGTCCGACACCGTGGCCAGCGGGCTACGCTGTCGCGTCATCGCGGTGACTATCTCCAAGGTCGTGGCGTGGCCCGGTACGCGGCAAAGTTCCCGGCTGGGCAGCGCGGAAAGCAGGTCGCCGATCGGGCGCTGGAGCGCCTCGGTCAGGATGCGCTCGCCGGTCTCGTCCGGGAAAACCTTCGCCAGGTTCGGGCTCTCACGGAACGGCCACGGAAGCAGCAGATCGAGCACCCTCGGCAGCGAGAGCGTCGCCTGGGGACGCCCGGAGAAGTCCAGGATCACGACTCCGGGAAGATTGCCGCGGACCAGGACCGCCAGCACGTCCATCAATCTCGCGTCGGACCGCATGGCCGGAAAATCGTGCGCCAGGTCCCGGGCGATCATATGAATCATCCCCTCACCCGTATGAAGCTTTCAGTTTCGATGCTGACAAGCCTTGTGGCGGGAGGACAATGTACGTGCCGGACCAGTATGAACGTCGATTCTTGCCGTCAAGCGGCAAAGTCCAACCAGGAGTACAGCACGCGGGCCGTGTGCCAGGTGAGTCCCCCGTCGGCCGCAACGTAGCGAGGGCCGCCACGGTGGAGGACAGTGGACGGATGCTGACGATCGAACCCGCCGGGCTGGCCAAGCGTTACCGGGATGGGGTCGCGGTCGACGAGCTCAGCCTGCAGGTCGCCCCCGGTGACATCTATGCCCTGGTCGGCCCGAACGGTGCGGGCAAGACCACACGGTCGAGTCCCTCAAGGGGCTGGCCGAGAGGATCAGCGCCTGGCGCTGGAGACGAGCACCAGGACGGGCCGCTGCCCCCTGTCAGCAATCACATGAACACGCTAAGTGAGTTGCCCAGCCTCCGGCTGCTGCTACTTCTCACCGACATTCCGGGCCCGAGCAGCCCTCGAGTGCTGTCCAAACTGACCCGACAAACGCTGCTGCTGCTCACCAGCCAAATCAGCCGCCCTTGGAGTGGACGGGGGCGCGCCGGTTCTCCAGGTCGAGGTCCTCGACGTTGAGAGTGAGAATTCGGCAGCTCTGGCCGCGGTCTCGTAGAGCATCCGCCAGCGGGTCTTCTCGCGGAGCGGGATGTCGCGGCGGCGACAGCAGCCGGTGGGTGGTCGTCTTGGCTACGGCCCGGGTCTCGTCGGGGTTTCCTTGCGGCGTTCCGCCTCGGCGAGGACCGAGGGGCGGGCCAGTCCTTCTTGGTGCGGCACCAGGTGAGCCAGGAGGCGACGGCGGCGCGGTTGCGCCAAGTGGCCGGTGCGCGGCTGCCCCACAGCTCGGTCAGGGCCTGGCCTCTCTCGCTGTCGTGACGTCGGCCAGGTGTCGATCGGCTCCGAACTGGGTGATGGTGCGATCGATGGCCGAGGCGTAGGCGCGGTGGGTGTTGGGGTTGTCGACGCGGGTGGTGGACAGGTAGGCGTCGGCGGCCGCGGTGAGATCGGCGTGCTCGCCGCGCAGAGCGGTGACCTTCCAGGAAGCGGCCCGCGCCGCGGTGCTCATGCCGGCCGCCGCGCCGGTGCGAGACCGGGCGCGGCGATGTACTGGAAAACGTGCCGGAGTCGCGCAGCGGTCCGGCGGGCCGATGCCGTGCTCGCCGCCGACTCGTGATCGCTCATGTACGTGACAACGGTCTGTTGTCACGTACATGAGGGTTACCGAGATCGGTGACGCTGCCGACGCAGTTGGTGCCGGAGGTGATTTCCGTAGCGCTTCCCCAGGTGGCGGCCGACGGTGACCACGCCGGTGAACAGGAACGTCCGTCGGACGTTGACCATGCAGGGCAGGATCTCTCTGACCATGTCGCTGTTGAGGCCTGCCGCGAGCAGGATTCGGATGCGGCGCACCGATTCGACGTGTTCTTCGGTGTAAACGCGGTAGCCGCCGGCCGTTCGCCCGGGAACCAACAGTCCTTTCTCCTCGTAATAGCGCAACGCGCGAGGGCTCACGCCTGCGCGCCGTGCCAGAGCACCGATCTGCACCCGTCGCTGCCTCTCAGACTTGACCTTCACGTCAACGTGAAGCTTTAGCTTAACGGAGACGCGCCGGGCACCCCGGCGTCCTCGAATGATGGGAGAACACGACAGTGACTCAGCAACTCTCGCCTGCGCCGGTGACCGTTCTGGGGATGGGGCCCATGGGACGAGCCATCGCTGCGGCGTTCCTCACCGCCGGTCACCCGACCACGGTGTGGAACCGGACCGCCAGTAAGGCCGGCGAGCTTCTCGCCCGCGGGGCCGTCTGGGCCGACAGCCCGCTGAGCGCGCTCGACGCTGCCGAGATGGTCATCGTCTGCGTCATCGACGCGAACGCGGTGGACGCCATCCTCGACCGGGCGCTGGCGGAGTCGGGCCGGTCACGGCTGCCCGCCACCACACTGGTGAATCTCACGTCCGAAGGGCCGGGGCGCACGCGCGAGCTGGCCGCCAAGGCGGGCGACTTGGGCGTGCGCTACCTCGATGGCTCGATCGTGACTCCGGCGGCGGCCATCGGTACGCAGGCGACCCGCATTCTCTACAGCGGGCCCGCCGTCCTCTTCGACCGCCACCGCCACACCCTGGCGGCGCTGGGCGGCGCGGCGGTCCATCTCGGGGACGATCCCGGCAGGGCGGCGAGCTTCGACGTCGCCTTGCTGAACCTGTTCTGGACCTCGATCGCCGGTCTGATGCACTCCTTCGCGCTCGCGGCGCGGCAGAACGTGCCGGCCACCGCGCTGGCACCGCACGCCCAGCAGATGGCGGGTCTGGTCGCCGACCTGCTGCCCGGACTCGCGGCCGATATTGACGCCGGGCGTTTCTCAGAGGCGGAATCAGCCTTGCTGACCTCGGTCACCGCGAGCCTGGGCCACATCATTCACGCGTTGGAGGAGGACGGGGTCTCCCCGGCCGTCACCCAGGCCGCCAAGAACGCCGTCGACGCTGCGGTGTCAGCCGGCCACGGAGGCGACTCCGCCGCCCGCCTCGCCGAGTTCCTCAGCCGCGGCCACACGGGGTTACCGTAGTACTCGGGAAAATCAGGCGGATATCCCGAGATAGGCTGCTGAGGTTGGTTATGCCGCGCAGCACTGCATCCTTGGACACCGCGATCTCCTGCCCAACCCGAGCGTCCCAGCCCGTCAATCATCCTGACAGAGAAACCCTCCACTGACCTGCGGTTCGACCCTTGCGTTGTTACACGTCAGTAGAGTCCCCGACCCCCATGTACGCCTTCATGGGCCGCGAGTTCCCCAAGCTCCCCGACCAACGGGACCGGGAGCGCCGCCGACGGCCGAGCGGCGCCAGACGGCACCGACCGCCCCTCTGCCGCGCCCGTCTTGACGCGTCCTGATAGGTTCCCTGCAGGTGCGCCGGGAAGTCTGGTCGGCAGTTCTGTCGCCGATCGTGTAGAGGGGGCCTGGTGTGCACACCAGCGAGTTCTTTGCCGTCCTCCCCCGATCATCGCCCGTACTTCGTCATCGAGGCCGCCCGGCTGTCGGCGCCGGGAGCGTGCCGGCCGGTGTCACCGATGCCGGGGAGGCATTGGCCTCCGAGACCAGCCGAGCGACAGGACCCTCGGATCGCCATCCGGGCCGGGGTGGCTCTGTCGCGGTCTGCGTGGTGAGCCGGCAGGTTCGGCCTGTGGCATTCGTCGGTGTGTGTCACAAAGGAGGGGCCAGCTGATGGGTGCGCTGTCGCTTGCGTTCGCGGGCATGCTGATGGTGGCCGTGCTGTTGTCCAGCCTGGCCCACCGCACCATCCTGTCCACGGCGGCCCTGTTCCTGGTGGCCGGGTTCGTGCTCGGTGATGGCGCGCTGAGCGTAGTGTCACTGCGGCCCGGCGACGATCTGGTGGCCACGCTGGCGGAGCTGGCGCTGTTCGCCGTGCTGTTCACCGACGGCATGCGGGTCGGCTGGAAGGACCTGCGTGGCGCTTGGCGTCTGCCCGGCCGGGCACTGGGGTGGGGGCTGCCGCTCACGCTGATCATCACCGCGCTGGCCGCCCATTACCTGCTCGGTCTCGGGTGGGTCGAGTCGCTGCTGATCGGCGCGATCCTGGCGCCGACCGACCCGGTGTTCGCCGCCGCGCTGGTCGGCAACGACAAGGTGCCGCCCCGGCTGCGGCAGCTGCTGAACGTTGAGTCGGGCGTCAATGACGGCCTGGCGCTGCCGTTCGTGATGGTGTTCCTGGCCGTCGCAGCCGGCTCGGAGGACCTGCATCTGGGTGAGCTCAGTCTCGAACTGGGCCTCGGCATCGTGATCGGGGTGGCCATCCCGTGGCTGGCGATCAAGCTGGAGCAGACCCGCTGGTTCTCCGCCTCCACCCAGTACGAACCACTCAACGGCCTGGCCATCGGCCTGCTGGTGCTGGCGGTGGGCAAGGCCACACACGGCAACCTCTTCCTGGCGGCCTTCGCCGCGGGGATCACGGTCGCCACCTTCGGCGAGCGGCAGCGCGAGTCGTTCGAACATTTCGGCGAGCTCATCGCCGAGCTGCTGAAGCTGGCGGCGCTGCTGGTGTTCGGCGCGCTCATCACTCCCGCCCTGCTCGGCTCGGTCGGCTGGCAGGGCTGGCTGTTCGCGATCCTGGCGCTGGTGCTGGCCCGGCCGGTGGCGATCTGGGTGTCGTTCCTCGGTTCCGGGCTCAGCGTACGGGAGCAAGCCGCGGTGGCCTGGTTCGGCCCTAAGGGCTTCGCCTCCGTCGTCTACGGGCTGATCGTCCTCGCCTCCGGCATCAGCGCGGCCCAGAACGTCTTCCAGCTCGTCGCGGTGACGATCGTCCTTTCGATCTTCCTGCATTCCTCCACCGACATCGTGGTGGCCCGTGGCTTCGACGACGAGCGTGACGTGCCCGCCTGGTTCGGTGTTGCACGCCGGCTCCGCGGACGAGCCCAGGAGGATGCCCCGTCATGAGCCCGCGAGCAAGCCATCGATTTGTTCGGATTGATCCGAACAAATTGATACAATGGCCCTCATGAGCGCGGATCGACGGAGGGAACGGGGCTCTGCCCTACACAGTGGTGATCGAGCCGGACGGCTGGGCGGGTGGGACGAACAGAGCGACAAGCAATGAGACCGTTGCTGATCAGCGTGGGCAGCCGTGGAGACGTCCAGCAGTTCATGGCGCTGGCGCGCGGGCTGTTGGACGCTGGGCACCGGCCGGTCCTGGCCGCGCCCCGCCGGTTCGAGCCGCTCGTGGCCGGGTGTGGGGTGGAGTTCGCGCCGCTCAGCGACGAGATGTTCGCACTGCAGGGCTCGGTCAAGGGGCAGGGCGTGCGCGCGGCCATCACCGCCGCGCGATCGGTCAGGCCGATGCTGCGCCGCCTCCTGGACGATCAGGCAGCGCTCGCGGCACGTCCGGCTGATGTCGTCGTGTACCACCCCAAGTCTCTCGGCGGGCCCTACGTCGCAGAGAAGCTCGGCGTCCCGGCGCTCGCCGGTCTGCTCATCCCTCTGTACGTGCCCACGTCCGCCTTTCCTTCTCCGATCTTCCCGATCCGGCCGCCAGGCCCGCTCAACCGGGCGAGCTGGCGGGTCGCCGCCGCGATCGAGGCCCCGTACCGGAGCACCATCCGCACGTGGCGAGCCGAGGCGCTGGGCCTGCAGGACGGCTTCCTGCCGATGGCCGAACTGGTCAAGTCGGGCACCGTGCTGCACGCCTGGAGCCCGCATCTGCTGCCCGCGCCTGCCGACTGGCCCGCGTCCGCTCGCCCCCTCGGGTTCTGGACGACGCCTGCGGACGACACCTGGACTCCGCCCGAGCGGCTGAGCCGCTTTTTGAATCAGGGCGAACCGCCCGTCTACGTGGGCTTCGGCAGCTCGATCACCGATGATCCCGAGTCGTTGACCGCCGCGGTTCTGGAGGGGGTCCGGCTGGTGGGGCGTCGGGCCGTGCTGGCCACTGGATGGGGAGCGCTACGGCCGGGTGCGGTCGCGAACGATGTCCTGGTGATAGAGGAGGCTCCGCACGACTGGTTGCTGCCACGCGTCGCCGTCGCCGTCCACCACGGAGGCGTCGGCACGGCCGCGGCGGCCCTGCGCGCGGGGGTGCCTCAGGTGGTCCGCCCGTTCGTCGGCGATCAGCCGTTCTGGGCCGCCCGCCTGCACCACCTCGGCGTCGCCCCAGCTCCGTTGCGCGGCCGTCTCACCGCCGCCCGGTTGGCCGCCGCCATTGAGAACGCGGCGGAGCTGGCGCCGGCCGCCCGTATGCTGGCCGGACACGTCGGCGCTGAAAACGGCGTCGCCGCCGCCGTGGCTCGCGTCGCTGGCTGCGTCAACTCCCGTTCCTGAGCACCGTCGTGATATTCGATCTTCTTTGGTCCTGATCGTGCTCAATGCCGACGGCCGCGATCAGCGCGGCCTTCCCTGAGCAGGCTCGGGGAAGGCCGCCGCCACATCGAAGATGCAACGTTGTCGTCGGCTCCGTCCTGTTTCACCGCACGGTTCATCGGATACCTCCGAGGAGATCCCCGCCTTCAGGCGGGGGAGGATGTCAAACAACAGTCCCAGCCCGCAGACGGCCTTCCACCGCAGATCAAACCGCAGCGTAGCGACCGCAGGCGTCATCGGTGATGCCGACGCCCGCTCCGATACCGGGTTCGGCGATGAGACCGAATCCGGCGCGCGCGCAAGGTCGGCGGCGAGCGCGGGCGGGATGCGGGAGGGTGAGCAGCGCGTGATGGTAGGCGGTTGGACCGGCGGGATGGAGCCGAGGCGGACACGTTCGTCGGTGGCGTGCAGTCCGGTGTGGTCGACGCCGAACCCGGCGGTGGCCTCGATCCCGAGGCCTGCCAGGGTAGTTGCCGATGTTCGCCGGGCCGGCCACTTTCGAGACCTCAGGCGCGAGCTCCGGCGCTATCGCAGTTCAGCGGTATATCCGGTGAAACTTTCCTCATCGCTGCTGGGGACCCCAGGAGGATGGACGGGCGCCCGCCTACGTGCTAATTTGCCTGCTAGTTAGCATCTAATGCGGAAAAGCAGATGAATACACGTAACCACGTTCAGCAGCTGCTCGCCGCGATGCAGCGCGACCTGCTGCCCTCGCTGCTGCACGTCCATGAAGACGACGACCTGCGGCTGATCGACAACGTCATGCTGCAGGTGCTCGACCGCGGTGAGGAGCCCACGGTCAAGGAACTGGCCGCCCTGATCGGCCGTTCCGACTCGCGGACCAGCCGGATCGTCGACGGGCTGGTGCGGCGCGGGCTCGTGGAACGGTATGAGGACGAGCGGGATCGCCGCGCCCGCAGGATCCGGGTGAGTGAGCAGGGCACCGCGTTGCTGCAACGGATCCGCCGGGTCAGGGTCGATGCGCAGATGCGGCTCTGGGAGCACTTCACCGAGCAGGAGCAGCAGATCGTGCTCCAGGCGCTGGAGCTTTTCGCCAAGGCTGCGAGGAGGGTACGGGATGAAGCTGATCCAACTGTCTCAGATCGACGCCTCGATGGTCGACCTGGTGGGCGGGAAGGCCGCCGGGCTGGGGGAGATGATCAAGGCAGGTGAGCGGGTCCCTGACGGCTTCTGCGTGACCGTCGAAGCCCATGCGACTGGAGAGGTCCCGGAGGCAGAGCTGGTCGAGGCCTACGAGCGACTCGGCGGCGGCAAGGTGGCGGTGCGCTCAAGCGCCACCGCCGAAGACCTCCCTCAGGCCAGTTTCGCCGGGCAGCAGGACACCTACCTCAACGTCGAGGGCGGCCAAGCGCTGATCGACGCCGTCCGCCGCTGCTGGGACTCCCTGCACAACGAGCGCGCCGTGTCCTACCGGGCCAACGCCGGCATCGAGGACGCGGCGATGGCCGTCGTGGTGCAGCGGATGGTCGACCCCGAGCGGGCCGGCGTGCTGTTCACGGCCAACCCGATCACCGGGCGTCGCACCCAGATGGTCGTCGACGCCGCGAAAGGACTCGGCACCGCGATCGTCGACGGGTCCGTGGTGCCCGACCACTACGAATTCGACGACGATGCCGTCCAGGACGGCTGGCTGGAGGACCTGCGTACGGCAGGGCTGCGGTTGCGGGAGCACTTCGGGTCGCCGCAGGACATCGAGTGGGCCATCGATCGAGACGGCACGCTGTGGTTACTGCAGTCCCGCCCGATCACGACCCTGTTCCCGGCGCCGCCCGCGACCGGCGAGCCCCGGCTCTACCTGGAGTTCGGACACATCCAGGGCATGCTGCGGCCGATGACCCCGATGGGGGTGTCGATACTCAAGGCCGGCGCCGCCCCGTGGTTCGAAGCGGTCGGCGCGAAGCTCGATCAGCGTGATCCGCTGCCCCGGATGGTTCCCATCGGCGGCAGGCTCTATTTCGACCTGACCGACTTCCTGCGCAACAAGGCGATTCGCAAACGGCTGGGAGCTTCACTGGAGGTGTACGGTCCGCGCGTGCAGGGCGCGGTGCAGCGGATGCTGCACGATCCGCGCTTCGCCCCGCGGCCCGGCCTGCCGTTCAGGATGCGCACGGTCATCAGGGCGACGGCGCTCATCGCGCCCCGAGCCGTCGCCGGGCTCGTCTCCGCCCTGGCCCGGCCGGAGGCCGCGCGGGCCAAGGCCTACCGTGGAGTCGAGAAGATCAGGCGACTGACCGTCCCGCCCGGGAAGAACGCGACCGCCGCCGAGCGGCTGCGCTGGGCGGCGGAGGACGCGCACAAGGCGGTCATGACCCTGGACATGCAGGGGATCATGTGGCCGCTGGTCGCCGGCATCATGGCAGGCACCGCTCCGGCCGCTCTGCTCGAGGGCGTGGCCACCGAGGAGGAGCTGGACACCGTTCTCGGCGGCATGCCGTACAACGTGACCACGGAGATGGACCTGGCCCTGTGGAAGCTCGCGGTGAAGGCGCGCGAGCACCGCGACCTGTTCGCGACCACCCCCACGGCTGAACTCGCCGCCCGCTACCGGGAAGGCGACCTGCCCGACATCGGCATGGCCGCGTTCCTCGACAAGTACGGCATGCGCGCCGCCGCCGAGATCGACGTCGGTACGCCACGGTGGGCGGAGGACCAGGCCCCGCTGTTCTCCACGATCGCCAACTACCTGCGCGTGGACGACCCCGGCCAGGCACCGGACCGGCGGTTCGAGCAGACAGCGGCGAGAGCCGAGCGCATGCTCACCGCGCTGGCGCGGCGCGCCCGACGCAAACGGCCGATCCGCGGCAGGGTCGCGACCTTCCTCATGCGCAGGTCACGCGAGCTCACCGGCCTGCGCGAGATCGGCAAGTTCGCCTGGCTGATCCCGCTGCAGGCCGCGCGGAAGCAACTGCTGCTCGTCGGCGAGGAGTTGTTCGAGCAACCGGACGACATCATGTTCCTCGACCTGGTCGAGGCACGCCAGGCCGTTCAGGGCGCGGATCTCCGACCCTTGATCGCGGCCCGTCGGGCCGAGTACGAGCGCGAACTGCGACGGCCCGCCGTACCTGGAGCGCTGCTGTCCGACGGCACCGACGTGGAGGCGCTCGCGCCGCAAGGCCCCACGGAGGACGGAGTGCTCACCGGCATGGCCGGAGCGGCGGGTCGGGCGACCGGAAGGGCGCGCGTGATCCGCGACCCGGCCGACGCGCACATCGAGCCCGGCGAGATCCTCGTCGCACCCACCACCGACCCCGGCTGGACGCCGCTCTTCCTGACCACGGCGGGCCTGGTCACCGAGACCGGCTCCCCGGTCGCGCACGGCCCGACCGTCGCCAGGGAATACGGCATCCCCGCCGTCATCTGCGTGCGCAACGCCACCCACGAGATCAAAACCGGGCAGCTCATCACCATCGACGGCGCCGCGGGGACCGTGCGCATAGACGAGGGTTGACCAGGGGTTCGATCCGGTCGCCGACTGGACGTCGCTTCCCAGGCGGGTCAAGTCTCGCTTGTGAGATGTCCCTTCCGGATGAAGGTGGCGCGCCCCTGCGGCTGTCGCCTTCTCCCGCGCCATGTCGAGCAATGATCGAAACCTGTGGATCTGACGGGAAGGGGTGTACCTTCCCGAATCATCTGATCAAGGTTTCGAGATAAGGCCGACGCGCCAACGTCGGTCGGGAAGGCACACCCGTGCTCACCGTAGT
>NZ_JBQQCC010000031.1:0-69042 GCF_052245635.1 Nonomuraea sp. KM88 | reverse complement strand
ACGTCGCGAGCGGGCTGGGGACGCAGAGACATGACGGAACTCCTCCATGTTCTCGCGGCCCGGTGTTCCCAGCCTCCCTCCCGAACTGGGGATCATCAACCGGAATCGGCCAACAGAGTCCTGAAGGTGGGGGTTTCCTCGGATGTATCCGATGAGCGATTCCAGGCACGCAGCCCGACACGTGGCAGTTTCCGGCGCCGAACGTAGGACCACCCAGCGGCACCTTGACTGGGAAGGATGCTCCAACGTCCGCGATCTTGCCGGCATCCCGGTGGCCGGTGGCGGCGAGATCAGGCCAGGCGCGATCGTTCGTTCGGACAACCCCGAGAGCTCAGCACGGCCCGGTTGCCCTCGTTGTTCGCCGCCTTGGGGATGGACGACCAGACGGAGGAGATACGGAACATCCTGGTCAGGAAGCACACCACCGCCCGAGACGCCATGATCAGCGCGCTGGAAGGCGTCGACGTCGAGGCTCGCCTTCGGGCGGCCGGCCTCGGCGACGACGAAGTCACCGCACTGCGCTATCGGCTCGTCCAGCCAGCGTGAACAGCAACCGCCTCTGGTCGGGAACCCGGACAACCCACACATGAACGTCGGAGCTCGTACGGGGCGGTGTGACACGGCACGTGCTCGCTGGGCGAGTCACACCACCAGTCACACCACGAGCTCCTGGTGGGTTCATGAAGACGGGCGGGTGTCATCGCGTGGACCTGGTGAGTCTGTCTCACCAACCATCCGAGGTGAACGGCAGGCTCGCGCGGGCATGGCGAACGTGGCGGGGGCTCGCATATGCCGGGAGAGTTACGTCAAGGAAGGATGATCGTCGAAGCGAGCCCGGCTATCACCGGGACGATCCCGAGCAGGACGAACGCCGGCAGGAAGCAGAGACCCAGCGGCGCCACGGCCTTGACGCCGACCTGCCTGGCCGAGGCGACGGATCCGGCTCTGGCGGCCTCTCGGGCGTCGTCGGCCAGGCGGGTCAGGACATCGGCCACCGGCGCGCCGCTTTGAGCCGCCCGGCCCATCGCCCGGCAGAGCCCGCCCATCGCGGGATCCCCGGCGAGGGCACCCCACGTGCTTTCCGGGTCGGCGCCCAGGCGCAGCCGGCTGCTCACCCAGCCCAGCCGCCGGCCGAGAGGGCCGCCGATCGTACGGCCTGCGATCTCGGTGGCCGCGCTCACCGGGCGGCCGGCGAGCAGGCACGCGGTCATCAGGTCGGCGGCGAAAGGCAGGTCGGCGGCCATTCGCTCGCGGTCCTGCCGCGCCTGCTGCGGCTCCTGCCTGTGCAGGAAGACCGCGACCGCGGCGCTGGTCAGCAGGCCGGCGATGATTCCTGTCGCTCCGAGTCCGAACAGGAGGGTGGCCATCAGCCCTGCGCAGGTGGCGGTGACGGCGGTCTTGCGGGTCATCCGTTTCGGGGGATCGTGGGAGGGGTCGAGCCAGGCCGGCGCGTCTTCGGCCTGGCTGCCGGGAAGTTCACCGGGAGGGCGTAGCCGGGCCAGGCGCCCGGCCGGGGTCATCGGGGAGAGCCACAACCACGCGGCCAGGCCGGCGGACAGGGCGGACAGCAGCGGAAACATCGGTGAGATCCGTTCGGTCGTGTACGGGCGAGGAGGACGTCAGGACTCAGCCCGAGGCCTGCCCACGAGCACACCCGGACCCAGCACGGGCGACCCGAGAGCACAGCCGGGCCCAGCCCGGGGATGCTCGTGAGGACACCGGGCTCAGCTCTGTGCTCGGGCGGCCATGCGGTTGGTCCACCACAGGCCGCAGGCGTCGAGGGTTACCCCCGCCACCAGGCACATCAGGCCCGGCAGGCTGCCGAGCAGGAAGGTGAGGGGGCCCATGCCGAGGGCCGCCGCCATGAGGAGACCCAGGGCCGGGAGCGCGGCCAGCATCTTCGCCGTCGTGCGAGGCCCGGCCAGTTGCGCGGCGACGTCCTGGCGATGGGCCCGCGCCGCGCGTAACGTGCTCGCCACCCGGTCGACCAGGGCGGACAGGCCGGCGCCCACCGTGACGCCGACCTCCCAGCAGACGGCAAGCCGGCGCAGGCCCTCGCCTCCTTGCGGCGGGGCCGCGGCGATCAGTGCCGCGGGGACGTCGCCACCGTCTCGCGCCGCGGCCACGACCGGGCGCAGGGTCTCCGGGTCGGGGAAGTCGACCGATGCCAGGGCCCTGGTCAGGGCCTCTCCGGGGGTGCGGCCTGCGGACAGCTCTGCCGACAGCGCCTGGCACAGCTCGATGGACGCGCTGCGCCAGGCGTCGGCGCGCCGGGCCGGGTGAGTGCGGGTCAGCAGCCGGCCGAGCGAGCGCCACCGCGGCCCGGCCGGGCCTCCGGTCAGTCTGCTCAGTCGGGTCGTGGCGAGGTCCGGGCCGGTCCACATCCACACGGCGCACGCCGTGCACACGGCGGCGACGATCAGCGCGCTACTCATGTCAGAACCCTCCGGGCCAGGGCGTCGTGGCCCGGGCCGACGTCGGTGTGGCCTTCGGCGTCGAAGGTCAGGGCGGGGATCGACTCGACGAGGCCGGTCGGGGTCCTGGTGAGCAGGCAGATCTCGGCGATGCGCCGGCGTCCGTCGGGGCGGTCGCGGGTCAGGTGGACGACCGCGTCGAGCGCGGCCGCCAGCTGGCTGTGCACGGCGTCCCTGCTCAGGCCCGCCGCACAGCCCAGCGCCTCAAGCCGCGGAGGTACGTCGGCCGCGGTGTTGGCGTGCAGCGTGCCGCAGCCGCCCTCGTGCCCGGTGTTCAACGCCGCCAGCAGATCCACCACCTCCGATCCGCGCACTTCACCGACCACCAGGCGGTCAGGACGCATCCGCAGCGCCTGGCGTACGAGATCGCGCAGGCCCACACCGCCCGCGCCCTCCAGGTTGGCCGGGCGGGTCTCCAGGCGAACCACGTGCGGGTGGACCGGGCGCAGCTCGGCGGAGTCCTCCACCAGCAGGAGGCGCTCGCCGGGGTCGGCCAGGGAGAGCAGGGCCGACAGGAGCGTGGTCTTGCCGGTGCCCGTGCCGCCGGTCACGAGGAAGGCGAGCCTGGCGGTCACCATGGCGGACAGCACCGGGATCGCGGGTGGGGTGATGGTGCCGGCTGCGACGAGGTCGGACAGGGTGAACGTGCGCCGGGGTGGCAGGCGTAGCGAGATGCAGGTGCCGCCGGACGCCACGGGCGGGAGCACCGCGTGAAGGCGCACGCCGCCCGCGAGCCGGGCGTCGACGTGGGGGCAGGCGTCGTCGAGGCGTCTCCCGGCGGCGGCCGCCAGGCGCTGGGCCAGCCTGCGTACGGCGCCGTCGTCGGAGAAGGTGACCGACGTGCGTCGCAGGCCGCCGCCCTCGTCGATCCACACCTCACGCGGGCCGTTGACCAGGACGTCGGTCACCTCGGATCGGGCCAGGAGCGGCTCCAGCGGGCCCGCGCCCATCAGGTCGGCGCAGAGGGCTCTGGCCACGGCGAGGATCTCAGCGTCGCCGTAGACGGCCTTCTCCGCTCTGAGCGCAACCGCCACCTGGGCGGCGCTGGGCTCGGCCCCCGTGCGGGCCAGGCGTACGCGAACCGCCTCCACCAACTCGGGCGAGACCAGGGGCGTCATGCCGGGAGGAGGTCGCGCAGCAGCGAGGAGCACAGGGCGCCGAGCACGGTGCGGGGGCCCAGTCCGGGCAGCTCGCCCCGGTTGAGTGTGGCGGTGAGGCGCGGCTGGTCAGGCAGGCTGCCGGCGGCGGGGATGCCGAGGGATCCGGTGGCCATGTCGTCGTCCAGAACTCCCGGGCGCAGGACGGCCCGCAGATCCGAGGTGTGCTTGCGGGCCTCGCCCAGCACCTGGGCCGCGGAGAGGACGCCGCGCACGTCGGCCGTGGCCACGAGCAGTGTGGTCTTCGCCCTGGTGAGGGCCTCGATCGCGGCAGGGTCGAGGTGGCGGGGAAGGTCGGCGACGATCAGGTCGAAGCCGCGCCTGCCCGCCTCCAGGACCGAGCGCATGGCCTGGGCAGGGATCGCCGCCACCTCGCCTCTGTGAAAGGAGAGGACCGCCAGGTCGCCGAACGACGGCAGCGCGGCCTGCAGCGCGCTGGAGCTGATGCGGCCTTCCCTGGCCACGAGGTCTCCCCAGCGTGCGCCCGGCGCCTCCTCGTGGCCGAGCAGCGCGTCGATGCCGCCGCCGAGCGGATCGGCGTCGACCAGCAGCGTGCGGAGGTGGTCGCCCGAGGCGCGCAGGGCCAGGCAGGCAGAAAGCACGCTCGCGCCCGCTCCGCCGCGCCCGCCGATCACGCAGATCAACGCCCCGGAACGGGGGTCGGGCTCCATGGCGTCGGCCAGCCGCTCCACCAGATGGCGCTCGTCGTTCGGGAGGGCCACGACGGACTGGGCGCCCACGGCGACGCATTTTCGCCAGGTGTCGGAGTCGTCCGGGTCTCGCGTCACGAGCAGGATCTGGTCTCGGGCCGGGAGTGAGGCCGCGGCCGCCGCGTCGGCCTGGTCGGCGCCTACCGCGATCAGCGGCGCGAGGTTCCAGTAGGGGCGGGCGTGGGCGGGGACGTGGGCCACGTCGAGCTGGGCGCCGGCCGCGGCCGCGATGCGGACCAGGTCGTCGAGCAGGGCGTGGTCTTCGGTGATGACCAGGGGACGGTGCATCGGGGGCCTCCTGCGTGGGTGGGAGGCTCACCTTGCTGAAGGCGGCGCGGGCGCCGGCCGGGCGAACGCGATTCTGTGGATAGAGGCGTCACAGGCCCCTGAGCCTGTGGACGGAGGTGGGGAAAAGGGCGACCCCCGCCGGGGGGAGAGCGGGGGTCGCCTGATCGGTCCGGCTCCGGGGGGGTAGAGCCGGTCCCGTTTCAGAAGAAAGCTTTCATCACTTCACCAGCACCTGGCAAGGCACTCGCAAACGCATGGCACGCACGGTCTCCCCAGTTTCTGGTGATACCACCGTATGCTGCCCGATCGACTCGAGTTTCGTCGAGGAGCAATCCTGCATTTTCGCCAAGTTTTTTCGCTGCGACATAACGATCACATAAAGACAATCACGCTCCGTGATCATCACGACTCGGTAACCGGATCGGCGCAGGACTCCCGCGACGCGCCCATCGCCGCGTAAAGGTCTTGGTCCGAGGGGTTCCCATCAGGGCACATCCGTCGTAGAAAGGGGTTACGGACCACTTGTCCGGGTGCATCAGCCGGGTACCCACGCGCGACCAGCCGCGGGAGGCGCGTCGTGACGGGCTTGACCCGCTCCGACGGATACAGGTGCACGCTTGGTAACCCGGTGTGATGCACCGGCGGCGGCGTCTCTTGACCGAGACGCCGTCAGCTATGTCGGATTCGCCCCAAAGCTTCTCCCCAGCGTCTCCGCGCGAACCCGTCAGCCTCTCTGCATGGCCTCGCAGATGGCCGTGGTCTCGCGCGCTCCGAGGGTTACCGCGGCGGCACATTGTTGTACCCACCGGCTCACACCCTCGGGCGTGCCGCTCAGGTACGCCCGCAGCCCCTCCGCGTACGGCAGCTCCAGCCGCCCCACCTCGACGGCAACCAAAGACTTGGGGTCAAGCCCGAATTCGACCAGCGTCAGCCGTTCGGCCGCACGTGCCACCACCCCGTCGGCCGTGCCGAAGGGCCGCAGCACGGCGAGCTCCGCGTGGATCACGGCGGCCAGCACGATCGCGGGCGCGCTCGTGGGCCGTTCGAGCAGGCCGAGCAGGGCCTCCATGCGGGTCGCCGTCTCGCCGGCGTCCGGCGCCGCGCCCAGACCCAGGGGGTCGGGGACCGTGTCGAAGGTGCGCGGCCGGCCGAGAGCGGCCTCCGGCGCGAGGCCGGCGGCCGCCACGGTGTGCAGCCGTGCCAGCACCTGCCGGGGCGCCTTCCGCCAGGTCGGGCCCATGCGGCCCAGCTCCGCGGACGCGCGCAGCGCCCCCTGGACGAGGGGGTCGCGCACCTCGTCACGGCGCAGGGCGTCGAGGGACACGTCCACGCCTTCGAGCGCGGCCGACGCGCGCGCCCCGCGCAGCGACGACTCCGCGGACACGGCGGGGCTCGCCCGGCGCAGGACGCGGTGACGATAGAGCCGGTCGACGGCCTTGCGGGCCTCGTCGACCGCCTCGGAAACGCCGGGGAACCGCGCGATGACGGTCAGGGGGTCACTCACGGAACCCGACCCTACCTGCGGGTAATGCGCGCCCCGCCACCGCGGCACGGTGACCGAGCGTGCTCGCGACCGGACGGCACGACGACCGCAAGGAGAGAAAGCCCCGGCAGCAGCACGACTCCAGGGGACCCATAAACCCCCGAACCACCCCCCGCCGCACCTGAGCAATCGCTCCGGAGCGTATTCTTCGGATTTCAGGATGACAACGTTTCAATTGCGTTTGTCATGCAAGTGGGTAAGTGCGAACGCCCATGGAACCGGACGGTACAGACCTGTCTAGACCTCTTGTGTACGGAGGTCGTGAGCTGGTGAAGTGGGACACGACCTATCCAATCTGGCCATAGAAGGAGCACGAGGTGGCCCCGGAGACCCCTGGCAACGAAACCCAGGCGCTGTCCAACCTGCTGCAGGAGAACCGCCGGTTCGCACCTCCGGCCGACCTGGCGGCGGCCGCGAACGTGACCGCCGCCGCATATGACGAGGCCGCCGCCGACCGCCTCGCCTTCTGGGAGGGCACAGCCGAGCGGCTGACCTGGGCCAAGAGGTGGGACAAGACACTCGAGTGGAACGCGCCGTTCGCCAAGTGGTTCGTCGGCGGCGAGCTCAATGTGGCCTACAACTGCGTCGACCGGCACGTCGAAGAGGGGCGCGGCGACAGGGTCGCCTACCATTGGGAGGGCGAGCCCGAGGGCGACACCCGCACCCTCACCTACAACGATCTGAAGGCCGAGGTCAGCAAGGCCGCCAACGCCCTCCGCGAGCTCGGAGTGAGCAAGGGCGACCGGGTGGCCATCTACATGCCGATGATCCCCGAGCTGCCGATCGCGATGCTGGCCTGCGCCCGCATCGGGGCCGTGCACTCGGTCGTGTTCGGCGGATTCTCGGCCAGCGCGCTCAAGAGCCGCATCGACGACGCGGACGCCAAGCTCGTGATCACCGCCGACGGCGGCTACCGCCGCGGCAAGCCGAGCGCGCTCAAGCCGATCGTGGACGAGGCCGTCGCCGAGTGCCCGCAGGTCGAGAACGTCCTCGTCGTACGCCGCACGGGCCAGGACGTCGCCGTATCCGACAAGGACCTGTGGTGGCACGACGTGGTCGACCGCCAGAGCGACCAGCACACCGCCGAGCCCCACGGCGCCGAGGACCCGCTGTACATCCTCTACACCAGCGGCACCACGGGCAGGCCCAAGGGCATCCTGCACACCTCAGGCGGCTATCTCGCGCAGACCGCCTGGACGCACCACGCGGTCTTCGACCTCAAGCCCGAGACCGACATCTACTGGTGCACGGCCGACATCGGCTGGGTGACCGGCCACTCCTACATCGTGTACGGCCCCCTCGCCAACGGCGCGACCAGCGTCATCTACGAGGGCACCCCTGACACCCCGCACCGCGGCCGGTTCTGGGAGATCGTGCAGAAGTACAAGATCACGATCCTCTACACGGCGCCCACGGCGATCCGGACGTTCATGAAGTGGGGCGACGACATCCCCGCCAAGTACGACATGTCCAGCCTGCGCGTCCTGGGCTCCGTCGGCGAGCCGATCAACCCCGAGGCGTACGTCTGGTACCGCGAGAACATCGGCCGCGACCGCTGCCCCGTCGTGGACACCTGGTGGCAGACGGAAACCGGCGCCATCATGATCAGCCCGCTGCCGGGCGTGACCTCGGCCAAGCCGGGCGCCGCGATGCGCCCGCTGCCGGGCGTGGTCGCCGACGTGGTCGACGACCAGGGCACCAGCGTCCCCAACGGAGGCGGCGGCTTCCTGGTGGTGCGCGAGCCGTGGCCGGCGATGCTGCGGACCATCTGGGGCGACGACCAGCGCTACATCGACACCTACTGGAGCCGGTTCGAGGGAATGTACTTCCCCGGCGACGGCGCCAAGAAGGACGCGGACGGCGACCTGTGGCTGCTCGGCCGCGTGGACGACGTCATGCTGGTCTCCGGCCACAACATCTCCACCACCGAGGTGGAGAGCGCGCTGGTCAGCCACCCGAAGGTGGCCGAGGCGGCCGTGGTCGGCGCGACCGACCCGGTGACCGGCCAGGCCATCGTGTCGTTCGTGATCCTGCGCGGCGCCGCGGAGGAGAACGACGACATCGCCGCCGAGCTGCGCAACCACGTGGCCAAGACGCTCGGCCCGATCGCCAAGCCGCGCCAGATCCTGGTCGTCCCCGAGCTGCCCAAGACGCGGTCCGGCAAGATCATGCGCCGCCTCCTGCGCGACGTCGCCGAGAACCGCAGCATCGGCGACGTCACCACGCTGGCCGACAGCACGGTGATGGACCTGATCTCGGAGAAGCTCCCGTCCGCGAAGTCCGAGGACTGAGGTAAAAGCAGGGGCGCATGTTTCCGTGACGGAAGCATGCGCCCTCTGCGTACGCCCAAGCGGCACAAGCGTTATCTTGGCTGATCGGGTAGTTCTGGGAGTGATGGCGAGGCTCGCCCCCAGCGCGTCGCTGGATGATGTTTGACACGGCCACCAGGCCTCGATAGGAGACGTTCATGCCGCAGACTCCCGAGGAAGAATCCCTGGGCTCGCTGATCGCCCGGGCGAGCGATCACATCTCCGAACTCGTCCGTTCAGAGATCAAGCTGGCCAAGGCCGAGTTCAGGTTCGACGCCAAGCGGGTCGGCATGGCGGGTGGCATGTTCGCCGCCGCCGCCTTCATGGCTCATCTGTGCCTGATCCTCGCCTCGTTCACGATCGCCTACGTGCTGGCGCAGTGGATGCCTCAGTGGGCGGCCTTCCTCATCGTGACCGTGTTCTACCTGCTGGTCGCGGGTCTGCTGGTGTTCATCGGGATCCGCCGGCTCAAGGGCCTGGCCGGGATGAAGCGCACCACCAGGTCGATCAAGGGCCTGAGGGAGATCGCCACCCCGGAGGACCAGGCGCTGCCCGAGCTCAGGCCTGATCGCGAGCCGGTGGCGCGTGATGGCGCCTGACGAGTCGGTCGTCCAGATCGAGGGGCCATGGACGCACCGCTCGGTGCACGCGGGCGGCACCCGGTTCCACGTCGTGGAGGCGGGGCACGGGCCTCTGGTGATGCTGCTGCACGGGTTCCCGCAGTTCTGGTGGACGTGGCGCCACCAGCTCGAAGCGCTGCCCACCGCCGGCTATCGGGCGGTCGCGGTCGACCTGCGCGGCTACGGCGGCAGCGACAAACCGCCGCGCGGCTACGACCTGCCGACGCTGGCGGCCGACGCGACGGGGCTGATCCGGGCGCTCGGCGAGTCCGGGGCGATCGTGGTGGGGCACGACTGGGGCGGGTTGCTGGCCTGGACGATGGCCGTGCTGGAGCCGAAGTGCGTACGCCGGCTCGTCACCGTGTCGGCCCCGCATCCGCTGCGGCTGCGCGGCGCCCTGGCGACCGACCCGTTCGGCCAGCTCAAGGCGAGCATCCAGGCCCTCGGCTTCCAGCTGCCGCTGCTGCCGGAGCACCTGCTCACCCGCCGCGACGGAAGGCGGGTCGGCCGCTACCTCGACGAGTGGTCGCGCCCCGGCTGGCCGGAGCCCGAGGCAGCGCGCACCTACCGAGAGGCGTTCCGCATCCCCACCGTGGCGCACTGCGCGCTGGAATACCACCGCTGGTTCGGCCGCTCCCAGCTCCGCCCCGACGGCCGGCGCTACGCCAGGGTCATGCGCACCGAGATCCAGGCGCCCACGCTGCAGGTGCACGGGGCGCTCGACCCGCGGGTGCTCCCGCGTACGGCGCAGGGTTCGAGCCGTCACGTGGCGGCCCCCTACCGGTGGCGGCTGCTCGAAGGTGCGGGGCACTTCCCCCACGAGGAGATTCCCGACGTGTTCAACCAGGAGCTGCTCGGCTGGCTGGCCGACCCGGAGCCCGACCGATGAGAGACCGTGACCCCGAGGGCCGGCCGCGCAGCGCAAGGCCGCGCGACGCGTACGGCAGGCCGCTTCCCCATGGCTCGCCCGGCATGCCCAGGGTGCCCGACGACTACGCGCCCACCACCGAGCAGGCGCTGGCGGACGGCCGCCGTTTCCTGCGCGACGGCCTGCCGTTCAACGCCCACGAGGTGTTCGAGGGCCGCTGGAAGTGCGCGCCGGAGGACGAGCGCGAGCTGTGGCAGGGGCTCGCGCAGATCTGCGTCGGGCTCACGCATCTGCAGCGCGGCAACGGGCGCGGCGCGCTGACCCTGCTCAGCCGCGGCGCCGCCAAGGCGCAGTCGTACGGCGGCGCGTACGACGCGGTCGGCAAGGCCGCCTCCGGCCTGAGCCAGGACAGCGACCCCGGCGAGGCCATCGCCCTGATCCTGGCCAAGCTGCCGGGCTGAGGGTCAGTCGCACTCCTGTGTGCTGTCCGGAGTGGTGTCGTTGCGGCCTCTGGCGGCGTCGGGGGCGACCTCTTCGGCCGTCAGGACGTAGCCCGTCTCCTCTTCGTTGATCGCGGCGGCGAAGATCACGCCGTAGACGCGGCCCTCGGGCGTGAGCAGCGGCCCGCCGGAGTTGCCCGGCAGCACCTGGCCGCGGATCGCGTAGACCTTGCGCGTGACCGTGTCCTCGCGGTAGATGTCGGGGCCCTCGGCGTCGAGCTGGCCGCCGATCCTGGCCGACACGGCGGTGAAGCCCTGGCCCTTGGGGAAGCCGGCCACGATCGCGTCGTCGCCGCGCCCGCCGTCGCCGTCGAAGGCGAGCTGCGGCAGGTTGAGCCCGGGGACGTAGAGGATGGCGATGTCGCGCCGCGGGTTGTAGCGCACCACCGTGGCCTTGTGGCGCGTGTTGGTCGAGTCGACGATCTGCAGGTCGCGGGTCACGCCGGCGACCACGTGGGCGTTGGTCATGATCCGGCCGGGCGCGTAGACGAAGCCGGTGCCCTCGATGTGCTTGTTGCAGCTCTGCGCGTTGCCCTGCACCTTGACGATCGACCTGCGTGCCCTTTCGAGGCCTTTGCCGCCCTTCAGCACGCTCTGGTCGGGTGGCGGCACGTCGATGATCGTGCCGGCGCCGATGGCGTCGAAGACGGGCGGGAACTCCGAGCGGTCGATGAACTTCTTGAACGGCGCCTGCCAGTTACGCGCGGCCTGCGGGATCGCGTCGTCGACGGTGGTCAGCAGCGCGGAGTTCTTCACCTGGTCGACCAGCGGGGTGAACGCCGTGGAGACGATCAGCGACCCGATCAGCCAGGCGATGACCAGCACGGACAGGGCGCTGGCGAACGTGCCTCCGACGGCGTCGGCCACCCTGGCGGGCTCCCACGTGACGTGGCTGCGCACGACGGCGCCGAGCGTCGAGGAGGCGAACTGGCCGATGGTGGCGGACAGGAAGACGATCACGATGGCGAGCAGCGCCTGCGGCGTGTCACCGTCGACGACGGCCTTGGAGACGGGAGGCGCGATGAAGACGCCCAGCACGGCCCCGCCCACGAACCCCACGAAGCTCATCGCTCCGATGATGAACCCCTGCCGGTATCCCGAGATGCCGAAGGCGATCACGAGGCCGATCAGTATGAGGTCAAGCAGATCACCGCGCACGCTTCAAAGGTAGCCAGCGAGACGGTCAAGTGTGAACGTGTTCCGCCAGGACGGTGTCACCCTGCTGACTATCTTGGGCGCTATGCCGCCGGCCGAGGTAACAGTGCGCGATCTCATCGAGGCAGCTCTGCACGACACCGATCCGGACGGCCCGCTGCGCTGGCATGTTATCTCCATCCTGCGCCAGCGGAGCGATCTCGAGTCGTTCGTCGAGGCACGCCGGTTGTGCGCTGGCGACACGGTCGCCGAGCGGCTGCTGGGCGTGGACATCATGGGCATGTTGCAGCCGTTCGTGGACCGGACGCTGCCGGTGCTGCGCTACCTCGCCGCCAGCGAGGACGACGCCATGGTGCTCTATTCGGTGCTGATCGCGTTCGGCCACCTGGCCGACCCGCGCTCGCTGCCGTCCGTGATCGACCTGGCCGGCCACGGCGACGCCAGAGTGAGGTACGGGGCCGCGTACGCGCTGCAGCACGTGCTCGGCGAACCGCCCGACCGCGCGGGGCTGGAGACGCTGCGCGCGCTGGCCGCCGACAGCGACGCCGACGTGGCCGGCTGGGCCTCGCTCGGCGTGGCCCTGCGTACGGCTCCCTGAGGAGCGGCTAGTCGCGGGCCGCCAGCGGCGGCAGGTCCTCCACCTGGGCAGGGTCCCACGGCCGGTCGAGCCCTGCCTCGCGCAGCACGGAGTCGAGCACCATCGCGGTGAACCCCCACACCAGCATCCCGCGCACCCGAAACGCCGGCCCGAGCATGCCCTGGGGGTGCCGCAGGGAGATGCGGTTGACGGGATCGACCAGCTCGGCGATGGGCACCCGCTCGACGGAGTCGACCTCGTCGGGTGAGGCGGCGTGCACCGCGGACGGCTCGCGCCACCAGGCGATCACGGGCGTGACCCGGTTGTCGCTGAAGCTCAGGTAGAGCTCGGGCATCGTGCCCAGCACGTGGACGCCGGCGGGGTCGACGCCGGTCTCCTCCTCGGCCTCGCGCAGCGCCGCCTCGACGGGACCGGCATCCTCGGGGTCGACGCCGCCGCCGGGGAACGCGGGCTGGCCAGGGTGCCTGCGCCCGCGGTTGCTGCGCTGGATGAGCAGCACGTCGGGCCCGAGCGGCCCGTCGCCGAACAACATGAGCACCGCCGCCTCCCTCCCGCCTGTCACTGGTGGTCGCAGAGCTTGGGGCACTCGGGCCCGCTGTGCCTGCGCTGCCAGGGTGTCGAGCCAGTCGGGCACTTGTGTCACGCATCCTCCAACACGCCGTGGCGTCGATCACTTCCCCTGTTCAGGAGAAGGGGCCGTTCCTGACAAGCTTCGCCGCCTCGGCGGTGGCCGTGGGACCGGTGCCGTAGGAGGGGCAGAGGGCGGCCAGCGGGCAGACGCCGCACGCGGGGCGCCGGGCGTGGCAGATGCGGCGGCCGTGCCAGATCACCCGGTGGGAGAAGATCGTCCACTCGCGCTTGGGCAGCAGCTCGCCCACGATGTGCTCGATCTTGACCGGGTCGGTCTCGTCGGTCCAGCCGAAGCGGCGCACCAGCCGCTGGAAGTGGGTGTCGACGGTGAGCCCTGGCACGTCGAACGCGTTGCCCAGCACCACGTTGGCCGTCTTGCGGCCCACGCCGGGCAGCTTGACCAGGTCCTTCAGCCGGCCAGGCACCTCGCCGCCGTGGCGCTCGCAGATCGCCTGCGCCATGCCGATGATGCTGTTGGTCTTGGCGCGGAAGAAGCCGGTCGAGCGGATGATCTCTTCCATCTCGGACCGGTCGGCGGCGGCGTAGTCGGCCACCGACGGATATTTCGCGAACAGGATGGGAGTGACCATGTTGACCCGCTTGTCCGTGCACTGCGCGGACAGGATGGTCGCCACCAGCAGCTCAAGGGGGTTGGTGAAGTCGAGCTCGCAATGAGCATCAGGATAGGTCTCCGCGAGGATGCGGTTCATCTTGCGCGCCCGCCGCACTCGTGCGAGCTGGGTCTCCGGCTTGCGCCCCGCCGCGTTCGTGGCCATGCCGCAAGAGTAGAAGCTCTGGCAAACGGTTGAACCCGCGATGGCCGCAGCGGGTGGCCTCCTGTGGGGCACCCAGAGGTGCGTCGGGTAACTTTCCTCCCGGAATCCGGTAAACCCGATCAACACGGGCATGCCCGGAACACCCCGGCATTCCCATAACCTGTGTGTGCCGCCCGAAGTGGGGTGAGTCACAATGGCAGCAGAGGAGGCAGTGTGAACACCGAAGATGTGCTGGGCAAGGCCCCCCTGTTCGCCGCGCTGGACCGCGAGAGCGCCGCGGCGCTGCGCACCAGCATCACCGAGGTCCAGTTGCCCAAAGGACAGACGCTCTTCCACGAGAACGAGACGGGCGACCGCCTCTACGTCGTGCTCGACGGCAAGATCAAACTTTCCCGCACGTCGCCGGACGGGCGGGAAAACCTGCTCAGCGTGCTGGGGCCGAGCGAGATGTTCGGTGAGCTGTCGTTGTTCGACCCGAGGCCGCGCACGGCCACGGCGACCGCGCTGACCGAGGTGCGCCTGGCCGGGCTCGGCCACGACGACCTGCGGCCCTGGCTGACCGGCCGGCCCGAGGTGGCCCTGCACCTGCTGCGCGCGCTCGCCCAGCGGCTGCGCCGCACCAACGACGTGCTGGCCGACCTGGTGTTCACCGACGTGCCCGGACGAGTGGCCAAGCAGCTGCTCGACCTGGCCGAGCGGTTCGGCATCAAGACCGACGACGGCGTCCGGGTGCACCACGACCTGACCCAGGAAGAGCTGGCCCAGCTCGTCGGCGCCTCCCGCGAGACGGTCAACAAGGCGCTGGCCGACTTCGCCCAGCGCGGCTGGCTGCGCATCGAGGCCAAGGCCGTGGTCATCCTCGACATCGACCGGCTCTACAACCGCTCCAGATAGCCGTCGGCCCGCCGGTCAGGAGGCGTCGAGATAGTCCAGCTGGGCCAGCACCGACATCTCCGCCGCCGGCCAGAGCGACCGGTCGACGTCGGCGTACACGATCTTGACGATCTGGCGTGCCGTGCGCGCGCCCTGCTCGCGCGCTGCCCTGATCTGGTCGAGCCGCTCGCGCCGGTGCGCGATATAGCCGTCGAGCGCCCCGATCGGGTCGGGCAGCACAGGCCCGTGGCCCGGCAGCAGCGCCCGCGCCTCCATGCTCTCCGCCGCCGCCCTCAGCCGGTCGAGGCTGCGGAGATAGTCGGCCAGGCCGCCGTCGCGGGCGATGATCGTGGTGCCTCTTCCGAGCACCGTGTCGCCGGTCAGCATCGCCCTGTCCGCGGGCAGCCAGAAGCACAGCGAGTCGAACGAGTGGCCAGGCGTTCCGTACACGTGGAGCTCCAGCCCTGCCACGGTCACCACGTCGCCGTCGGCGAGGCCCTCGTCGCCCAGCCGGTGGCGCGGGTCGAGAGCCCGCACGGGAGCGTTCACCATCCGGGCGAAGCGCCTGGCGCCGCCGCTGTGGTCGAAATGGCCGTGGGTGAGCAGGATCTCGGTGACGCGGCGCTCGCCGAGATGGTCGCGTACGCGCTGAAGGTGTGACTCGTCCTCGGGCCCCGGATCGACGACCAGCACCTCCTCGCCCGCGCCGATCACCCACGTGTTGGTGCCGTCGAGCGTCATGGCGGAGGGGTTGGGGGCGAGCAGGTTCTCGGCGTGCTCCGTACGGGATCCGTCGGGCGTGCCGATCGGGATGCGCAGACCGCTCACGGAGCCACCACCAGCCGCATCTCGCCCTCGATCTCGACCGCCCTGGGCATGATGCGCACGATCTCCCTGGGCGTCGCCAGGACGTCGCCCACGCTGCCGTAGGCCGCCAGCTCGGTGAGCGTCCGGTGCGTGGGCGGCATGAGGAAGATCTTCCCCTGGCGCGCCAGCTCGACCGCCTCGGCCGGGCGCTGCCACACGACCTGGTCGGCCTCCCCGCCCACGTCACGGGTACGCTGCCCGTCGGGCAGCACGGCGGCGAAGAAGCGCGTGTCGAAGCGCTTGCGCTCGATCTCCGGCGTGATCCAGTGCGCCCACGGCTTGAGCAGGTCGGAGCGGAGCACCAGGCCGCGCCGGGCGAGGAAGTCGGCGAAGGCCAGGCTCCTGTCGATGAGGGCGAGCCGGTCGGCCTCCCAGTCGTCGCCGGTCGTGTCGGCGACCACGGAGCCGGGCCCGGGCCCGGCCAGCAGCACGCCCGACTCCTCGAACGTCTCGCGTACGGCCGCGCACACCAGCGCCCGCGCCAGCCGCTCGCTCGCCTTGAACACCGCGCCCCACTCCGCGGGGGACGGCCCGGACCAGGCGACCGCCTGGTCGGCGTCGCGCTCGTCCACGGAGCCGCCGGGGAAGACGTACGCGCCCGCCGCGAAGGCCATCGTGGACTTGCGCCGGAGCAGGTAGACCTCGGGGCCCTCGCGCAGCAACACCACGGTGGCGGCGTCCCGCGCGGGCACCGGCTCCACCCGTCCGGCGAGAACGTCCCGCGCCCGCGCGGCGAGCTCGGCTGGAAGCGGAATTCCGGTCACCTGACCTCCTTAGAACATCACTCGGTCATGGTGACATATCCCGATTCAGGCTACTTCGGCGATCAGCTCCACTTCCACGGGCGCGTCCAGCGGCAGCACGGCCATACCCACCGCGCTGCGGGCGTGCTTGCCCTGCTCCCCGAAGACCTCGGCGAGCAGATCGCTGGCGCCGTTGGCCACCTGCGGCTGCTCGGTGAAGCCGGGTGCACTGGCCACGAACACCACGACCTTGACGATCCGCCGCACCCTGGACAGCTCGCCCAGCTCGCCCTTGAGCGCCGCGACGGCGTTGAGCGCGCAGATGCGGGCCTGCGCCCGGCCCTCGTCGGTGCCCAGGTCGACGCCGAGCTTGCCGGTCTGGTGCAGCTTGCCCTCCAGCATCGGCACCTGGCCCGAGGTGTAGACCAGGTCGCCGGTGCGTACGGTGGCGACGTAGGAGCCCACGGGCGCGACGGGCGGCGGCAACGTCAGGCCCAGCTCTTCGATCTTCTGCTCAGGCGTCACTGCTTCTCCCGCTTGAAGTAGGCGACGAGCTGCTCGGGCGTGGCGCCCTGCAGGATCTGCACCAACTCCCAGCCGTCGGCGCCGAAGTTGTCGAGGATCATCTTGGTGTTGTGGATCAACACCGGGGCTGTGAGATATTCCCATTTCTTCATGGCTGTCAGCGTCTCACAAGAACCGCTGACAGCACCTTCCACCGACGCGGCGCCAGTGTGAGCAATCTCAAAGGGTGGTCGTCGGCTTTCGACAAGTGACCGTTCGGTAGCCTCGAATCGTGGACTCTCCGGACACGGACTGGGCCGGCGTGCGGCTGCACGTGGTCACCGGCAAGGGCGGCACCGGCAAGACGACCGTGGCCGCCGCTCTCGCTCTGGCTCTCGCCTCCGGCGGCCGAAAGGTGCTGCTCGTGGAGGTGGAGGGCCGGCAGGGCATCGCGCAGATCTTCGACCTGCCGCCGCTGCCGTACGAAGAGCGCAAGATCGCGGTGGCGCCCTCGGGCGGCGACGTCTTCGCGCTGTCCATCGACCCGGAAGCGGCCATGCTCGAATACATGGAGATGTTCTACGGGATGCGCAGCGCGGGCCGGGCGCTGACCAAGATGGGCATCGTCGACTTCGCCACCACCGTGGCACCGGGTTTCCGCGACGTCCTCGTCACCGGTAAGACGACCGAGGCCGTACGCCGGCGGGGCAGGAACGGCCGCCGGATCTACGACGCCGTCGTCCTGGACGCTCCACCGACCGGCCGCATCGCGCGGTTCCTCAACGTCACCCAGGAGGTGGCGGGCCTGGCCAAGGTCGGGCCCATCAAGAACCACTCCGAGCTGGTCAACAACGTGGTGAAATCCCCCGAGACCGCCGTGCACTTCGTCACGCTGCTGGAGGAGATGCCGGTCCAGGAGACGCTCGACGGCGTCGCCGAGCTCCGCGCCGCCGGCCTGCCCCCCGGCGGCATCTTCGTCAACATGGTCCGCGAGTCGCTGCTGCCGCAGGCCGCCCTTGACACGGCTGTCAAGGGCCGTTTCGACGCCGGTGAGCTCGTACTGGGGCTCAAGGCCGCGGGCGTGGCCGACGGCGCCGAGGCCACGGCGATGGCCGAGGCGCTCGCCGAGGAGCTCGTCGAACACGCCCACCGCACCGAGCTGGAGAAGGCCGAGCGCGAGTCGCTGGCCGAGGCGGGCCTGAAAAGCTACGAACTGCCGCTGCTGGCCGACGGCGTCGACCTGGCCGGCCTGTACGAACTCGCGGAGAGCATGCGCACCCAGGGAGCAGCGTGAAGAAGCCCGCCACCCTCGACATCGACGCGATCCTCGACGACCAGGGCACCCGGATCATCGTCTGCTGCGGCGCCGGCGGCGTGGGCAAGACCACGACCGCGGCTGCGCTCGGGCTGCGCGCCGCGGAGCGCGGCAGGTGCGTGGTCGTACTGACCGTCGACCCCGCCAAGCGCCTCGCCCAGTCGATGGGGCTGACCGAGCTGGACAACACGCCGCGCCTCGTCAGCTCCCCCGAGGGCGGCGGCCAGCTGTTCGCCATGATGCTCGACATGAAGCGCACGTTCGACGAGATCATCGAGGCGCACGCCGATCCCGAGCGGGCCCGGCAGATCCTGTCGAACCCCTTCTACCAGTCCCTTTCGTCCAGCTTCTCCGGCACCCAGGAATACATGGCCATGGAGAAACTGGGCCAGCTCCGCCGCTCCGACGAGTGGGACCTGATCATCGTGGACACCCCGCCCTCGCGGAACGCGCTCGACTTCCTCGACGCTCCCGAGCGCCTCGGGCGCTTCCTCGACGGCAGGTTCATCAGGCTGCTGACGGCTCCGGCCAAGGCCGGGGGGCGCAGCGCGTTCCGGCTGCTCAACGCCGGGTTCGGGTTGATGGCGGGCGCGATGACCAAGCTGCTCGGCGCTCAGGTGATCAAGGATCTGCAGACGTTCGTGTCCGCGCTCGACGCCGTGTTCGGCGGGTTCAGGCAGCGGGCCGAGATGACGTACCAGCTGCTGCAGGCCCCGGGCACGGCCTTCCTCGTGGTGGCCGCGCCCGAGCGCGACGCGATGCGCGAGGCGTCCTATTTCGTCGAGCGTTTGGCCGAGGAGCGCATGCCCCTGGCCGGCCTCGTGGTCAACCGCGTGCACGTGTCGCCCGCCCCAGCGCTCTCAGCCGCCCGCAGCGCGGCGGCCGCGGAAGACCTGGAGTCGAGGGGCGAGCATGAGCTGACCGCCGCCGTGCTGCGGCTGCACGCCGGCCGGATGCAGCTCACCGCTCGCGAGAGCCGCGAGCAGGAGCACTTCGCCTCGGCCCACCCCACGGTGCCCGTGGTGCAGGTCCGCGCCATGTCCGAGGACGTTCACGATCTCACAGGTCTGCGACAGATCGGTGACCTGCTGGCGACCGCCTGACAAAGAGAAAGTACGGCCGGCGGACGGCGCCGGCCGTACTCGCTCGTGGGCCTGATCAGCCCGCGATCAGCTCGTTGGTTCGTTCGTACTCTTCCTTGGCCGACTCGAGCAGGTCTCGCCACGAGTCGACGTCAGGACGCCGACGAAGCAGTGCACGCCGTTCTCGTTCTGTCATGCCGCCCCACACCCCGAACTCGATGCGGTTGTCCAGCGCATCGGCGAGGCACTCGGTGCGGACCGGGCAACCCCGGCAGATGAGCTTCGCCCTGTTCTGCGCGGCGCCCTGCACGAACAGGGCATCCGGATCCGCACCCTTACAGGCGGCACGGGAGGTCCAATCCGTGATCCACATTTTTCGACCCCACTCCCCTTAGGTGGTCAGTCGTCATTTGGGGCCGACGGGCGCGGGCGCCGAGCCTCCGTATTCAGTTGCCGCAGGGAGAACGTACGCAACGAGACGTTCGGGCCGACAGACCCCAGAGGACCAATTTCTCGGGCCTGATCTTGACCGGGAATGACTAGTCACCCCCATCAGTCAAGGCGAAATGGTGTCGCGCTACCGGTTCGGTCACCGTTTCGACGTACGCTAGGTAGCGTGCAAGCTCGCGGCAAAGATCGCTCCAACCCCGTCCTCAACATCCTGCGACTGATCATCGCCGGATCGGCGGCCGGGGTGCTCGCGGCCGCCGTGGCGCTGCCGGCGGTCGGCGGAGCCGGGATGTCCACGAAGAGCGCCGTCGAAGGGCTCAACCTCAAGCCGGAAAACCTCGATGAGCCTCCTCTGCCCGAGCGGACCGAGCTGCTCGATGCCAACGGCAAGAAGATCGCCTGGTTCTACTTCGAAAACCGTCAGTCCGTGCCCCTCGACAAGGTCGCGCCGATCATGCGGACGGCGCTCATCTCGATCGAGGACTTCCGTTTCTACCAGCACGGACCGATCGATGTGGAGGGAACGGCCAGAGCGCTGATGAAGAATTTCACCAGCGGCGGCGTGACACAGGGCGGCTCGTCCATCACCCAGCAGTACGTCAAGCAGGTGCTGGTCAACAAGGCTGAGACGCCGGAGGAATACCAGGCGGCCATCGCGCCCACCATCTCCCGCAAGCTGACCGAGCTGCGTTACGCGATGGCGATCGAGAAGAAGTACACCAAGGACCAGATTCTCGAGAAATATCTGAACATCGCCTACTTCGGCGCCGGCGCCCACGGCATCCAGGCCGCGGCCAAACGCTTCTTCGACAAGCCCGCCTCCGAGCTCGACCTCGCCGAGGCCGCCACGCTGGCCGGCGCCGTGCAGAACCCCGCGCGCACCGACCCCAACGTCGACTCCGACTCCCGCAAGCGGCTGCTGGAACGGCGCAACGTCGTGCTCGACCGGATGGCCCAGATCGGCAAGATCACGCCAAAGGACGCCGCCGAGGCCAAGAAGGAGAAGCTGGGCTACAAGGACGTCAAGATGTCCGGCGGCTGCGAGTCCAGCAAGTTCCCGTACTTCTGCCTCTACGTCCAGTACGAGATCCTCAACAACGAAGACTTCGGCAAGAACCAGGACGAGCGCCGCAAGCTGCTCCAGCGCGGCGGCATGAAGATCAAGACCACGATCGACCCCAAGATGCAGGCCGCCGCCGAGAAGGCCATCAAGAAGTACGTCAGCACCAAGGACAAGCCGGTCGCCTCGCAGGCCATGATCGTGCCCGGCACCGGTGAGATCAAGGCCATGGCCGCCTCCCGCAAGTTCGGCGGCAGCAAGAAGAAGAACGAGATGAGCTACAACATCGTGGCCGACGCGGCGCACGGTGGCGGGCGCGGCTTCCAGCAGGGCTCGACGGCCAAGGTCTACACACTGGCCGCCGCCCTGGAAGAGGGCATGAAGTACAGCGACGGCTTCCCCTCCCCCTCCGGCTACAAGGCCGGCAGCTACAGCTCGTTCAAGAACTGCGAAGGCAAGAACGTCGGCGACCCGAGCCACACCGTGCGCAACTCCAGCGAGGGCGGCGGCGGCTTCAAGACCCTGCAGACCGGCACGTGGGGGTCGGTCAACACCTTCTTCGTCAAGCTGTCGCAGGAGGTCGGCCTCTGCAAGGTCGTCAAGATGGCCAAGCGCCTCGGGGTCAAGCGGGCCGACGGCCAGAAACTCTCCGAGGTTGAGACGTTCACGCTGGGTGTCAACGAGGTCGACCCCGTCACGATCGCCAACTCGTACGCGGTGTTCGCGGCCCGCGGAAAATACTGCAAGCCGCTGGCCATCACCGAGATCACGGACCGTAACGGCGCGACGAAGCAGTACAAACCGAAGTGCTCCCAGGCGCTGGACGAAGAGGTCGCCGACGCGGTCAACGGCATCCTGGAGGGCGTCTTCACCAAGGGCACGATGAGCGGCGTGGGCGGCATCGGCAGGGACGCGGCCGGCAAGACCGGCACGACCGACAACTACATGTCGGCATGGTTCGCCGGTTACACGCCCAACCTGGCCTCCGCGGTCAGCCTCGGCGACCCGCGCGGCACCTCGGCACACAAGCTGATCGGCATCAGGATCGGCGGCACTTACTACCCGTACGTGTACGGGTCCTCCATCTCCGGGCGCATCTGGAAAGACTCGATGCTCTCGGCCCTGAAGGGGGTCGAGCCGCGGCACTTCACGTCGGTCGACAAGTCGCGGTTCGGCGGGTGCACCGACAACTGCGCGCCCAAGCCCAAGAAGAAGCGCGACGACCGGCGAGGCGACAGGGGCCCGCTCGACATCTTCGACCCGGGCAACCGCGACTGGCCCGGTGATGGTGACCGGGCCCCCTGGGAGGGCCGTGGCGGCGACGGACGGCCCGGCGGCTGGCGCGACCGCGGCTGACCGGACGCGGGTCTGCACGCGGTCGCTGCGGCCGATCTACACGAGCATCCCGCGCCGCAAAGGTGTTCAGCGCCCGTTATCCCTGATAGACGCCGGGTTTGCGTTGGAGCGCGCTCCAACTCCTAGCGTGGGCCCATGTCAGCATCACCGCAACTGAACGATGACGCGCAGACCCTGTCGATCACCGAGGTATCCCGCAGAACCGGCCTGTCCGCCCACACCCTTCGCTACTACGAGAAGGCCGGGCTCATCCAAGCCGTCCGCCGTAGCCCTGTCGGCGTGCGCCGGTACGCGACCGCCGACATGGACTGGCTCGCCTTCCTGATGCGCCTGCGCGACACGGGTATGTCGATCGCCGACATGAAACTGTTCGCCGAACTGCGCAGGGCCGGCGACGAAAGCATCGCCGCAAGGCTGGAATTACTGAGCGACCATCGCAAGGTCGTCGACCAGCGCTTACGGAGCCTGCGTTCGAGCATGCGCGCGCTGGACAAGAAGATCGCGCACTACCGAGCCCTCCTGGAGGACAGGTGAACGCGGCAGCGGATTCCCTTCGACCCTCGAGCCCGCCCGGTGGGAGGGCAGGCGCGGGTGCCATGCGCATGCCCGGTGGGGCGCGGGCGAACGTCGTACGACGTCTACTGGGCGTGGTTCTGCTGGCGCTGACAGTCGGGTGCGCCGGCGAGACGAGTCGGACGCCCCCTACCGGCGCCCCGCCGCTCGCTTCGTCCGGAGCCGCGTCCGCGGCGATCCACACCGGCTTCTCCGCGCCGACCGGTCTGGCGTTCGCCCCGGACGGGACGCTGTACGTCTCCAACTGGTCGGGCGGGACGGTCGAACGTGTCACCCCGGACGGCGCGCGCTCGACGTTCGCGGAGGTGAGTGCGCCCGCCGGGCTGGCCCTGGACACCAAGGGCAACCTTTACGTCGCCAGTTACTCCGGCGACACCGTGTACCGGATCAGCCCGGCAGGGCGGCGCCAGGAGTTCGCGACGGGATTTCACACCCCGACAGGCATCGGTTTCGACTCGCGCGGCAACCTGCTGGTCTGCAACCGGGCCAGCAACGAGATCATGCGAGTCGCCCCCGACGGCACGGTGAGCAGGGTAGCCGGTGGGCTCAGCACGCCCGTCGGCGTGGCCGAGGACGCAGGGGGCACGATCTTCGTGGCCAACTACACGGGCGGGACCCTGTCACGCATCGGCCGCGACGGCCGGGTGACCACGCACTCCGATGACTTCGACGGGCTCGGAGTCGGTCTGGTCGTCGGCCGGGACAATCGCCTGTACGCCACGGATCGGGCAGCGGGCGCCATCAAGCGGGTGGATCAGGACGGAAGAGCCGTCGCGGTCATGTCGGGCCTCGGCTCACCCGTCGCGCTCGGTGTGAACGCCGCCGGCACCATCTACACGGCGACCTGGGATGACGGCGCCCTCTACCAGGTGCCCGCTTGACCGGCGGCTCAGGCATCTGCCGGGTCCTTCAGAGGGCGCCCAGGGCTTGACGCTTGGCGAGCCTCAGGCTCGACACCTTCGACACGCCTGGCCGGCTCCCAGCGCGGAGGGGCAAGGTGGCTGCGCGTCAAGCCGCAGGAAGGGCGGCGGTGATGCGGCTCGCGAGACCTTCGCGCATGGCGATCGTCGCGGTCCGGTTCATCGCGCGGACCGTCGATGGGGCCCTGGCAGGACACATCACAACGTTGCCGGGACCGCCATCCCGACGCGTCGAAGAGGTCGACTTTTGCGTAGGGTTGATGTTTTCTGGTCAGCCCTGCGCCTGTCTCCCGCATGGCATAAAACGCCATTTATATGGCGCCATCGGTCCTTGACGCCCTATTTCGGCCAAAGATTAACTTGACCGGTAAAAATCACCGTACGCCAAGAGAGGAATCGTCACGCTTTCCGACTGGCCGTCACAGCGGCGTCAGGGGAATGTTCGCAACCTGCCGCACCGTGTGGCCGACCATCTTGCACGAACAGGAGGTGCGCCGCGTGAAGAAGACGATCGTTCACAACGACCCTCTGGACAGGGCCAAGCAGAGCCCGGCCAGCAGGGCATGGAAGACATCCGGATGGGAAGTCATCGTGCCCCACACGAAGTAGGAACACCCCGGCAACCACTCCGACGATCGGGGTGGTTGCTCCTTTCCTGCGGCGGCTCGGGGCAGGCGGCCCTCGGCAGGCCTCTGCCTCACCGGCGCCGCCCTGATGCTCATGGAAAGCACACGATCACTGAGGACTCTCGTGCGTATCTTCCTCGTCAACATGCCATGGGCGATGATCGACGCGCCATCCCTGGCGCTTGGCATCCTGCGCAACGCCGCCGTGGCTGCCGTCCCTGACGCCGAGGTGACCGTGGTGCACGCCAATCTCGACTACGTCGACTGGGTCGTGGGCCGGCATCGGTTCACCACGCATGACTACCACTACTACTGCATCGACAGTTACTTCTCCGGAGTCGGCGACTGGGTCTTTTCCTCCGCGCTCTACCGCGACCCGCAATGGCGGACAGGCGAGCCGGGCGAGGAGACATGGCTGACTGACGAGCGTCACGAGCTCAGCCTCGACCTGCACGCCTCAGCCCCGGAGTTCGTCGAGGAACTCGCCGCCGGAATCGTGGCGGCCGAGCCGGACGTGGTGGGTTTTACTTCTACGTTCCAGCAGAACACGGCGGCGCTGGCCACAGCGCAGGCGGTCAAGCGGGCCTCGCCGCAGGTGCGTGTCGCCTTCGGTGGGGCCAACTGCGACGGCGCCCAGGGTGCGGCCCTGCACCGCAACTTCCCCTTCGTGGACTACGTGATTCGCGGTGAGGGAGACGTGGCGTTCCCCGCGCTGCTGAAGGTGCTGGCGGGCCCAGAGCTCGCCGAGCCCACCGCCGCAGCCGCAGATCCCGCGGCGCTCGCCGTTATCCCGGGCCTGTGCTGGCGAGGGCCGGACGGCGGCCACCACGCGAACCCCATGACCGGCCGAGCACTGCCGCCGAGCGAGATCGTGACCCCGGACTACGACGGATTCTTCGAGCGGCTGGAGTCGTCGGCGGCCCATGACTGGGTGGAGCCGAAGCTGGTCGTCGAAAGCGCCCGCGGATGCTGGTGGGGCCAGAAGCACCACTGCACCTTCTGCGGGCTCAACGGCTCGTTCATGGAATTCCGCAGTAAGAACCCCGCGGCGTTTTACGACGAGATCATCCGGCTGGTCCGCCGCCACAAGGTGCTCGACATGTACGTGGTGGACAACATCCTCGACATGGGCTACCTCACCACGCTCATACCCAGGCTGGCGGAGTCCAGCTACGATCTGCGGCTGCACTACGAGATCAAGTCCAACCTCAGGCGCGACCAGCTGAGAGCGTTGGCCGGTGCCGGCGTGGTCAGCGTTCAGCCAGGCATAGAGAACCTGAGCAGCCGGGTCCTGAAGATCATGGACAAGGGTGTCTCCGGGTGCCAGAACGTACGGCTGCTGCGCGACGCCTACGGCACCGGCCTGACACTGACCTGGAACTACCTCTACGGCTTTCCCGGCGAGCGGCCTGAGGACTACCTCCCACTGATCGCGCAGTTCCCGGCCCTGCACCATCTTCCCCCGCCTGACGTGGTGACCAGGCTCGTGATCGAGCGATTCAGCCCGTACTTCGACCGGCCCGAGCTTGGCTTCGCGCCGCTGGAGCCCGCCTCCCAGTACCACCGGATCTACGACCTCCCGAATGAGGAGCTGATGGACCTGGCGTACATGTTCGCCGCACCGCGCCATGGGATCGACGAGTCGGTCGCCGACGTGCTGCGGGAGGCGGTGGGGGAGTGGCAGCGGGCGTATGCCGAGAGCCGGTTCGGCTACCTCGATCTGGGCGACTCCATCGTGCTGGTCAGTCGGCGCGCGCGGTTCGACTGGACCGTACATTCGCTGCGCGACCCGGTAGAGGTGGCCGCCTTCCGGCTGCTCGACCAGCCGCGTACGGTCCCCGGGCTGGTGCGTGAACTCGCGGGCTCGGTGACGGAGCCCGAAGTCGACGCGTTGCTCGACCGATGGTGCCGGCTGGGCATCGCCTTCGCCGACGCCGGTCACTATGTCCACGTCGCCGCAGTGGCCGACAACCAGGAGCTGCTCCGCATCGGTCAGCGCCTTGACGGATCGAGCCCAGACCTCTTCGACCATCTCCCACCGGCGGCAACCTCCCCGGTGCCCGCGACATGACGGCGCCGGGTTCGCTGACGCTGACCTTGTGGCATCACCACGACCAGGAGCTGCTCCGGCTTCCGGCCGTCGCCATGGGCAGCCGTCGGGTCGGCGCAGGCGACCCACCAGCGGAACTGGCCGCCACGCTCTACCACCAGGGAGTACGCCGAGTCGCCCTCGATCGCCCGGTCGATCTGACCGACCGACAGGGTGCCGCCACCGTGGTCGGGTGGTTGCTGCTGTTGACCGAGCTCACGAGCTGGGCACTGGTCGTCGACTGGGAGGTACGGCTGGGCCCGGCTCTGGAGAACTGGCGGCTGCTCAGCCACCTTTACCCGCCTCGGGCGGTGCTGGACTCGGCGGGCCGCGATGTCGGCGACGACTGGCGCGAGGAGTTCTACCTCGGTAAATGTATGTGGCGGCAGGGACCAGGGTTCGTGGAGGTACGGGACCGGCGGCCAGGTTCGCTGGCCCGCTACGTCATCGACGACGTCGACTACCTGCGGGCAGTCGACAGGCTCTCGTCGAGCTGCCGCGCCGACCAGGTGCCGGCTGCGGTACTCGACGACCTGGTCAGCGAAGGGCTGGTGGGTCAGGTGGGAGACGTTGCCTGGTGGATGCCGTACCGGGTACGCCGCTGGCCGTGGGGCGGTATGGTGATCTGACCGCATCGAACCAACCACCACGCGACGCCGACTCCCGGCGGAGTAAGACCCGGCGCGGCGGTTGCGCCCACGGGAGTGGTGTACGGGTTTGACTCCGTTCATCACCTTGATGCCCGCGAGGGAAGATCGATGTGACAGACCGCAGCCCTGGTCGATCAGGGGTTCAAGAACACGGTCTCCGACCATGGAGCCGGGCTCGGGATCGACACCGGCGCCTGACCCGCGACCATGACTACCTGCCGGCCTGCTCTCGACAGATCCTGGACGCCTGACTAGAGCGGCCAGGCATCCAGACGCCGCGCCGTCTGAGACCCGACCGCCGCGCCAGACGGCCACAGAGAGCGGCTCAAGGCTGCTGAGGGCGCTGCACGCCGGGTTGAACGGCTGGATCCCGCACAGCACCGGGATCCAGCCCTCAGGCCCATCACACCGGACCTACTTGCCCGCCAGCCTCGCGCGCACCGTGGCCGCGACCCGGCCGCCCTCGGCCCGACCGGCGACCTTCGGGTTGACGGCCTTCATGACCTGCCCCATCGCCTGCGGCCCCGACGCGCCCGTCTCGGCGATGGCGGCATCGACCAGCGCCGCCAGCTCGTCGTCCGACAACTGGGCGGGCAGGTATTCCTCCAGCACCGCCTGCTCGTCGAGCTCCGCCTGCGCCTGCTCGGCCCGCCCCGCGTTGCCGAACGCCTCCGCCGCCTCGCGCCGCTTCTTGGCCTCCTTGGTCAGCACCTTGATGATCTCGTCATCGGTCAGCTCCCTGGCCTCCTTGCCGGAGACCTCCTCGACGTTGACCGCCGCCAGGGCCATGCGAATCGTCCGGAGGCGTACGTCGTCCCGGCTCTTCAGCGAAGCCGTCAGATCGGCCTTCAGCTTGTCTTTCAATGCGCTCATGCGCACCATCTTGCCGCCTGCGTGAACGCCCCGCGCCGGATGTCGGGCATCATGAATGGGTGAGGAAAGCCGTCGCAGTGCCACTGTCCATGCTCGGTCTCGGCCTGGCCGGACTGGGTTACGCCTCCGTGGTGGAGCGCAACTGGTTCCGCCTGCGCCGTTTCGACGTACCCGTGCTGGAGCGCGGCCACCGTCCCGTGCGCATCCTCCACCTGTCCGACCTGCACCTGACGCCCGGGCGCTCGATGCTCATCAAATGGGTGCGCTCCCTGGGCGACCTGGAGCCCGACCTGATCGTCAACACCGGCGACTCGATCGCGCACCCGGAGGCCGTCCCGGCCCTCCTGCACGCCCTCGAGCCCCTGCTGTCCCGCCCCGGCCTGTTCGTCTACGGCTCCAACGACCTCTACGCCCCCCAGCCGAAAAACCCGGCCCGCTACCTGTGGCGCACCTCCAGGAACGAACGCCGCCAGCAGGTCCCCAACCTGCCGTGGGAAGAGCTGGGCGCGGGCATGGCGTCCGAGGGCTGGCTCGACATGAACAACACCACGGCCCGCATCAAGGTGGCCGACCTCGACGTGGCCGTGGCGGGCATCCACGACTCCCACATCTCCCGAGACCGCTACGACCTCGTGGCCGGCCCCGCTCCCGCGGACGCCGACCTGCGGCTGGGCGTCATGCACTCCCCCGAGCCGCGCAACATGACCCGCTTCGCCGACGACGGCTACCAACTCCTGCTGGCCGGCCACACCCATGGGGGCCAGCTCTGCATCCCGTTCTACGGCGCCCTGGTCACCAACTGCGGCATCGACCGCGCCAGGGTGAAAGGGCTGAGCCGCCACGATTCGGCCTGGCTGCACGTGTCCGCCGGCCTCGGCACCTCGCCGTACGCACCGGCCCGGTTCGCCTGCTTCCCCGAAGCGACGCTCCTGACACTGGTCCCCCGACGCTAAAGGCGGTCACAACCACCTTGGGAGTCCGCTAGACTTTTCCAAGCACGTGCACGACGGCGTGCGACCGGGGTGTAGCGCAGCTTGGCAGCGCGCTTCGTTCGGGACGAAGAGGTCGTGGGTTCAAATCCCGCCACCCCGACAGAGTTTTGCCAGGTAGAGGACTTGATCCGCTAAGCGGGTCGGGCCCTTTTCCGTTTCTTGAAGTCGATGGGAGCCAATCGGGGAGCCACCTCACTCGGACTCAACCCGTCGGCTTGTCGCCGAAGATTGTGTTCATGGTGTGCGCGCCCTTGGTGATCACCGGCTTGAGCTGGTGCCGGTAGACCGCTTCCGTGACGCTCGTGCCTGCGTGCCCGACGAGATCGGCGATGGTCTCGATGGGTACGCCCTGGTCACTCATGATGGAGACGAACGAGTGACGCAGCTCGCGGGGTGTCCAGTCGGTTCCGATCCCCGCGTTCTTGGTGATCTGCCGGAACGCCCGCCGTACGTTCGCGGCATCCAGCGGGGTGCCGACGCTCGTACAGAACACCAGGTTGTGATCTTGCCACAGCCCGCCCACCTTGAGCTTCTGCGCGGCTTGGCGAGCGTGGTGGTGCCGGAGTGCTTCGGCGGCGAGCCTGGGCAATTCCAGCGTGCGACGTGACTTGCGGGTCTTGGTGTCACCTCCTACTCGGTCAGCTCGCCACACGTAGATGGCGAACCTCTTGTGCTTGAACCCTGCCTCGGTCACCGGTTGCCACGCCTTGAGGCTGGGGATCCAGGCGACGACGTGATCCCAGCGCAGCGCGCGGGCTTCCTCGGTACGGACGCCCGTCGTGAGGCTGAGCACCACGTAGGCGTGGAGTTCGGACGACTCGGCGGCCTGGAGCATCGCGTCCGCCTGATGGCGAGTGAGTGCCTTGCTGGGCCTGCCGTCCTTGCCCGTGGGCGTGGTGACCAGCTCGGCGACGTTCCTCAGCACCAGGTCACGCGCCTGAGCTTGCCGGATGGCTCGCTTCAGCACGCTGTGGACATCTCGTAGCGTCCTGGTAGCCAGGTCGCCGGAGAGTGCGTCCAGCCACTCATCCACATGATCCGCACGTAGCTGCTGGAGCTTCATCTTCCCCAGCCTGGGGATGACGTGCGACTCGGCGAGGATGCGTTGCTTGGTTACGGTGTTCTCGGATCGGCCCTTGAGGCCTTTGCTGAGCCAGTCGTTGACGGCATCGCGCACGGTGTAGGTCTCCGATGCGGTGACGCCGGACTCAAGAGCCTTGACGGCCTTGATCAGCTTGTCCCTGACGGCCGTCTTGGTCTTGGCCTTGCGCTTGAGGCGTTGGCGCTTGCCGTCGGGGCCGAACCCGAGGGAGATGGCTCCGGTGAAGCCGTCTCCCTCGGGGTAGATGGTCGCTTCGTACTTGCCGATCAGGATCTTGGCCAAGGGATCACCCCTTCTCGTGACGGTTGAGGTACTCCTCGATCGCCTTCCTGATCACCCACGACACATCTCGTTCCTGTGACTCGGCGTACTTGCGGAGACGGTCTTTCAGTTCCGTGTCCACGCGTACGGGAGGCAGGGTGGTTCGGTCGCTCGTCATTGACGGCTTCCTTCCTGTGTCATGCAGTTATCAAGAGGCGCCGGCCGGTTGTGCGGCGGTTCCGGACAACCGGCCTTGTAGAACGTTGTAGCACGATGCTCTACGCCTCGTCTATCGATTCCAGCGAGGAAACGAACTCGGCAAGGTGCCGGTCGGTGATCCGGCGCAGCTTGCCGATCTTGATGCTGTTGAGCTGTCCGGTACGGAGAAGGAAGTAGACCTTGTCACGTCCGATGCTCAGCATCTCCGCGACTTGTTCGACGGTGTATGCCTGCATGTGCATCCCCCCTCTCGGTCGTCGGGGTGTGCGGCTCCCTTCCGTGCGGGGGTCCCGCGCACGGTCGTAAGTTACGGATGGTGATCGTCCGCCGGTTCGTCCGTCCGCGCCTGTCGCTGCCTCTACACGCGCAGACGCGCGGACGGACGCGGACGGCGGACGCGGACGATTACGGATCGTGTACCTCTGGGAGGGCTCTCCAGCGTCCTCGTGAGACCTGTTCGACCTGGCGCGTGCGGCTCAGCTCTTGGAGGCGTTGGTAGACCCAGGTTCGGCGCATGCCGGTTGCGCGCATGAGGTCGCCGATGCTGACCCCGTCGTTCGGAGCCTGCCTCAGGGTGGCGGTGAGGGTGTCTTCAGCGGCTCGTACGGGGTTGTCGCGCGCGTGTCGGGGTGAGGGGCGGATGGTGGGCTGTGGTGGTGGGGTGGGCATCTCTGCCGCGCGTTTGAGGGCTTGAGCGGACACCTCGTCGAGGGGCGGGCGGTGGTCGGCGTGCTGTTCGGCGGTGGCCTGTACGCCCTCGTCGTCGAGCAGGTACGTACGGGCGCGGCGGGGGATGTCGTGTTCCGGGGAGCTGATCAGGAACTTGCCGGGGGCGTCCAGCTTGTGCGGATGCCATCCGGTCTTCACCATGCCCTGTCCCAGGATCAGGTCTCCGTCGCGGGCTTCCCGGACGCGGAAGCACAGCCGGACGTCCATCTGGGAGCGGACCGCGCTCTTGCCCATCGCGTCCTTGGAGGGGCGTTGGGTGGCGGCGATCAGGTTGACCGCCGGCGCGCGGCCACGGCGGGCGATCGAGTCGGCGTGGTCGATCGCGCGTGGTGCCTCGCTGGCCAGTTCGGCGTACTCGTCGATGACGATGATCAGCGCGGGCCGTTCCGGTGAGGGCTCCCATACGCGTTCGCCGCGCGTGGTGAGGTCGTCGGCGCGGCCGTCGAGGATGACCACGGCGTCGGCGAGCAGAGCCTCCGCTTCCTGCGGGGTGGTGGCGATCCGGTCGATGCAGGACGCCCACGGGAGCAGTTCCATACCGCGTTTGAGGTCGACGGCCCACAGGATCACGTCCCGGCAGGCGGTCAGGTCGCCGAGCAGGACGTTGACGCCTCCGGACTTGCCTGCCCCGGACATGCCCGCGAACAGCGCATGTCGGCGAAGCAGGGGTACGCGGACCGGGCTGCCGTCCTCGAACAGGCCCAGCTTGACCGGTTGGGTGATCGAGGTGATGGAGGGGCCTGGCCAGGCGATCGCGTCGGCGTGCGGGTCGGTTTCGATGACGCGTACGTCGGCGCGGTTGGCCTTCTTGCTGGCCACGGGCTGGACGCGGATGCCGCCGCGCGTGGTGCCGAGCGCCGATTCCAGGCGGGGGACGGCGTTGATGGCGTCTTCGACGGTCTGGCCGACGCCCAGCCCGAGCCGGAAGCGGTAGCCCCACAGATCGACCATGGCCGATTGGATGCGGGATCCGGCCAGGCCGGCGGCTTGGGCGATGTCCGGCCAGGCGGCCAGCGTACGCTCCACGCGTACGCGGGCACGCCTGCGGCGGTGCGCCCACCAGGGCACGGCCAGCACGAGGGTGCCGACGCCGAGCACGGCGGGTAGAGGGTCGGTGAACGGCCCCAGGTAGGCGGCCAGGGTCAGCCACGTTCCGGCGAACGCCGTGGTGACGGCGGCGTAGCCGCGTTCGATCGGGCGGGTGAGGTTGACCCACGGGCCCCACAGGGCCAGTGCGCCAGCCACGAGGGCGGTGGCGATGATCACGGTGGGCCACCAGTCGGGGAACCAGCGCCGCAGGACCATGCTCGCGGCCAGGACGCTCACGCCGATGGTGAGCGGGGCGAGTTCGGACCGGTAGCGCCAGGCCAGGCGGGCGATACCGGCGATGGCCAGGGGCGGGCCGGGTGAGCGGGGTGGTGCGCTGTTTGCGGCCCTTTCCGGTGCAGTGTAGGTGGGCGCCCCATCCGAGCTCGGCATCAGCGCAGGTCAGCGAGGTGAGTTCGGAGACGCGCAGCCCGGTCTGCATGGCGACGAGCAGCAGCAGGTGGTCCCGGCGGCCCAGCGGGGTGGACTGGTCGGGAACCGCGAGGAGCGCGTCACTCTCGGCGCGGGTCAGGAAGCACACGTCGGTGGAATCACGGCGCTTGTGAGGGATGGCCAGGACGCGCTGGATGAGCAGGGCATGTTCGGGGCAACGCAGCGCCGCGTAGCCGAACAGGGAGTGGATCGCGGCCAGCCGGGCGTTGCGAGTGGTGATGCCGTTGTGCCGGTCGGCCTCGAGATGGTCCAGGAAGCCGCAGACGAGGTCGGCATCGATGTCGGCCAGGTCCAGGGCTGCAGCCTTGACCCTGTGCCCACTACCTCGTGCTGTACGCGCAGCCACACCTGCATGCTGACGGCGCGGATCTCGGTCGCGTCGCGGAAGCGAGCGGGGTAGAGCATGTTCTTCGGAGCGTCGCCGTTGGGCACGCTGGGGTCGGGGATGGCCAGAGCGGGCACCTCGATGACGATCCGCCGCTCGTCGGGACCACATTGACCCAGGACTGCGCCCGATAGCCATGGCCCCGCATTGCGGTCGTCGTTGACCCGGCACCGTCAGCGGCGAAACAGCAGGCGTAGTAGGCGCCAGGCACGGGAGCGTCGTGCTTGGTCGGTGGAGAAGAGATAGACGCCGCCGAGGGTGACGAGCACGGCGGTGATGGCGAGGCCGACCATGCTGAGCTGGGGCATCATCGGTGGGTGTTCCCTTTCGAGTTGCGAGGAAGCGCCTTGGTGTCCGGGTCACACGAGTCGGAGACGGGTCTGACCGGGCACCGCTTGAGGCGCGACTGCCCCGGTGTGGGCGGTGTGCTTACCACTGTGTGGTTTGCCAGGAGCGGTCGGAGGGATCGCAAACGAGCTTTGACGTGAGCTGACGAAAATGAACGGGCACGAGCGAATTACCGCAAATGAGCTTTACAGCCGCTTACAGCCTGGGATGCTCGACGGCATTATGAGCGAGTCTGTCAGCACGGCTAACGATGAGGCCTTGGCCCTCTTGCGGGAGCGGCTGCAACAGTTGCACGCCTACGCGGGGGAGCCAAGCACCCGGCAGACTGCCAGGGACCTCAAGGAGCAGGTCAGTCACACCACTGTGCATGCCGTGCTGCGGTGCCGGAAGCGGCCAGCGTGGCGGCAGTTCGAGTTGGTCGTGAAGGCGTGGGGCGGCGATGTCGAGGAGTTCCGCCAGCTCTGGCTCGACGCCCGACCCCGCCCATCGCCCAAACCTGATGTGTCATCGGCCAGAGGGACGAAGCCGGAAAGCCTCAACCTTCCCGCGCAGCAGCTCAGACCCGCCGACCACCCCAACGACGCGGCAGAGGCGCGGAACCTGCTCGCTGCTCTGTTGCCGATCGTTGAGCGAGCGCGGGGCCCCGAGCACCAGGACACTCTCACCATCCGACACAACCTCGCAATGTGGGTCGGAGAGGCAGGGAACGCCGCCAGCGCCCAGGAGCAACTCACTGCCCTGCTTCCAATCCGCGAGCGAATACTGGGCCGCCTGCACCCTGACACTCTGGCCACTATGAACTCCCTCGCCCACTGGACTGGACGGGCGGGGCACCCAGAAGTAGCCCGTGATGCCCTCACTACCCTGCTCTCCCTCTATGAACGGGAGCTGGGTCCCAAGCACCGCGATACCCTGGCTATCCGGTACGGCCTCGCCAACTGGACCGGACTGGCAGGGGACGCGGAATCGGCCTATGACCAACTTGGCGATCTGCTGCCCATCCATAAGGCCGTGCTGGGCCCCGAGCACTCTGACACCTTGGCCACCGAGTTCCGCATTGCCCTCTGGATCTGGGAGTTGGGGTTCGTGGAAGCGGCTCGTGCCCGGCTTGCCGCCCTGCTCCCCATCCGCGAGCGCGTACTGGGCCGCCTGCACCCTGACACTCTGGTCACCCGGTGCGCCCTCGCCAACTGCATAGGGGCGGAGCCGGAGGGGGACCCGCAAGCTGCCCATGATGCCCTCGCCGCCCTGCTCTCCGACTATGAGCGCGTCCTGGGCCCCGAACACCCTGACACTCTGGTCACCCGGTGCAGCCTCGCCCTCTGGACGGGGGAAGTAGGGAACGTGGAAGCGGCTCGTACCCAGCTTGCCGCCCTGCTCCCCATCCGCGAGCGCGTACTGGGCTCCAAGCACCGCCACACCCTGTCCGTCCAGCGCGCCCTAGCCCGCTGGACGGTGGAGCCGTGGGACACGGCCAACGATGAAGGAGCCTGAATCAGGAGACCTGACAAGAGTCGACTTTGCAAGCCAAGACTTAAACGAATGCAAAGCATTCAACGGTAGCCCATTCCGGCGATCTCGGCAGCCCACGCACAAGCAGGCCACCGTCGACAGACGGCCGTGGCCTGTTTGCCGAGTTCAGCCGTGGTCTACCTCGTTCCGTACACGCTGCCACACGTGCATGTTGACGGCGCGAATCTCAGATGCGTCGCGGAAGCACGTCGGGTAGAGAAGATTTTCCGGAGCGTCGCCATCAGGCACGCTGAGGTCAGGTATGGCCAGTGCAGGCACCTCGACGACGACCCGCCACTCGTCGGGACCGCACTGAGCCAGGACGGCGCCTGGTAGCCACGGCCAAGAGTCGCGATCATCGTTCTCGTCATCGCGTAGGGGATACCTGACGAGGACGGGAGTGTCTTCGGGGAAACGCCCGTCGTTGTAGTCGGGATAGTACTCGTTGATCATGGATTCCTCTCCCACCCCGGGGAGGAGCCACGGGAGCCAATTCTGGGAGCCACTGCCTTGCGGCCCTTTCAGACTTTCCCGGTCCTGCCCGGAGTGTTTTGCGAAGTGAGAGGCACCCCGATCGACTCAAATCGACATTCTCAGACTTCCCGGCTTTCCTTCGGGACGAAGAGGTCGTGGGTTCAAATCCCGCCACCCCGACAGAGTAGTACCAGCTTAGAGGCCGGTTCCGATCTTCGGAGCCGGCCTTCTGCGTTCCCTGCGTGACTACCGCAGCCATACCGCACCGCGACGAGCGGCATACGGCCGTCTGCCGTCGCCTACACGCTGACCGATCCTGCCTTCTTTCCCCGCGAGTCCCGACAGGCCAGTCATGCCTGGCCTGTCGGAAAATTGTTGCCTGGCGGTTTTTGGCTATGCGTGGGAACGCTGCGCCTCGACCGCCAAGCCCGATGGCCGGCCCTCGCGGCGGCACCGCGCGGGCCGGCTCGATCGGTGCTCACCGGCAGCTGACGGTCTCATCCCCAGGGAGAGTGTCGGCATCGGGGCGGGACGTGGTGTGGGCACGGGCGGCGGCGATGGTGGCCCGGCCGGAGGGCACACGGGCCGCAATCGCGATCACGACGATGGCGGCCAGCCCGGCACCCATGAGCAGGACCTGCACGCTGACCACGTCGGCCAGTGGCCCGAACACGACCATGCCGATCGGGGTGGCCAGCGCCATCACGATGCCGACGTAACTGAACACGCGCCCGTGCATGGCAGGTTCGACGGTCTCCTGGATCAGCGTCATGAACGGCGTCGAGAACAGCGGCACCAGCAGTCCGAACATGAACATGAAGCCGTAGAAGACCCACAGGTTGCCGCTCAGCCCGAGCGCCACGGTCACCAGCCCGAAGCCGTAGACGGCGACGAGGATCAGCCCGATCCGGCTGCGCTTGGCCAGCACCGTGGACACCAGGACGCCGCCGAGCAGCATGCCCAGGCCGAAGGCGATCTCCAGCACCGCCAGCATCCACTCCTCGCTGCCGAACGTGCGCGCGACCATCAGCGGCGTGACGAACGAGGGCGCCACGGTGAGCAGGAAGATGACCGCGTACACGACGAGCAGCCAGCGCACGATCGGCTGGGTGCGGATGTAGCGCATCCCCTCCGTCAGGTCCTGCCGGTAGGAGGCGCTGGCCTCGGCCGCCCGCTCCAGGGTCGGGACGGTGACCAGGGCGAGCAGCCCGATCCCGATCACCGCCGTGACCGCGTCCAGGAAGAAGACGGGGACGAGGCCGAAGGCGGCGAAGATCGCACCGGCGGCGGCGGGGGCGATCAGCATCATCGCCGACTGGATGGTCTGGAAGATTCCGTTGACGCGCATCAGGTGCTCACCCGGCACGATCTGCGGGATCATCGCCTGCACGGCGGGGGTCTGGACCCCCGCGCCCAGCGACCTGACGGCCACGGCCAGCAGGACGATCCACAGGTCGTTCACGCCGCTGGCCATCAGCAGCGCGAGCGCCAGCGTCGCTGCGGCGATGGCGCCGTCGGCGATCATCACCAGGAGCCGGCGGTTCATCCTGTCGGCGAGTACGCCGCCGAAGATCGACATCAGGCCCTGGGGCAGGAACGCGGCCACCGCGTAGAGGGCCACCGCCAGCCCGGAGCGGGTCTGCAGCGTCACCCACCACATCACCGCGTACTGCGCGATCATCGAGCCGAACAACGACATGGTCTGGCCGGTAAGGAACAGGGCGACGTTACGCCGCCAGTGGGTGGTGGTCATCTGGTCTTTCTCCGCTCGCAATGGGCATGGTTCTCCCCGCCGGGGTGAGCAGGGACTGGGGTTGTCGTGGTCAGGTGGCGGGCAGGTCGGATGCCGCGCCGTGCAGGAAGAGATCGGCGATGTCTTGACGGCGCCTGCTGTCCGGGGATCGGCCGGGCGTTTGTGCGGCGGCGTGGTCCCCTCTGTCGGCAGAGATGGCCACGGGTCGGCTCCATGAAGGCCGGGGCCAGGAACCCGGATCGGCCTGTCGCAGTTGTCCGGTCCTGACCGCTGTTCCATCAACTCGGCGCCGGCCCGAGGGCGATGAACTCCTCGGTATTGGTGCCGTAGGTGCACATCGCCCAGGGTCAGCCCCGTCAGCCGCCGACCCCGGCGCCCTCGCCGCCGAGGCCGGCGGCGAGGGCGCCGGAACGCCTCAGTTGAGGTTCGCCAGGAGTTCCGCGAAGACGTGCGGTCGGCTGAAGCAGCCGACGTGCGAGGTCGCCAGCGTGTGCGCCTGGAAGGGGCTGTACGGGGTCAGCGCGTCCGCTTGGCGGATCATGTAGTCCTGGACGGCCGGGGTGATGCGGTCGGTGAACAGTTCCGCATCGGCGTGGGCACTGCGCCAGTTCAGTCGGGCCACACCGGGGCCAGGCAGGTCGACGGCGTGCGAACGATGCCCGAGCAGGGCCAGTTCGTTCTGCAGAAGTCCCCAGGCCCGGGAGTTGCTGGAGCCGCCGTGAACGAACACGAAAGTGGGGCGCGAGGTTGCGCGCATGAGAAGAATCCTCGTCATCCAAAAGGCGAACGGTGAACGGAAAACCCAGTGCCGGCGACGGCCGGCACCGCGGTCAGAACGCCGACCGGAGGCGGATGAAATGCCAGTTCTGGATGACGGAACGCATAGGGCTGAGTGTAGTAGACGGGGTGCGGCCTTCGCGCGCACCCCCCAGTCGGCGAAAGCTTTCAGCGGCTACGCAGGTGAGGGCGCCTGTGTGACGCGGCGCGTACACGAAGACGGTCCGAACCCCGCCGGACCATCTGCTGGAATGGGTGCTGCGTTCCGCGGATCCCACCGATCTCGAGGCGATCGTGGAGTTGCGGGCGACAGTGATGCGGCCGGACCTCGAGCGACTGGGACGGTTCGACGAACATCGGGTCCGGCAGCGGCTGCGGGACTCCTTCTCGCCGGAGCACACCTCGGTCATCGTGGCCGCCGGCGCCTTCGCGGGCTCCGTCGCCGTGCGCCCGGCCGATGAGGGGCGATGGCTGGAGCACTTCTATCTCGCCCCGGAGTTCCAAGGCAGAGGGCTCGGATCGGCCGTCCTACGGACCCTGCTCAAGAGGATCGATGCCGACGGCGCCCTCGTTCGTCTGAACGTTCTGCAGGGCAGCGGCGCCCAGCGACTGTACGAGCGTCACGGGTTCACCGTGGAGGCCCAGGACCCGATCGACGTCTACATGGTGCGACGGCCGGTTGAGCCCGCAGCTGCGGAGAAGCACTCGATCCCATGAGCCACGTCACCGGCGATGCGCGATGGGGAGCCCCTTCGCTACCACCAGCCCTTTCACGGGCAGGATGGGCTTATATGTGGCGTTAACCTGGGATTATGCGCTTCGGGGTGCTTGGGCGGGTGCAGGTGTGGACGGCTGAAGGCGAGCCGGTGCCGGTGCCCGAGACCAAAGTGCGTGCCCTCCTGGCCGACCTGCTCGCCCATCAGGGCCAGGTTGTGGGGACGGACCGGCTTATCGAAGATCTATGGGAGGACGATCTGCCGGCCAATCCCACCGGCGCACTGCAACTGAAAATCTCCAGGCTGCGGCACGCGCTCGATCAGGAGCCGGGTGGCGGTCGACTGGTGGCTTCCCAGCCGCCCGGATACGTGCTCGACGTCGGTCCCAACGCGACGGACGCCGGACGGTTCGCCGAGCTGTCGCTGCGGGCTCAGGACGCGACGGATCCCCGGACCCGGGTGACGCTGCTCAACGAGGCGCTGGCGTTGTGGCGAGGGCCGGCGTTCGCCGATTTCGCCGACAGCGGCTTCGCCCGGACCGCAGCCCATCGGCTGGAGGAGCAGCGGCTGGCCGCGTTGGAGGTGCAGGCCGAGGCCCGGCTGGAGACCGGCGAGCACGCCCTGCTCACCGGTGACCTGGTCGACCTCGTGGAACAACATCCGCTGCGGGGGCGGCTGCGGGCGGTCCACATACGCGCCCTGTATCGAGCCGGGCGACAAGCCGACGCACTGGCCAGCTACGAGGACCTACGCAACCGTCTGGCCGAGGACCTGGGCCTGGACCCCGACCCAGAACTGATCGCTCTCCACCAGGCGATCCTGGAGCAGGACCCGGCTTTGCTGGCCGGCACGGCTACGAACGTCTCCTGCGAGCATCCCGTCGGCCGCCTGCCCGCGGAGGTGACCAGCTTTGTCGGGCGCGGAGGCGAGATAGCCCGGGTCAAGCGCCAGCTGTCCAACGCCCGGATCGTGACGCTGACCGGTACAGGCGGGGTCGGCAAGACGCGGCTGGCGCTGCGAGTGGCGGCCGAGGTGCGCAACGATTTTCCGGCCGGTGCGTGGCTGGTCGAGCTGGCCGCGGTGGAGAACCCCGAACTGTTGGTGCACAAGGTCAGCGAGGCGCTCGACATCCAGGACCGCTCGTCCCGCCCTCCGGTGGAGGTACTGGTCGACTTCTTGCGCGGCAAGCACCTGCTGTTGCTGCTGGACAACTGCGAGCACCTGATCAACGAGTGCGCCCGGCTGACCGAGTCGCTCGTACGTTGCCTGCCTGACCTGGTCGTTCTCGCCACCAGCAGGCAGGCGTTGCGTATCGAAGGCGAGCAGGTCCTGGCCGTGCCCGCCCTCACGGTCGGGGAAGAGGGCGACGGCGAGATCGGGCAGAGCGAGGCGGTGCAGTTGTTCGCCGAACGTGCGTCGGCGACGTCGCCGGGATACGCGGTGAGCGACGCGAGCCGTCCCATGCTGGAACGGATCTGCCGGCGGTTGGACGGCATACCTTTGGCGATAGAGCTGGCAGCGGCGCGCATCAAGGTGCTGTCCGCGGAGCAGTTGCTGGAGCGGTTGGATGATCGGTTCCGGCTGCTGAGCAACGGGATGCGGATGGCGCCGTCTCGGCAGCAGACGCTGCGGTCCATGATCGACTGGAGCTACGGCCTCTGCACCGAACTGGAGCGGTTGTTGTGGGCACGCGCCTCGATGTTCGTCGACGGCATGGATCTGAAGGCGGCGGAGTCGGTCTGCTCGGGAGACGGCATCGAGCCTGCGGAGGTCATCGATCTGGTGACCGGCCTGGTCGACAAATCCATTCTGATCAGGGAAGAGCGCACCGAGGAGGCACGCTACCGGCTGCTGGAAACCTTGCGCGAGTACGGGCGTGACCGGCTGCTGGAGTCCGGCACGCACACTCGATTTCGTTCCCGGCACCGCGACTGGTACCGGAGCCTGGTCCGTCGAGGTGAACGCCAATGGCTCGGGCCTGGCCAGGCCGAGTTGTTCGCCCGGTTGCGCGGCGAACAGGGCAACATCCGCGCCGCCCTCGACCACTGCGTCACAGAGCCCGGCGGTGCCCAGGTCGGCCTGGCGATGGCCGCCGATCTCTGCTGCTATTGGATTGCCGCGGGCGCCCTGCGTGAAGGCCGGCGCTGGCTCGAACTAGCGCTCGCCCTGGACGACGCGCCGACCGTGGCACGCGCGAGAGCCATGAGCGTGAACGCACGACTGGCCAGCCTGCAGAACGACTTCGCCGCCGTGGAACCGATGCTGCACGAAGGTCAGTCGCTGGCCCGGCGTCTTGGGGAAGGGCAAAGTCTCGCCATGTTCACACACGTGAGCGGCCTCCGCGCGTTGTCTCGTCAGGATCTGCCCGGAGCCGTGGTGCTGTTCGGTCGGGCTCGACAGCGGTATCTCGACATGGACGACCCGATCCACGCCGCGCTGTCGCAGATGTATCTCGCCACCGCCCATGCCCATCTCGACCATCATGAAGAGGCCTCCTCGCTGTTCTCGGACGCTGTGTCGACATGCGAGGCGCACGACGAAGTGTGGTTGAGGTCGTACGCCCTCTGCATGTCGGGCATAAGCGCTTGGCGGACAGGGGACATGGCAGGCGCGCGCGAGCTGGTGCGCGAGGCCATCCGGCTGAAGCGGCCGTTCCGTGACCGCCTGGGGCTGGCGATGTGCGTGGACGTGCTGGCCTGGATCGCCGCGCACGAGGGTGAAGGTGGACGCGCCGCCATGCTGCTCGGCGCCGCAGGCGAGCTCTGGCAATCGCTGGGCGGCTCTCTCTCCGGATACCTGACCGGATATCACCGGCAGTGCGAGGAGATCACGCGTGCCCACCTGGGCGACACACGCTTCGAAGCCGCGAAGCGCTGTGGGGTTGAACTGCGCATGGATCCATTGATCGAACTCGCGCTGGGGAAGGCGGTCGAGTAGGCAGCCACGAACGTCGCCGGCAGTTCCAGGACAACCGATGGGGTTCCCGTAGGGCTCTTTACCATGGACCGTGACCGGCTGGGACCGCCGGCCTCTCGCATCTCGCCCGTGGTCTCCTCAGCGAGGGCGGGGAAGGTCGAGCTTGTCCCACAGCTGCGCCAACCCTTGTGTACGTGGTTCGTCGCGGCCGTCCTCGACGTGGGTGTAGAGCGCGAGCACCAGCCTGCGGCCGCGTTCGTACCGTTCGTCGCTCCAGGTCTTCAGACGCTCCAGCCCTGCGTGCACCGGCCCGAAGTCCGCAGGGAAGAGATAGAAGCCGACATCGACGAGCGCGGGACGGCTGACCTGTCCGTGGTGGCGGGCGGACTCGAAGGGCTCCCGCACCACTTCGCCCTCACTGACGGCGCTGTTCTCCATCTGGTCGTGGACGACGTCGAGGTACGGGTCGCCTGCCAGGAGTTCCCCGTACCGGAGGGCGACCCAGGGATGCAGCCCTTCACTCCCGCCCTTGGCGGGGTGGGACTCCCGGTGAGCGTACTGGAGTACGCTCACCGCCCTGTCCTTCTCATCCTGCCCGATCAGTACGTGACTTTCGAGGTAAGCCGCGTAGCCGGCGAGCAGGCCGTCGCACATCTCTCGTGCGTACGTCAGCGGTTCGAGAGCTGCGACCTGGTCAGCGGTCTGGAGCAAGAGGTTGCCGAGGAGGATGGCGGCGAGGTCCCCGAGCTCAGCGCCCTTGTGAGCGTCGGCGGCCTGCTCGAATCCGTTCCGTGCCGTATCCAGGTCGCCTTTGAGCTGGGCGGCCAGGCTGCGCAGGAGCAGCCGGCCAGAGCCCGAGGACGTGAACGATGCGAATTCCGGTGTGAGCATCACGGCGGCCAAGGGGCCGAGCCACGGGTCCTCCCCCGCGGCCACCTGCTCCAGCCGTTTGCGGCAGGAGCCGCCGAGACCGTTCTCATCGAGTGAGATGCCCGCCAGCGCCATGGCCGCATGGCCGGACGCGGCGGTACGTCCCGTGCCGGCGATCGAGGTAAGCACCGCCCGCGCTTGCGGCACATCGCCCGCCCTGTACATCGCCAGCGCACGTTCGACCTCATCTGGCACCGGGCTCAGGAGGTCGGGGGGAAGTGGAAGGGCTGATCCGTGAGAGTCCAGCATGAAATCTTCAGTCATATCGCTGCTTTCCCATGCGAGTTGTCTAGTAAGAAAAATGCACCAGGACGGGACGGAAATATGCTTCGGCCGTCGGTGGGGTTGCCGAGGATCTTGGCGTAGTTATCCCCGGCCGCAACCCGGGCTTCGCGCACGGACCGTCATCCCGGTGCGCCGATCAGAGCCACCGCCTGTCACTACTTCCGTAGGGGGGTGAAACAGGTCCCGGGCGCTGACGAACGTCCACAAAAATACGGGCAACGCTGACACGGACGTGTTCGTCCGCCAGCTCGACCACGACGAAAGTATGGGGGCGCCGAATCACTTTCGTCGGCTCCGGAATGCGGTCGTAACCGCCACCGTGAAGCCATGTCCACAGGGAAATCTCCTCGACGGCGCACCGCTGTCGGCATCGCCACCACGTTGGCATTCATGGCAACCTGCGCCACTTCGCCTGCCTCAGCGAACACGTCCCAGCGATATGATGCGGCGTCCACGGGAACCACGCCCATCACCTTCGATCTGCCCGAACCCGGCGGCGCCCGTTCCATCGGCACTACCGAGTTGCACCTGGTCGATCGCGACAGGCCGGACCCCTGGGTGCCGGACAGTCCGCGGGAGCTCATGATCAGCGTCTGGTATCCGACGGCGGAAAGGGTCTCGAAGAGGGGGAGCCGCTCCCTGCAGTTTGCGCCATACCTGCGCCCCAACGCAGCGGCGCATATCGACAAGGCGGGAAGCTTCGGCACCAAGCCCGGAGAGGTCGATTGGCGGGCCATCTCCACCCACGCCGTGGAGGGGGCGCCGGTACGGTCCGGACGTCGCCTGCCCGTCGTGCTCTACTCGCCAGGGCTCGGGGTCCCGCGCGCCCTGGGCAGCGTTCTGGTGGAAGAGCTGGCCAGTCGTGGCTACGTCGTGGTCACCATGGACCACACCTATGAGACGGCTCCCGTGGAATTCCCCGGCGGGCGAGTCGAGGGCATGAAACTGCCTGCCTCGAGCACCGAGGTGCGTAAGAAGGTGATGCGCACCCGGGTGGAGGACACCAGGTTCGTCCTCGATCAGCTCGCCGCTCTGCGTCAAGGACACAACCCCGACGCCGGCCAGCGCGAGATTCCCGCAGATCTGGGAACGATCCTGGACCTGTCGAAGATCGGGATGTTCGGCCACTCCGCGGGCGGGATCCAGTCCGCCATGACCATGCGAGAGGACCGGCGCATCGACGCGGGCATCGACATGGACGGCACCATGCAGTACGCCACCGATGACCTGATGCCCGTCGCGCTGGAAGGGCTGAAGCAGCCCTTCATGCTCATGGGTGCCAACACCCAGACACACGTGACGACTCCTTCGTGGAAGTCTTTCTGGGAGAAGTCCACCGGCTGGAAGCGGGACCTGAACGTCCCCAAGGGGCGCCACTACACGTTCACCGACGTGCAGGCGTTCCTACCGTCCCTCGACGACAAGCTGGATATCTCGCCGCAGTTCCGCACCGCCAACATCGGTACGGTCGATCCGAAACGGATCATCTCCTCCCAGCGCGCCTACGTCCCGGCGTTCTTCGACAGGCACCTGCGCGATCTGCCCAGACCGATCCTCAACGGACCGTCACGACGACACCCGGACGTCAGATTCATCCGATGACACCTGCACGGCAGACCGCGGCCGGCGACTCGCCGGCCGCACCAGGAGACATGCGCCCGCACTCCGGCGGAACGGCGACGCGCCAGCACAACGGCGTACTTTCCGCACTGCCGATCGGGCGCCTGTTTCATGGAAGAACGATCGCGAGGCTGAGACTCACACCTTGATCACGCTAGTGCTGCGGAAACGTTCCCTGCACGCTCTGGGGGAGATGCCCAGCTGCCGGATGAAGGCGCGCCGCATGATCTCCGCGCTGCGGAACCCACATCGGCGTCCCACGGTGTCCAGCCCTTCCTCTGTCGTCTCCAGCATCGTCCGGGCGGCTTCGACACGCACTCGTTCCACGTACTGGCCGGGACTGATGCCTACCTCGCGGGTGAACAGCCGGCCGAAGTGACGGACGCTCATCGACAGCTGCTCCGCCATGGCGGGAATGGAGAAGTCCGATTCCGGCGCGGCCACGATGTCACTCAGCAGGTGGCGCAGCGCCTCGTTGCGCACGGGGCGGCTCCGCTGCCAGATGCTGAACTGCGACTGACCTCCCGGCCGCTGCATGAACACCACCAGCCACTTGGCCAGCCTGCGGGCCATTGCCACGCCGTAGTCTTCCTCTACCAGAGAGAGCGCCATATCCACACCCGCCGTAACCCCCGCGGAGGTGATGATCGGCGAGTCGCGCACGAAGATCGCATCGGGCTCCACCGCTACCGAGGGGTAGGCCTCAGCCAGGTCCGAGCAGTAACCCCAGTGCGTGGTGGCCCGCCGGCCGTCGAGGAGCCCGGCCTCGGCCAGGATGAACGCGCCCGTGCACACGGATGCGACGCGCCGGGCGAACGGGGCCAGCCTGCCGACCTCGGAGAGGAGCCCCGCGTCCCGCAGCGCGTCCTGGAAACCAAGCCCGCCCGGCACGAGCAGTGTTCCCCCGAAGCCGCTCACGCGCGCGAGGTCCAGGTCGACGCCGAGCCGGACGCCCCACTGCGTGACCACGTCGCACCCGCCGACCGAGGCCAGGCGTACGCGATAACCATGCCCCATGAGATGCGCGGCCCCGGAGAACACCTCCAACGGCCCTGCCGTGTCCAACAGCTGAACCCCGTCATAGACCGCCAGGAGCACCTGGTGCTCAGGAGGCGTCTTGATCGGCTCGCCGTGATCAGGGGGTGGCATATGACAGGACCTCTACCTTGCCGTTCAGCAACTGTCGCCGGACCTGGCCGGCCGGGTGCGCCTATCGTGGCCATGGTCCCCGTGAAGCGGGAACTGACGATCGTCGACCGCGACCCCCTACCTTCGTCGCTGCCGGTCGCCCGAGCGTGGATCAGGATCGCCGCCTCTGGAGCCCGCGACGAGTCTGCGCCGGCACCACGGGAAATCTGGCCTCCACCGTGGCCTTCACGTCGGCCAGCGTCTGTCCGGCCAGTTCTCTGCGCCAGGACAGCTCTGCCTTGCGCATGACCTGCGAGATCACGCAGGTCGTGCGATAGTCGGCTTCCTGCTGCGCTTCCGGGGCGTGACTGAGGATCTCGGTGCACTGGAACGCCTCTTCGGTGCCTTCGATCGCCACCACCACGTCCAGCACCGTGATGTCCTGCAGCCGGCGAGCGAGCTGGAATCCGCCTCGCGGGCCCGTGACCGACGACACGATCCCCGATCGCGCCAGAGCCTGCATCTGCTTGTTGAGATAGGCGGGAGGCAACTGGAAGTAGTCGGCAAGAACGGCGGTCGGCACACATTGGCCGTCCTCGACCCATGCCAGGTTCAGGCAGGTGTGCAGCGCCCACTCCACGCCTTCACTCATCCTCACAATCTGGATAATACATATCTAAATAGTTGGGCCACAAGCGTGGGCACCCGTGGTGAGCAGGGGTCGGCCGCCGGCAGGGTCACACCTGCTCCAACCGGCTCCCGCCGGCGCCCCGGGCCTGCACCCTCCGATGGCGGGCTCAGCCGGCGCTGCCCGCCACGGCGACAGCGTCGACCTCGAACAGCATGTCCGGCAGAGCGAGCGCGGCCACCCCGGTCAGCGTCTGCGTGGGCGGCACATCGTGCCAGATGTCCTGCACAGCCTGAGCGATGATCCCCAGCTTGGCGATGTCGTGGTCGACGATGTGGGTACGGATCTGCACGACGTCCCCATAGTCAAGACCGGCCGCGGCGAGCGCCGTCCCCAGGTTCGCGAAAGACTGCCTGACCTGTTCGGCGAAGTCCCCGCTGGTGACGTGGCCGTCGCCGTCGGAGGCGTACTGGCCGGCGATGAAGACGAGGTCACCAGACGCGCGCGCGATGTGGCTGTAGCCGAAGCCGACCGGATTGTGCAGGGACTCGGGGTTGATGATGGCGTGTGTCATGGTCTAGATACCTTTCGAGCTGGTGTTCGTGTTTCTGGAGACGATGGTCAAAGCGGAGGCCAGAGTCAGCCCGGAAGCCACCCACAGCACGGCGACGGTGGCGATCCCGTCGGCGGCGAGCCCACCGAGCAGGGCGCCGAAGGCTATGGACAGGTTGAACGCGGCGACGAAGAGCGACGACGCGGACTCGGTCAATTCGGGTGCGGCCTTGAGCATCCAGGTTTGCAGCGTCACGGAGACGCCGCCGTAGGCCAGGCCCCACATGATCAACAGGATGGTCGCCGTGAGCGGGCCCGCAGCGGTCACGGCGAACAGCGCCGTGACCACCGCCAGGGCGAAGGCGATCAGTACGAGCGTTCCGCGCAGGTGCTTGGACACCCAGTGGCCGGCGGCGAAGTTGCCGGCGATGCCGGCCACGCCGTACACCATGAGCAGCGTGCTGATCATGCTGTCGTCGATGTCGGCGAGGCCCTGAAGAAGGGGACGAACGAAGGTGTAGCCGGCGAAGTGCCCGACGATGAGGAGGACGGCGACGGCCAGACCGATCCGCACGCCGGGGTTCTTCCGGAGCAGGGCGAGCAGGTCGGCGAAACCGATCGCGCGCTGTGACGGCAGGCTGGGCATGAGGAGGAGCAGGCAGACCAGCGCGACCAGCCCCAGGCCGCCGACGGCGGCGAATCCACCCCGCCATCCCGCGATGTCTCCGATCAAGGTCCCAGCAGGGACGCCGAGCACGGAGGCCGTGGAGACGCCGGCGAAGATGACGGCGGTCGCGGTGCCGGTTTGGGAGGGTGGCACCAACCGGGCGGCGAGCCCGCCGGCGATCGCCCAGAAGCCTCCGACGCTCACTCCGACGGCGAAGCGCGCCACCAGCACGACGGCGAAGTGCGGAGCCAGCGCGCAGGCCAGGTTGGCCACGGCCATCAGCCCGACCAGCCCGGCCAGCATCAGTTTCCGGTCGATCGCTCCGGCCCGCACTGTGAGGAGGGGAGCGGCCAGCCCGGCTACGAGCCCTGGCACGGTGACCATCAGGCCGGCCATGCCGGCGGAGACTCCCAGCTCGTCGCCGACCGGGGTGAGCAGGCCGACGGGCAGTAACTCAGACGTCATCAAGGAGAAGATCCCCAAGGTCACCGCGAGAACCGCGAGCCACCCTCCCGACTTTGCTTTTATCTGGATAGGAAACATCTAGAATTTTCTCCCAAGGATGCAGCCGTGAAGAGGGGACGTTCGAGCTCCACAGCCCCCACAGGCACCTCCGGCGGCCCTGGCTCGAAACCGCCGGAATGCTCTGAACCCGACCGGGAGGCCCTACCCGTTCCCGGCTGAGGGTTGCGCTCATGTGTGCAGTACGCGGTGACCACTCCATCGCCGCCTGAATCTGGATATTACATATCCAGATTTATCACCGCAACCGCCCGGTGGAGGAGCCTCGATGACGGAGCCCGAGAGGGTGCTGCCGTCCAGCTTCGGCAGCGCTGACCAGCGCCTGGTCCAGGTCGTCCCAGAGATCCTCGACGTGCTCGCAACCGACGCTCAGGCGCAGCAGGCCGGGGGGCACGTGTTCCTGCCCCGGCAGTTTCGCCCGGCGTTCGATCGTGCTCTCCACCCCGCCGAGGCTGGTGGCGGAGTGGATCAGGCGGACGGCCGCGCACACCGCATCGGCGGCCCGCGCTCCCCCACGCACCTCGAAAGACAGGACCGCTCCGAACCCGTCCATCTGCGCGGCCGCCCGCGCGTGGCCGGGATCGCCGGCCAATCCCGGATAGCGCACCCGGTCGATCGCGGGATGGGCGTGCAGGCGTTCGGCGAGTTCACCGGCGGCCCGCTGCCCCGCCGCGACACGTACGGCCATGGTCCGCAGCCCGCGCAGGGCGAGGAAGGCTTCCAATCCTCCCGGCGTGGCGCCGGCCAGTTCCCGTCGGGCACGCAACCGTTCGTACAGATCCTGGTCGGCCGTCACGGCGAGACCGATCAGCAGGTCGGAGTGACCACCGATGAACTTCGTCCCGCTGTGCATCACGATGTCGGCGCCCATCGCCAGCGGACGCTGGAGGATCGGCGTGGCGAACGTGTTGTCGACCGCGACGAGCGCGCCCGCGGCACGCGCCCCCGCGCACAGCTCCGGCAGGTCGGCCACGTCCATCAGCGGGTTGGTGGGAGACTCCAGCCACAGCAGGTCCGCACCCCGAGCGGCGGCCAGCACCGCGCCGGTGTCGGTGACGTCGACGTGGTCGAGTTCCCAGCGACCAGGAGGGGAACCGGCCGCGAGCAGCGTGCGCACGGCCGAATAGCTGTCGCTCGCCACGACGACCCGGGCTCCGACCGGGAGAAGCTCGACGATCGCCGACACGGCCGCCATGCCCGAGGCGAACGCGACGGCGCCCCCGCCTTCCAGCGCTCCGACAGCCGTCTCGAGCGCCGCCCAGGTCGGGGTGCCGTCATCGCGCGAATACTCTGCCGCCGCCTGCCCCGGTCCGGCCGCGTGAAAGTTCGACGCCATCACCAGCGGCACGTTCAGCGGCTCGCCCGGCCGGCGTGGCGGCCGGCCGGCCGCCACCGACACCGTCTGCAGCCGCAACCGTTGCAGATCGTCGTCCGGCCCATCGTTCCTGTCCACCACAACCCTCCCCTTTCCATCATTTAGTGCACTATAATGCATTCAATAGTGCACCAGTTGATGGGGACGTGTACATGCGGGAGCTGGGCGAGGTCGCCGCCGCCATCGCGGGCCGGGTGCGCGCGAGCCGGCTGGAACGCGGCTGGACGCTGGACGAACTCGCCAGCCGATCGAGCATGAGCCGGCGCATGCTCGTCAGCATCGAACAGGGCCGGACCAATCCGAGCATCGCGACCCTGCTACGCCTGTCCGACACCCTCGGGATCGGGCTGCCCGCGCTCGTCGCGGTCGACCACACCCCCGCGCTGACGGTGACCAGGGCGGAGGATGCCCCCGTCCTGTGGCGGGGACCCCTCGGCGGTGAGGCCAAGCTGATGGCCGGCACGAAACCGCCGAACGTCGTCGAGCTGTGGGAATGGACTCTGCAGCCCGGCGAATCGTACGGCAGCGACGCACACGCTGCCGGGACCAGCGAGCTCCTGCTGGTCATAGAGGGCCAGGTGGAGGTGAAGGTCGCGGAGGAGGTGGCGCTGCTGCCCGCGGGGGACTCCGCGGTCTTCCGCGGTGACCGTGACCACCATTACCGCAATCCCGCCACGACCGCGAAGGCCCGCTTCACTCTGGCGATCCAGCAGCCAGGGGTGGGCCTCGACTGATCGAGCGAGACTACACGTGAGAGGCGAGGGCTTGGGGGAACGGCCGATATGGGCATAGCCTGCCTGCCGAGGCACATGAACAGGTGATGTGGTGAGCAGGGTCACAACGACTACCAACGGCGGCTACCGCGGCGATCCGCAGAAGCAGGCACATCAGGCGGCGTCGCCCCTGGACCAGGTGGACTGGGCCATTCTCACCGAACTGCAGGCCGACGCCCGGTTGTCCATGGCGGAGCTGGCCCGGCGCGTGCACATGTCAGGACCCGCCGTGACCGAGCGCGTCCGGCGGATGGAGCGCTCCGGCGTCATCACCGGCTACGGGGCACGTGTCGACCCGTCCGCCGTCGGGCGCCCGCTGGCGGCCTACCTTCGCATCGGCGCGGTGGGCGCGATCAGGGACGAAGTCGCCGCCCTCGTGAACCAGACGCCCGAGGTCATCGAATGCCATCGCGGCACCGGACACGAGTGCTTCATCATGAAGGTCGCGGTGACGGACGTCGCACACCTCGAACGGGTCATCGACCGGTTCACCCGGCTGGGGCGGATCACCACATCGATCATCCTGTCCACGATCGTGCCCGACCAGGGCCTCCAGCCACTCGTCCACGGAAAGCCGTCCGTCACGCCTGAGCCGTGACAGGACCGCGAGGTTCCTGGCGCGTTCCCGAGTTCTTCGACAAGCACCTACGCTGCCGGTGCAGGCCGATCCTCACCGGACCGAGCCCCTGAGATGCTGTTCGTCCGACGGCGACGGCCCGGGGAGACCGGCTCCTCGCCATCGGGAATGACCGAATCAGTGGGATACCCGGCCTTCTGCGCGCGGGCGCCATCGCCGTCTCGACAGCGAACCGACAGCGGCACGCTCGAGACCGACAACGCATCGACGTCGCGCTTTGGCAGTGTGGCTTCCGAGGGCCGAACCGGGAGGCTTCCCGAGCGGCCCGCGGAAGATCAGGCCAGGGACGCAAGGACAGCACGGCAGCCCGCTGGCCGCGGAAGGAAATCGATCATGAATGTGTGCGAGGCAGAGGCGGTCCAGCTCCACCGGTTCGGTGCACGACCGTCCGAAGTCCGGCGCGTGAGGCGCTTCGTCGGAGACCTCATGGCCGGCCATCCGTCCGTGGACGACGTGGTCACGGCAGTCTCCGAGCTCGCCGCGAACGCCGTCCAGCACTCCGCCTCCGGCGGCGCCGACTTCATGCTCCAGGTGGCACACGTCCACGGTGCTGTACGCATCGAGGTCACCAACGCCGGCGGGGAAGACCGGCCGGAACTCGGCCGCAATGACCCGGACGCCACAGCCGGGCGTGGATTGTTCATCGTCGACAGTCTCTCCCGCCGCTGGGGTGTCGTTCAGAGCCCGGCACAGATCAGCGTGTGGTGCGAGATCGACTGCATCCATTCGCCCGCCATCCGGGAGCGCGTCGCCGCCTGACGATGCCGCCGTTCTGCTCCAGAGGGAGGGCTACGACATGGCCAAGCACCAAGCAAGCCCGGCAAGGGGCGGCGTTTCCCGCCCTTCCACGAAGGTCTGCGTGTCCGGCCAGGCGTTTTCGCCTGCGAGCGGCGGCTCACTCATGGCAGGACATCCGGCCCGCGGTCACACGCTGTGGCCGATCGCGGAGCCCGTGCTTGACGGAACGGAGCTGACGCGGCAGTTCGCCGCGGACGCCGCACACGAGATGCTGACCCCGCTGGCCGGCCTGCGTGTGCAACTGGAGGAGGCCCGGCTACATCCTGACCAGACCGATCTCGCCGTGCTCGTCGCGCACTCTCTGCGGGACCTGGGCAGGCTTGAGGCCGTCGTCAGCGACCTGCTCCTGCTGGCACGCGTGCAAGCGAACACATCCGTCGAGCGGGAAACGGTGGATCTGGCCGAACTTGTGCGGGCCGAGCTCTCCTGGAGGCCGGACACCGTTGGCATCGACCTGCACTACGACGGTGAGGCAACGATCCAGGCCGTCCGCACCGACATCAACCGGTTGCTGGGCAACCTGCTCGACAACGCCCAGCGGCACGCGCGGCATTCGATACTGATCGAGATTCGCCGAGATGGCGACACCGTCGAACTGGCCGTGGCCGATGACGGGCCGGGGATCCCGGAGGCCGACCGCGAAACCGTCTTCGGCCAATTCGCCCGGCTGGATGCCGCGCGGAGCCGTGACCAGGGCGGAAGCGGCCTGGGCCTGCCGATCGCCCGCGTCATAGCGCGAGCACATCGGGGAAGCCTTCACGCGGAGGACTCACCCCTGGGCGGCACCCGATTCGTGCTCCGGCTGCCCCGCAACATCGCCACGCATTGATCGACCTCCATCTCGGCGCCGCGTCCGAACTCGGCAGCGAAGGCCTCCTCACCGAGGGCCGAACGGGCTCGTGCGGTGATTCGATCGCAGTCACCGCGTTCGGCGGCGGGCAGCGGCGCTCCCACCGAACGCCTGGCCGCGTCGGCCGCACCCAGCAGCCGAGCGGCCTGGTCATGCTGCCCCAACAGGTTCTGCGCGCCCGCCAAGCCTTCCCAGACAAGTGCACATGAACGCGGGTCCTTGGCAGTGCGGGCAGCGGTGAGGCCCTCGAAGTGCCGCGCCAAAGCGCTCTCGGCGTCACCTCGTTGTTCAGCGACATAGCCGAGTTCGGCGAGGACCAAAGCGGTGCCCGGCGCGAACCCCACCTCGTGATGCCATGCGAGCAGGCTGTTCAGCCGCTCTTCCGCGTCATCGAGATCGCCTTCCCTGCGTGCGGTGAGGGCTAGGCCCACTTCGGCGTATTTCTCCCCTACCTTGTAGTTCTGCTGAGCCGCCAGGCGTCTGGCTCGTTCGTGAAGCTCTCGCGACTGAGCGAAGTCGCCCTGGAGAAGCGCGATCCGGCCGAGACCGCTGAGCCGGTCGGCGGCCTGAGGCCAAAGACGCAGCTCTTCCGCCTGGCGCAGTCCGTCACGCTGGAGGCGGGCGGCCCGCTCATAGTCGCCGCTCGCGGCCTCGGCGAGGTAGGCGAGCGCGCGCACGGTCTGCTGGTATCCCCATGCGTCGCCGAGCTCGCGGAACAGCTCGGCACTCTGCTCGCCATACTGTTCGAGCCGGTGCAGATTGCCACGCACCATGGCTTGGTTGGCCGCCGTCGCGAGCGCCGCGGCGGTCCCCCACTGGTCGCCGATCTCGCGGAAGGTGTCCAGTGCCTGATGCACAAGATCTTCACTAGCCGCGAGGTCGACCGCGCTGGTGTAGATCGCGAAGCCGAGGAACCACTGCGCCCGGGCACGATCACGCGGCTCTTCGATGTCCGCCAGCATCCGCTCCGCCACCTCTGCAGGCGTCGCATCGTCGCGGCTCCACCCCGTCAGGAGGGTCATCCCGGCCAGCCATGATCCGGCGATGGCACGCGCGCCGGCCGGCACGTCCGTGCCCGGGGACAGCAACCGCTCGAGAGCGCTGCGCGCCTGACACAGCCGGCCAAGGAGGAACCAGCACCACACGAGGCTCATCGCCAGTTCAAGCGCATGGGTGTCATCGCCCTGATGCGCCATGCCATCCAGCGCCTTCGACACGTTGGCGCTCTCGCGATCCAGGCGATCGAGCCACCGGCGCTGGTCATGACCCCGCAGACGCGGCTCAGCACGTTTGGCCAGCGCGAGGTAGTAACGGTGGAAGCGGTCCTGCACAGGAGCCAGTTCGCCCGCGTCACGCAGGCGCTGCAGGCAATAGTCGGCGACCGTCTCCAGGAGGTGATAGCGAGCACCGTCGGAGTCTTCCTTCACAGTGACCAAGGAGCGGTCAACCAAGCGCGCCAGCAGATCGACCACCTGGTCGGCACGGACGTCGCCGCCGGAGCAGACAGCCTCCGCCGCCGTCAGGGTGCACCCGCCGGGATGGACGGCCAGTCGGCGTAGAACGGCCCGCTCCGGATCGCTGAGCAGGTCCCAGCTCCAGTCCATCACCGCGCGCAAAGTCTGCTGGCGCTCGGGCGCGTCCCTCCGCCCAGCCGTAAGAAGCCGGAACCTGTCGTCGAGGCGGCCGACGAACTCGCGCACGCCCAGAGACGGCATGCGCGTGGCCGCCAGTTCCAGCGCCAGCGGGATTCCGTCGAGCCGTCGGCACAGCTCTCCGATCTGCTGAGCATTACCATCGTCCAGGGTGAAGTACGGAGCCACGGCCGCGGTGCGCTGCACGAAGAGCTGGACTGCCTCAGCCTGCGCGAGCTCGGCGGTGGGCGCAGACGGCGAGGGCAGGGCCAAGGTCGGCACCGGCCAGACCGTCTCACCGGCCAGCGCGAGCGGTTCGCGGCTGGTGGCGAGAACCCGTAGGTCAGGTGCCTCCCTGAGCAGCAGCTCCACCATTTCGGCCACCGGCCCGATGACGTGTTCACAGTTGTCGAGGATAAGAAGCAACCGCTTGGCCCGCAGTGCTTCGGCGAGTCGTCCACTGGAGGAAAGCGGCGCTCCTGCCGTCAGAATGTCGTCACGAATGCCGAGGACCGCCGCGATCGCCCGCGGCACGAGGTCCATCTCTGCTGACGAGATGCCGCGACCGTACCCCGCGAGCTCGACGAGCCAGGCGCCGTCCGGGCAGTGATCAACCATGGGCCTGGCGGTCTCGATGGCCAGGCGGGTCTTTCCCACTCCCCCAGGTCCGGTGAGCGTCACCAACCGTCCCACGGCCAAGCGCGATCGGAGCTCTGCGATCGCCTGGGTCCTGCCCACCAGATCGGTGAGCGGAGCGGGAAGGTTGGTCGACGCAACGGCTCGCGCCACAGTCGAGGCCGGCGGGTCGAGGGCTGGGTCCCGCTGCAGGATCTTCTGGTGCAGGGCGACCAGGTCCGGCCCGGGGTCGAGACCCAGTTCGTCAGCGAGCTGCTCGCGCAGCCGCTGGTAGCCGGCCAGGGCGTCGACTTGTCTGCCTGCGCCGTACAGTGCCCGCAACTGCACCGCGCGCAGCCGCTCGCGCAGCGGGTATCGGTCGACCAGGTCACCGAGCTCGGCGGCCAGCTGGACGAAGTCGCCCAGTTCGAGCCGTGCCTCGGCCTGCGCCTCGATCGTGGACAACCGCTGCTCCTCCAGCCGGTGCGAGGCCGCGCGGACGAAACCTTCCGTGGCGTGATCAGCGAACGCCGGCCCCCGCCACAGCGCCAGCGCCTCTGCCAGCACCGCCGTCCTGGTCTCAGGACCCACGGCTCTCTGCGCTTCGCAGATCAGCTCGGCGAACCTGTCCGCGTCCGTCCCATCAGGATCGGTCTTGAGCAGATATCCAGAAGCATGAGAGACCACCCTCTTGCCCGCGCCCTGCTCCGCCGATTCCAACGCGTTTCGCAGGCGTGACACCTTCAGCTGCAGCGCACTGGTGGGATTGGCGGGCAGGTCGTTTCCCCACAGATCGTCGATCAGGGCCGCGGCAGGCACCGGGCGTCCCTGGTGCACGAGAAGATCGGCCAGCAGCGCGCGCACCTTTGTCTCGGGGATCGGCACCGGTTCGCCCTCTGCCGTCCACACCTGCAACGGGCCCAGCACCCCGAAGCGCATATCACAAGACTATCGCCTTGACCATTAGCGAATTAATGACCATCACGTTCCTCGTCGATCTCGCCGGACGCTGCGAGAACCTCCTCCAGATCACCAGACGTTTGCTGCGCCGCCTGCTCTCGGCACCGGCGACTGACTGACTTTCCGCTCGCGAGGTCATCGCCGCCACGAACGGGCGTGGTGAAAGCAGCTTCCCCCGATTCAGCCGATGCTGAAGGTTGAGCTGGATTGCAGAGCGCTGCGTGCGGACCATGGGCGCTGACCGTCGGCGATCGCGTCCGGCGGTGTGCGGGGCAAGTTCGCCGCGTCCCGAGCGAACGGAGGGAACGAGGACGATGAGGGCATCGACCAGAATCGACACGGTCGCCGTTCGCGCCGGGCATGATGTGGATCCCGGCACCGGAGCGATCACAGAGCCGATCACCATGTCGGTCTCTTTTGAGCGGGACGCCGACGGCAGCCATTCTCGCGGCTATCACTATGGGGCGGCGGGAAACCCCAATCGCTCCGCTCTGGAGCGTGCACTGGCCGCCCTCGAGAGTGGAGGCGAGGCACTGGCTTTCTCCAGCGGCTCCGCCGCGATCAGCGCCGTCCTGCGCGCGGTTCTTTCCCCTGGCGCTCACGTGCTCCTGCCCGAAGACGTGTTCCAGGGCACCGCCCGCCTGCTCAAACGCCTCTCCGAATGGGGAGTCGAGCATGATGCGGTCGACATGACCAGCATGGAGACACTCGGGCGCGCCTTCAAGCCGAACACCGCCCTGGTGTGGACCGAGACGCTGTCGAACCCGCTGTTGAAAGTGGCAGACATCGGCGCGATCGCGTCGCTGGCCCACCAGCGGGACGCGGTCCACGTGGTCGACAACACCTTCGCTACCCCGATGTTTCACCAGCCCTTGGCTTTCGGGGCGAATTACGTGGTGCACGCCTCCACCAAATACCTGTCAGGCCACGGTGACGTGGTGGGCGGCAGCGTGATATTCAGCGATTCGGCCCCGCTTGCCGAACGACTGCGCGAGCTCCAATGGATCGACGGCGCCGTCCCTTCGCCTTTCGACTGCTGGCTCACCCACCGCGGGCTGAAGACCCTGCCATGCCGTATGCGTGCGCATGCCGCCAATGCCGTCCGAATCGCCGAATTCCTCGCCACCCACCCGCATGTGATCGAGGTGTACCATCCCGGCCTGGCGGGATCGCCGAGCCGTACAGATGCCGCGTCTCTTCTCAGCGGCTACGGAGGCGTCGTCTCCTTCCGGGTGGCGGGCGGGCAGCGGAGGGCTCTGCAGGTCGCGGGCGCTGTGAAGCTCTTCCGGCGTGCGACCAGTCTCGGAGCGGTGGACAGCCTCATCCAGCACCAGGCGTCCTCCCCGACGCACGGCACCGGCACTTCGCTCCCCGATGACCTCCTGCGTCTGTCCGTCGGGCTCGAGCACGCAGAAGATCTGATCGACGATCTCGACCAGGCCCTGAACTCATGCTGAGACGGGCACCACGGTTCCAGGACACGTTGCGGACGCTCGGACTGCGGTGGCCGGACCTGGCTCCGACACACGAATTCGTCCCCGCGATCCGGCACGCGGACATGATCTTCGTTTCCGGACACGCCCCCTACAGAGACGGCGACTTCCGTCACAAGGGACGGGTGGGCGCGGAACTCTCCCTCGAGGACGGCAGGCGAGCGGCTCGGCTCGCGGTGCTCGGCTGCCTGGCATCCCTGGAGGCCGCGCTGGGTGACCTCGACCTTGTCGAGCGCATCTTGAAGATGAACGCATACGTACGGTGCGTAGCCGATTTCCACGAGTTGCCCAGTGTGACCGACGGCGCCTCACGCATGCTCATCGACATGTTCGGAGACGTAGGACGCCATGCCCGGACCACGATCGGCGTCACCGCGCTCCCCGAGGGCGTCTCCGTCGAATGCGAGCTGATCGTCGTGGCTCGTGAGCGCGACCGCCGCAGTCAAGAGGGCGCCTGACCCTGATGCTCGATCTTCCCCGAGACCTTCCCATCGTCGAACGTGATGTCGTCCGGCTCGTGGTGCGCGACGTTGACGGCCGGATACTGCTCTTCCACACCCGCGAGTCCTCCGCGCCCGAACTGGGCATCTGGTGGGAACTCCCCGGCGGAGGCATCGGCGAGGGTGAGACCTACCTGGACACCGCCATCAGGGAGCTCCGCGAAGAGACCGGCTTTGTCGTGAGGCCGGAGCAGGTGGGACTACCCACGTGGCGGCGCCAGGCCTGCTTCCGCCACAGAAACGTGCGTTTTCTGCAGAACGAGGTCGTCGTCGAGGTCCGGCTGGAGGCTTGCGGTCCAGCGGTGGACGAGTCCGGCCGGCACGAGGACGAGAAGGAGGACTACTTCAACTTCCGCTGGTGGCCCGTCGCCGAGGCCGTGGCCAGTGAAGAACGGTTCTACCCACGCCTCTTGCCCAGACTGCTGGCACCGTTCCTGGCGGGCGAGGAGATCGACGAGGACTTCGAGTTCTGGTCGTGACGGAGATCAACATCCCAACGACAACAGAATTGCCGTTCAGACGACGAACTCGATTGGTTCGTACGGCGGCCTACTCTCCGCCGGCGTCAATGGTTCGGTTCCATGAAGACGCTGGGCACCTTGTTGTCCTCCACGATCCGGCCGAGCAGGACCGCGAGCGTGTCGCGCTCGACGGGAGCGAACCCGGCAGCAAGTTCCTCGATGCGACGGCAGGCCTCGGCGTAGAAATCGTCGGCGAGCTTGGCCCCCCGCCTGGTGAGGGCCACCCGCACCGCGCGGAAGTCGCGCGGATCAGATCCACGCTGGACCATGCCATTGCGCTCGCTCCGGTCCACCAGGCCGGTCAGGCTCGACTTGGCCAGCCCCAGCATCGCGCCCAGTTCGCTCATGCCGTACGGCTGCGCCATCAGGACACACAACAGCTGGCCCTGCTGCTGGGTGAGCCCGTACTCGCGGGCGCATTCCGTGTACACGGCGTTCACCAGAAATGTGGACCGCACCAATGCGGCCACCACTCCGAGCGGACCGTCAACCTGCTTGCTCACTACCCAAGGGTAACAAATTCGCGGGACGAACTACGTCCCCGCACGGTCTGCCCGCGCGAGGGTCCCTGGGCCGGGGCGGCTTCAGGGAGCTGTTGCTGGAAGCCGCCCCGGGAGGGTCGGGCCGCGAACCCATGACTTCGGGTTGAGGTTCGTTCACTGCTTGGTGGTCTCGGGCTGGGAGCCGAGCGCTTGCCGCAGAACGGCATGCACGTAGTCGGTGTCGGCGGGTGCGTTGTCGATCAGGATGGCGGCACAGAGACCGTCAGAGGTCGCGACGAGTGCAGTTACGGCATCGGGGGCGTTGGTGCAGTGCTGGGCGAGTTCGGCGACGCTCTCGCGCCAGCGGCGGGCGATGGGGCGTAGGGCGGGTCTTCGGGCGGCGAGCGTCGACAGTTCGCGTTCGGCCAGGGCGCGGTCCCGTCCGGGGCCTGCGGATTCGGCGATGAGCTCGGCGAGGCCGCGAACCTTGTCGTCGCGGTTGTCGATGATGTGGCGGATGCGCGCGGTGTAGGCCTCGACGATGCTGGTCAGGGCAGCGATCAGCAGGTCGTCGATGGTGGCGAAGTAATAGGTGCTCAGGCTGACGGGTATGCCGGCTTCCTTGGCGACGGTGCGGTGGGTGACACCGGCCGCGCCGTCACGCTGGACGACGGCCAGGGTGGCCTCGATGATCTCAGCTCGGCGCTTCTGCCCTCTGGCTCTGCGTGCATCCATGGATCTGTCGTCGTCGCCCATGCCCCCTCCTGAGCATCAGATTAGACGATCACGGCTGGGTTTCCCCGATGGGGCGGATGTGCCTGAGCATGAGCAGGCACAGCGCGGTCACGACCACAATCGCGGCTCCTGCTGTGAGGGAGGCGATGTTCAGCCCGGTGGTGAACGCTTCCTGTGCGCCTTGGACGGTGTCTGGCGGGAGCCGGTCGGAGACCGCCACGGCGCCGTCCAGGCTGGCGGTGGCGCGGGCGGCGATCTCGGGCGCCACCTGCGACGGCGGCTGGGCTTGGGAACGGTAGACCGCCGTGGTGAGACTGCCCAGCAGGGCGACCCCCACGGCGAGCCCGAGTTCCTGCACGGTTTCGGACATCGCCGCCGCCGATCCTGACTTCGCGGCCGGAGCGGCCCCGACGACGATGTCGGTGCCCAGCGCGGCGATGGCCCCCAAGCCGAAATAGACGAACGCGAATCCGATCACGATGCTCACCGCACTGTCGGTGTTCGCCGTCGCGAAGAGTGCGTATCCGATCAGGGAGAGCCCTTGGGTCGCCGCCATGACCGTCCCTGGCCGGATGCTCCTGGCCACGATGGGGGCGCCGATGGCGGCGGCGAACATCGCCAGCGCCGGTGGGCCCATCCACAGTCCGGCCACAGCCGGGGAGAGCCCTTCGACCAACTGCAGGAACTGGGTGACCAGGTACATCGTGCCGCCCACGCTGACGAGCCCGATCAGCAGAACCGCCAAGGCGGCGGAGAAGGCACGGTCGGCGAACAACGTCATGTCCAGCAGCGGGGAGGCGAGCCGGAGTTGCCTGCGGACGAAGGCGAACCCGGCCGCCGCGCCGATCAGTACGAGCAGCAGCGTCAGCACGTCGACCCCGTGCGTGGCGAAGTGCTTCACGGCGTAGACCACCGGCAGGATGGCGACCAACGACAGGGTGACGCTGATGAGGTCGAGCCGTCCCTTGCCGGGCGCCGCGTACTCGGGCAGGAGCGTACGCGCACCGGCCAGAACGATCATCGCCACCGGCACCGCGAGCAGGAAGGCCGCCCCCCACCAGAATCGGTCGACCAGGACGCCGCCCACGATCGGACCGGCGGCCATGCCGAGGGCGAACATGGTGGCCCACACGCCGATGGCCACGGCCCGCTGGCGGACGTCCGTGAACATGTTGCTGATCAGCGACAGCGTTGAGGGCATGAGCGTGGCGCCGGCGATGCCGAGCAGCGCTCGCGCCAGGATCAGCAGGCCGGCGTTCGGGGCGAACGCGGCGACGACCGAAACGGCTGCGAACACTGCCACGCCGATCATCAGCAGGCGCCGCCTGCCGATCCGATCTCCCAGCGTTCCCATCGTGATGAGAAAGCCGGCGATGAAGAAGCCGTAGGCGTCCATGATCCACAACGTCTGTGCGGCGGTGGGATCCAGCTCCGCGGCTATGCTCGGCGACACCAGGTAGAGAACCGTGACGTCCAGCCCCAACAGCACGGTCGGCAGCGCCAGCAGCCCCAGCCCGCACCACTCCCGCACTCCGGCACGTGGCGTCCCCGCATGCGTCATGACGTCCTTCTCCATCGACATACTTGAACCATAGTACAACTAGTACGTTCGTTCAAAATGTGGACGAGCTCGCCGCGCCCCGGCCGCGGAGCAGGGTGTCCGGCACCCGCGGCGGGCCGGCCACGCCAGAAAGTTCGCGCGACGAACCTGATGGTGCTCATGAGTGGGCAGATTCACGAACATCTTCCCGGCGCACGCACTTGAAGTTCGTGTACCGTACTAATATGGTTCGTCACACGAACTTCACTCGGGGGTCGAGGCATGAGCCGTACAGTGGCGATGGAGATCCGGAAAACCCACCGAGAAGCGCTCTTCTTCGGCTCATCCAACGTCGCCGGCCGGCACATCGCGCAGGCGCGGGAACCCGCCCCACCACGCACGGAGCTCCTTCGGACGAGAGGCGAACCAATGAACCTTTCCAGGCTCCTTAGTGTTGGCTCCGTAAATCCTTCGGGGGTTGACGTAGAGCTGAGTGCTGTGCGGACGCGAGAGGCCGGCGATGTCGCCATCCTGGGCAACCTCGCCGCCCACGGCATCGACCACCTTCAGGCGATCATCGAGAACCGGCTCAAACGAATGCCACAAGTCGGCCTGCGATGCCAGATCGCCTACCTGCCAGGTAATCGCCCTGCCTACGAAGGGCGTGTCAGGATCGGCAGCGCACCGAACACCACTTCACCGGGAGGACATCATGCCGGCTTACGTCATCGCCCACCTGCAGGAGGCAGCCCCGCACCCGGAGATTGCCGAGTACATCGAACGGCTCCCTACCACCTTCGAGCCGTACGGCGGCCGTTACCTCGTCCACGCCACCCAGCACGAGGTGAAGGAAGGCAACTGGCCCGGACATGTCGTGATGATCGGGTTCCCGGGGATCGCCGAGGCACGGGCGTGGTGGGATTCTCCCGCGTACCGGGAGATCGCGCCGCTGCGCTCGCGGCGCATCGAGGGAGACATCATCATGGTCGACGGCGTGCCCGAGAACTACATCCCAACGGCGGCCGTCACGCCATACGGGAGGCGGCGGCCCTGCCCGCGTAGGTCAGCGTCCGGGATGACAATGGCTATCTCCACCTCAGCCGCTGACCCCCGAACGGCTTACGGGCGGGACCACTTAGCGAGCGCCCCTGGTCACAGCATGATCGCGATGCCGGTGTTCGGCCGGTGACGTACAGAAGCTCCTGGTAGACGGGTTGATCACCACAACCCACACCGTCGCAACCAGGAGCTTCCGGTGCTTTTCTATCGTGCTGCCGTCGATTTGTCGCCTCAGACCCTGATCTACGTCGCCGGGATGATCCGGCGCCACCGTAAGGCGATCGGGTCGCTCTGGCGGCGGCTGAACCCCGGCCAGCAGGCGTTGCTGGTGCTGGTCTACCTGCGCAAAGGCGAGACGTTCAACGAACTCGGGGCCGGTTTCGGGGTGTCCACGGCGACAGCCTGGCGTTATGTGGAGGAGACCGTGACGCTGCTGTCGGCGCGCTCGCCGAAGCTTGAGCAGGCCTTGCGGAAGGCCCAGCGGGACGGGCTGCACTACCTCGTCCTGGACGGCACGCTGATCCACACCGACCGGATCGCCGCCGATCGGCCGTATTTCTCCGGCAAGCATCGCGTGCACGGCATGAACGTGCAGGTCATCGCCTCGCCGGACGGGACGATCCTGTGGACCTCGGGAGCGCTGCCGGGCAAGGAACATGATCTGAGCGCCGCCCGGATGTGGGGCATCCTGCGCGCGCTGGAGAAGGCGGGCATCATCACCCTGGCCGACAAGGCCTATCAGGGCGCGGAAGGCCCGGTCGTCATCCCGTACAAGGGCAAGGGCAAGCCCGAGTCGCAGAAGCAGGCCAACCGCTCCCACGCCCGCCTTCGCGGACCTGGTGAACGCGCGAACGCCCAGCTGAAGAGCTGGAAGATCCTCCGCAAGCTACGCTGCCGGTGAGTTCCGGTGAGTACCACGGTGGAGCGTAGCGGCGGGTCGGCGCTTTCTGAGGAGGACGTGATCCCTGGGCTGGAGACGTCGGTGTGTGAGGAGTTCCTTTCGCCGGCGAATGTGGGCAGGGCGTTGAGGCGTGTGGAGGCCAACCGGGGCGCGCCGGGTGTGGACGGGATGACCACGCGGGAGTTACGGCCGTGGATCCGTGAGCACTGGGCGGGTGTCCGGGAGGCGTTGGACGCGGGCACGTATCGGCCGTTGCCGGTCCGCCGGGCGGTGATCCCCAGACCCGGGGGCGGGGAACGCGCGTTGGGGGTGCCCTCTGTGCTGGACAGGTTGATCCAGCAGGCGATTGCTCAGGTCCTGGCGCCGATCTTCGATCCGTATTTCAGCCCGGCTGTCGTCACACCGGCGTCACGGTGGCACAGCACGGCGAGCGGATCGTTTACCGACACGGACTATCACGTTCCGTCACCACCGAAAGCGGGCCAGAGCCAGTGACCGTACAGACCCTGCCGGGAGTCCGTCTGAAGTGCCACGGGTCTGTAGTGACGATGCACAGGCACGACGAGATGGTCGGCGAAGCGCGGCTCCTGGTAGCGCATTCGTGTATGCGGCGATATTCGACAATAAGCCACATGCGAAGACTTGAAAGTCCTTGAGTGAGGATATAGCGTGATCATTGAGGAGCAAAGATGCCAGGGGGCAAACCACAGCTGTTCAGCGTCGTCGTGTACTCCGTGTCTCAGCCGGAGCATGCCGTTGCCATGATGCTGAACGCTCCTCGGGGCACACTGGGCAGGCGATTGGCAGCGTATGGCCTCAGCAGCCGGTGAGGTAGCGCTGGAAGGTGGGGGTGATCTAGGCGATGCACCTCGCCCGGTTCGGCAGTCACGAGCGCTCGAACCCGAACCGCGTGACGGGCGATGGCCAGCCCGACCATGTGCGCAGGGCACATCTTCGAGTTGCCTGGCACCAGCGTACGGGAGGAGCCCATACAAGCCGCTGCGCACGGCATCAGCCGCGCGAGTTTCAGCCTGCCATTCAAGGTGCACGGCATCGCCCTGGACATGCAAGGCGTTCCCTACGCCAACATGCTTGCGCTGATCCGGTTCATCGCGCCGTACTCCGCTGTCCATCGGCCAGGCGTCCTCGCCCGCCTGGCCGAGCTGGCACAGGAGCTCGGGCTGCACACGGCTCCCGAACCGGCCCGGGTGGCCAGAGCGTCGGCAAGGGGCTTGGCGAGTCCTTCAGGCAGCACGTGGCGGCGCAGAAGGAGCTGCAGAGAATCTCGGTGAGCACATGACACTGGCACTCTCCCGCACGTCCCCGTGCAGGCGTGCAGCAGGTCCTGACGCGGCCTCCCGCTCTTTCCGCCTCACCCCGGGCGAGCGCTGGTGAGCGTCGCCAAGGACCGGGGCGGGCTGACGGACCTGCTGCGCGGCCCGCGCGACTGGCGTCGCAGATCCACGAAGCTGTATCCGCTCGGCGCCAACGCCGCGGCGACCCGTCCAGACGCCAACGGAAGGTTCGGCTGGGAGTTCGTCTACTTCCCTGCCATCGCCCGAGGGACGCCGGCCGCCGTACTGCTCGGCTGCGCCCTACCTGTTCTGTCCGCCGGGGCGAGCCTGGCTCTGCCGCTCACTGACGATCTGCTGCCTGCCGGCGTGATCTTGCTGCTGACGCTCGCTACTGGGTTCGGCATGTCGCTTGGCGTCTCACTGGCCTGCGCGTACGTGGTGGGCCGCCCGTACTGGCAACCTGGTGTCGTCAGTCTGCTGCTGCTCGCCATGGCCGCGGGAATACCGTTCGGCCTGGTAGCGCAGGCATGGGATCAGAGCGGGCCCCAACCCCAGGCGATCGAGTACGTCTTGCGATGGCTCACCGTCCAAGGACCACTCATGGCAGTCGCGTGCTGTGTGGCGGGAGTGCTGTGGTTGCCAGTGGCCTGGTGGCTCTACCGGCGTCGCGGAGTATCCCGGGTCACCCTGTGAAGCGGCCGTCCAGCGAAGGGTGCAGGACGCCGACCACCGCAAGCCAGAACGTCTGTGCACGACACGCCAGGTCTTCGCCGCGCGGTTTCACTGTGGTGACCGCCCTCAATATCAGCAATGCCCGGCGTTGGTCCGCATGAAGTTCGACATCGCGTCGCTCACGCCGTGGTTCGCACGGGTTCGATCCGAACCGGGACACCGTTGAGCACCGCTGTAGCGCTGGCGTCGTCGAGCACCCCGGGGTCGGTGACGTCGTTGGCGCTGGCGCCGGGTACTGCGGAGGCGATGGCCATCCGGGTGCCCGGACGCTGGTGACCGTAGCCGTGCGGCAGACTGACCACGCCGCGCATCACCTCATCAGTGGCCTTGACCTCGACCATCACCCGACCGGAGCGCGACCGTACGTATGCCGTGTCGCCGTCGTTCAACCCGAACACGGCCAGATCTGCGGGGTTGACCAGCAGATGATGCCGAGGTGCTCCCTTGATCAGGCGCCCGCTGTTGTGCATCCAAGAGTTGTTGTCCCGCAGGTGGCGCCGGCCGATGAGCAGCAACTCGCCGTCCTCTGGCGCGGAGTCGCGCAGTCGCGGCAGGTCGTCGAGCAGCTCGCGTGGCGCCAGGTCGATGCGCTTGTCCGGGGTGTGTAGCCGTTCGGGCAGCGCGGGACGTAGCGAACCGAGATCGATCCCTGCCGGGTTGCGGCGCAGCTTGCGCAGTGAAAGCCGGTACGGCCCGAGCCGCAGTCCGAGGTCGATCATGCGGTTGGGGCTGAGCGAAAGCATCAGCCGCTCCTTCATCGTGCCGCGCGGTCGATATCGCCTGGCCAGTTCCTGGAAGATCTCCCACTCGTGCCTTGCGTCAGCGGAGCGGGGGAACAGCGCGGGGCTGAAGCGCGCGGTATTGCGCACAGCCAGCGCGTTGAAGAGCACGTCATAGTGGTCGCGCTCAAAATGCCCGGTCGGTGGGAGGATGACGTGGGCATGCCTGGTGGTCTCGTTGACGTAGAAGTCGATCGCCGCCATGAACTCCAGCCCCGCCAGCGCGTGGTTCAGCCGATGACCGCCAGGTGAGGACAACACCGGGTTGCCCGCCACGGTCAGCAAGGCCCGGATCTGGCCGGGGCCGGGCGTCTCGATCTCGTCGGCCAGCGTGGCGACGGTGAACTCGCCGCTGAAGTCAGGCAGCCCACGCACACGCGATCGGTGCGAGCCGACATGTCCGGGTGCGAGCGTGCCGCTGTCGATACCGTCCACCGCCGGCCTGGTGAACATCAGGCCGCCTGGCCGGTCCAGGTTGCCGGTGACGATATTGAGCAGCTGAACCGCCCAGTGGGCGAGCGCGCCGTACCGCTGGGTGCTTAGACCCGTTCTCGAGTAGCACGTGGCAGACTTCGCCATGGCGAACTCTCGGGCCACCCGCCTGATCACGGCTTCGTCGACCCCTGACCATCGCGCCGCCAGGGCCGGGGTGAGGTCGGCGATGCCCCGCCGTACCTCGTCGAGACCGTCGGCGTAAGCCGGCAGGGTCGCCAGGCCCTCCTCCAGAACCACGTTGACCATCGCCAGCAGGACAGCCGCGTCAGCGCTTGGCCTGATGAAGTGGTGCTCGTCGGCGACCTTGGCGGTCTCGGTCCTGCGCGGATCGAACACCACGAGCTTGCCGCCGCGTCCGCGCATCTCACGCAGCCTGCGCGGGAAGCCAGGCGCGGTCATGAGGCTTCCGTTGGAGGCGATCGGGTTGGCGCCGAACACGAGCAGGTAGTGGGTGCGGTCCACGTCGGGAATCGGGAGCAACCACTGGTGACCGTACATCAGCAGCGCCACCAACTGGGCCGGCCAGGTGTCCGCCGAGCCGGCAGAGTATTTGTTGCTGGTACGCAGCAGGTCGACGAACGCCGGTGCATGGGTCATCGCGCCGAGGCTGTGAGTGACCGGGTTGCCCAGGTACGCGCCGACGGCGTCGGGCCCATGTTCGGCTCTGATACGCGACAGCTCGCCGGCGACCAAATCGAACGCCTCGTCCCAGCCGACCTCGTGCCATTCGTCGCCGACCCTGCGGACCGGACGCCGCAGGCGATCGGGATCATGGTGCAGGTCGGCCAGTGCTACGCCCTTGGGGCAGATGTGCCCATGGGAGAGTGGGTCCTCCTCCAGCCCTTTGATCGACACCACGTGCTCGCCTTGGACCCGTACCCGCAGGCCACACACCGCTTCGCACAGGTTGCACACGCTGTACCGCTCGCTTGCCGTCATCCTTGCCGCCATGTCCTGGAACCTACCGCTGCCACGTCGGTGGAGACGCTGTGCTGCCCAGCCGCCTGCCCACCGTAAGCGGCAGGCCGAAAGGCGACAGGATCGACGGCGGGCCCAACCGCGGAGAGCCGCATTGCGTCTTCGGCGAAGACGGGCCCGCCTGTGCCGCGCCCCCTCCGGCCTCCACGACAGAGGTGTCCGCAGCGGCCGGCAGGGCGAAGACGAACTGTTCTCTCATGCTTCCTCTGGTGATCGGGTCTGAACATCACCTCGGTCGGCGCCGGCTTCGGCACCAGCAGATCGACCAGCTCGAACGGCTCGGTCCCGCTCCGGTCCCGCTGCCGGATCGCGCGCATTCCCACTCCTCAGGTCATCCACATCCGGGGCGAAACGCTAACCGGGCGGTGGCGGGCGCGGAATCTGCCATGCGGCTCGTCATCCACGCGTCTTTCACAGGTGGCCGCCGGGCGCGGGTCGGCGGGGAGAGCAAAAGGGACATCGACTCGCGCAATGCCCGCTGAATCCTCGCGTATGGCAGATCAGGCCGTGCGCGGTAGATCCAGGTGCAGCGCGGTCAAAGCAGACTCGGAGGCGCGGATCGCGCTGTTGACGGAGATCTCACCGCGCATCCCGGGGGCCGCGACCATGTCGCCGGCCAGGAACACGCCGTCGCCCCGATCGATCGCGGGGCGGTCGCGCCAGGTGCGCCCGGGCAGGTCCAGCGCGCCCGTCCGCCCTTTGGCCGTGCCGACGCGCTGCCAGGTCACCCGATCGCGCCAGCCGGGCACGGTTTGGTCGGCGAACGCCTGCACCCGCTCCCGCGCGGCCGCCTTGCTCTCCCCAACGCGAACCGGCAGGTCGATTTGAAAGAGCGATTCGCTCGCGGGCGCGATCGTGGGGTCCTGCATGGAGTAGCTCTCGTGGAAGCCGCCGGCGTCGAGGTCCCAGCAGATGAACCGGTCGCGCCGGCTGCTGCGTACCGCCAGGTCGAACATCACGCACTCGCCGCACTCCCAGTGCAGCGTGTCGTCGCCGAGCAACTGCCGGGCCGATGCCAGCTCGGTCGCGACGATCGTCAGCTCGCCGGGCAGTTCGGTGACCCGGGAGCCGAGTTCGATGCGCACGCCCAGCTCGTGTGCGCGGGCGGCCATCCGGTCGATGACCGCCTGCCAACCGCCGATCGCCCAGCGGACCGCGGGTGGCCCGGGTGCGAAGACGCGGCGGAGCAGGTTCCACACGAAGGCCGCCGACAGCCGTCCGGTGTCGGCGTCGAAGGTGACCACGCTGATGGCGTTGGCCGCGACGCGCGCGATCCGCTCGCCGTACCGGCTGGAAGCCCAGGTGAAGAAGTCCACGTCGACGGGCGCCACCCGGCTCCGGTCCAGGAACATCATCCGGACGAAGCCCGCGGGCGGCAGCCGGCGCAGCCGACCGTCCACCAGGAACGAGATCTTGGCGGCGTCGCGCACGGGTGGCCGGCCGAGCGGGCCGGTCAGTCCACGCTCGACCATCCAGTTCCAGTGCGGGCCGTCGGCGTAGAAGACGTGTGCGCCCTCGTGGGCGACGTATGGCGCGGGCGTGGCGCGGCCTCGTCCGCCCAACGTGCGGTGCGCCTCGTGCAGAGTCACGTCGGCGCCCGCCTCCGCGCAGGTGATGGCCGCGGTCAAGCCAGCCAGGCCGCCACCGATTACGGTAATCTTCTTCGTCACGCCGTCTCACGTTATGCCGCGGCCCCGGAGCGCGAATCCGCCATTTGACCAGGCGACGAGTCGCCGACCGCCGAGCTGGCCAAGGACACAGGTAGCGCTGGAGCGCCGGGCCGACCAGGTCGACCACCTCGCCGCGTCTCCGGCGGCCAGTTGCCCGGCCGGCAGCAGGTGCCACTCCCCCACCAAGACCGACCGCCACGGGGGTGGCAGGGCTGCGCGCCAGTACGGCAAGCAGTTCGGCCGTGGCCGGATCGTCGAGGAGGCGCAGGAACCGGTCCGCCGGCCACCTCGGAAGTGGTAGCTCATCATCCGGCTGTCGACCCCCGCCGCACGGGCGATCGAACGCATCGGCACCAGGTCGTAGCCGTGCGTCGAGCCGCGTCAACGATCCTCGCCCGCGTCGTCGACGGGCCCCGGCGCCGGTCTCTTGCGATCGTCAGCGGGTCTCCATGCGGCTCGGGCGGGTCCTTCTGGTGCAGGTGCGGTGAGCACGCTGGGACCCCGGGGCGCCTGGCCGAATCCGGCAGATGACCGGGTGTACGGCGCGATCCCTCCGTAC
>NZ_JBQQCC010000030.1:0-78597 GCF_052245635.1 Nonomuraea sp. KM88 | reverse complement strand
GACGCTCACGCCCGCCTTGGCGTAGGCGGTGCGGCGGTGCTCCAAGGCGGCGTTGTACAGCGTGCGGTGGTCTTCCAGGCACGCCGCGAGCGCCGCCGCCTGCCGGGCGGTGGGGCGCAGCAGGAATTTGAACGACCTGCGCACACCCACCTCCCATCACGTTCGGTAACGACACCGCCACGATATCGGCTGGCGCCGACAAAACCAGGAAGGACATCCGTGATGCGCGGACCTGACAAGTCAGGGCATGCTCGGGGCTTGACGGCCCTCCCGCTCCCGATTCCCCCGTCGCCTCAAGGCGACGGTCCCCTCGGGAGACTCTGATGGACATTGTGCTCATCGGCGGCCTGTGGCTCGACGGATCCGCGTGGGACGAGGTCGTGCCCGAGCTCAGGGCGCTCGGTCACCGCCCGGTGCCGGTCGCACTCCCGGGCCAGGGCGACGGATCCGCCTCGGCCACGCTCGACGACCAGGCGGCGGCGGTGCTCGCGGCCGTGGACGCGGCGCGGGGAAGGCCGATGGTGGTGGGGCATTCCGCCGCCTGCACCCTGGCGTGGCTGGCCGCCGACGCGCGGCCGGAACAGGTCGCCAAGGTCGTCCTCGTCGGCGGTTTCCCGGCCGGCGACGGCGACCGCTACGCCGACTTCTTCGAGGTCGAGGACGGCGCCATGCCCTTCCCAGGCTGGGGGCCGTTCGAGGGGCCGGACTCCGCCGACCTCGACGAGGAGGCGCGGCTGCGCTTCTCGGCCGCCGCGATCCCCGTGCCCGAGGGAGTGTCCAAGGGAGTGGTACGGCTGACGGACGAACGACGGTGGGACGTCCCGGTCGTCCTCGTGTGCCCTGAATACACGCCGGCCCAGGCTCAGGAGTGGCTCGACGCCGGCGACCTGCCCGAGCTCGCCAGGGCCAAGCACGTCGACCTCGTCGACATCGACTCGGGCCACTGGCCCATGATGACCAGGCCGGCCGAGCTCGCCCGGCTCCTCGCCGAGGCGGCCGCCGAGACCGGGAGCTGATCGGGCGGCGCGAAGCGCGGGCAAGGGCTTCGGTAGCCTCACGTCAGGTCGCCGGCGACCGGCTCGACGCGCCACCTCTCGATGGGAGACACCGCATGACGTCCATTCCTCCGGTCACTCTGGACGACGTCCGCGACGCCGCGGCCAGGATCGAGGGCGTCGCGCACCGCACCCCGGTGCTGCGTTCGCGGACCCTGGACCGGCTGGTGGGCGCCGAGGTGTTCCTGAAGTGCGAGAACTTCCAGCGCGTGGGCGCGTTCAAGTTCCGCGGCGCCTACAACGCCGTTTCGCGCCTGCCGCGCGAGCAGCTGGTCAAGGGCGTCGCGGCCTACTCCTCGGGCAACCACGCCCAGGCCGTCGCCCTGGCCGCCAGGGAGCTCGGCACCACCGCGGTGGTCCTCATGCCCGAGGACGCCCCGCCGTCGAAGATGGAGGCGACCGCCGGTTACGGCGCCGAGATCGTCACCTACGACCGCTACTCCGGTGACCGCACCGCGCTCAGCGTGGAGCTCGCCGCCGAGCGGGGCCTGGCCCTGATCCCGCCCTACGACCACCCGCACGTGATCGCCGGGCAGGGCACGGCGGCCCTCGAGCTGCTGGAGGACGCCGGGCGGCTGGACCTGCTCCTCGCCCCGGTGGGCGGCGGCGGGCTGATCGCCGGCTGCGCCACCGCCGCCGAGGGTCTGCACCCGGGCATCCGCGTGATCGGCGTCGAGCCGGAGGCCGGTGACGACACCAGACGTTCCCTGGAGGCGGGCCGGCGCGTCACCATCGACGTGCCGCGTACCATCGCCGACGGCCAGGCCGTGCCCACGCCGGGCGAGCTGACCTTCTCGATCAACCAGCGCCTGGTCGAGGCCGTCGCGCTGGTCACCGACGACGAGATCCGCCAGGCCATGCGCTTCGCCTTCGAACGCCTGAAGATCGTCGTCGAGCCGAGCGGCGCCGGCGGCCTGGCGGCCCTGCTCGCGGGGCGCGTGGAGCAGCTGCCCGGCCGGGTCGGCGTCGTCATCTCGGGCGGCAACGTCGACGCCCGCCGCTTCGCCGAGCTGTGCGGGCCCTGACCCCGCGACGTTGCGGGCGGCGGCTCACAGCTGGTTCCTGATGGGCAGCGGGACGTCCGGCACGGGCTGTGCGAGGAACTGGTGGACCTCCTCCGCCGCGAGGAGGTTGGCGTCCTCCAAGAGGCGCAACGACCGCCGCCAGGACTCACGCGCGTCGTCGTGCCTGCCGAGGTCGTACAGCGTCTGGCCGAGCCACCAACAGGACACCGCCTCCCCGAGCCACCAACAGGACACCGCCTCCCCGAGCCACTGGCCGGTCTCGTGCTGGAGCCGGATGGCCTCCCGATAGTGGTCGACCGCCTCGGTGAGCCGGCCCGCCGCCCGGCAGGCGTCGGCGAAGGTGTCCTGGCCTATCCCTTCCCCCGACGGGATCTTCAGGTCGGCCCAGAGATCCAGGACCAGGCGAGCCTCCTCGATCGCTTCTTCGAACCTCAGCTGCCGGTAGAAGACGTGCACGCGGTTGTTGCGGACGGACGCCTCGTGGTCGCGCCGGCCGCTCTCCTGGGTCAGGGCGAGGCTGCTGTCCAGGGCGGCCAGTGCGTCGTCGAACCTCCGGAGCATGGTGTAGGTGATGCCGAGGTCGTTGTACGTCCCCGCCTTGCGGAAACGCTCGTCCGTACGATCCCAGCAGGCGAGGGCTTCGTTGAGGTGATGGACCGAGGCCGCGAAGTGCCCTTGCTCCTGGAAGACGGAGCCGATGTTCGTGTGTCCCATGGCCAGGCCGACCCAGTCGTCACCCTGCTGGGCGATGTCCAGCGACTTCCGCAACAGCCCGGGGAGTTCCGTGAGCCACCCCTTGCGCCAGAAGAGCCAGTGGACGGCCTGAGAGAGACCGATCGCGGTGCGGGGGGCGGCGGGGTCGGCGGCGGCCTGGTGGGCGGCGGCGAGGAGGTTGTCCCGCTCGCTCTCGGCCCATGCGATCGCTGCTTCGAGGGTGGAGAGGTCGGTGCCGCGCCCGCCGGCCGGGTACTCCTTGATGGGCCCGTCCGAGGTGGGATCGAGCAGCAGGCTGGCGGTCTGGGCGGTGGCCAGGTAGTGCTCGAGGGCGCGGTTGACCGCGGTGGCGCGTTCGGGGGCGGTGAGGTCCACGGCGGCCTGCTCGCGGGCGTAGAGACGGACCAGGTCGTGCATCCGGCAGCCGCCGGGCCCCGCGGGCTCGAGGATGCGGGCGTCGAGGAGGCGGTCGAGCGCGGCTTCCGCCCTGTGCTCCGGCCAGCCGGCCAGGGCGGCGGTGGCGGCCGGGGTGAAGGTGGGGGTGTCGAGGAGGCCGAGGAACGTGAGCAGATGGGCGGCGTCGTGGCCGGTGGGCTCTTCGCACAGGTGGTGGTGGCTGACGGCGATGCAGGCGCGGACAGCCAGGTCGGCGTGTTCAGCGCGTCGAGGCGGCGGGCCGCGTCGTTGAGACGGTCCGCGAGGTAGGAGAGCGTCCAGTCAGGGCGGGCGGCCAGGCGTGCCGCCGCGATGCGGACGGCCAGGGGGAGGCCGCCGCACAGCCGTACGATCTGCTCGGCGGCGTGCGGCTCTGCCTGGACGCGGCCCGGGCCGGCGATGCGGGCGAGCAGGGCGGTGGCGTCGGCGTGGTCGAGCCCGGTCAGGCGGAGATGGCTCGCGTTGTCGAGCGAGACCATGGCCTGCCGGCTGGTGATGATGACCGCGCAGGCGTCGCCGGCGGGGATGAGCGGCCGCACCTGGTGGGCGTGGCGGGCGTTGTCGAGGATGATGAGCAGGTTGCGGTTCGACGTGAGGGAACGGTAGCGGGCCGCGGCCTCCTCCAGGCCGGCCGGCACGGCTGAGCCGTCCAGGCCCAGGGAGCGCAGCCGCGGCTGGCGGTCCTCGTCGACGTCGAGGAGCCGGTACTGACCTGCCGCGCGCCCCTCGGATGCCGGCTAGGAGACCCAGCCGGGCAACGGGTACGGCAGCTCGTCCCCCAGCTCCTCCCCGTCGATCACATCGCCTTCCCGCGGCAGGAGCACGGTGGCCCGGCGGCCCCACCCGGAGTAACGGGTGTCCGCCTCGACGCGGATGGAGCCGTCGTAGATGGGGAGCACGGCCTCGGCCGACAGGCGCTCCACGAGCCCGGTCGGGCCGAGCCGGAGCACGTAGGACACCTTGCCCTCGCGCCCGCTCTTGGACCGCAGTCCGAAGCGCGACACGAAGGGACGGGACACCTTGACCAGCTCGCCGGTAGTGATCGTCCCGCGCAGCACTCCGTCCCGCCAGGAGGTGCGGTGCGCCACCAGGGCCCTCAGCGTGGCCTTGTCCAGGACGTCGAGCAGCCGGTTGCTGGCCGGCAGGTTCGTGGCCCGGTAACGCACCCACCGCTTCTCCTGCGGCAGTGCGGCGTCCACCAGGGCGCCCGAGACATAGTCGTCTTCTCCGGACGAGATGATCCTGAGGGGCAGCGCGGCGAGGGCAAGGTCGTCCTTCATGCCCTTCGAAGCCTTCTTGCTGAAGCGTATGGACTGCGACAGATCGGCGGCGATCTCGTCCTGCGGGCCGAACCCGATCGTGCCGTCCGCGCTGGTGGTGTAGGAGTAACCGCGGCCGTGGTCGGTCTTCGCCGTGGACGTGATGGTGACGGTCCTGCCGGGCTGCAGCGCGGCCTCGACTGCCTTGACGGGATCGACCCCGGGCGCGGCCTGCGCGGGACCGGTGACCTGCGTCAGGCCCGTGACCACGACGATGCCGATGACGGTTCGTTTCATCACGTTTCCTCGGATGATGTGGAAGGTCACGATCAATCTCGTGCACCGAGATCGGCGGTCAAGCCGGAGCGCGGCGAGCTGGATCGGCCCTCCACGCGGACGCTCTCGCTTTCGACGCGGTGCACGCCGGTGCCGGGGGAGCCGGTCACTCGTACGTGCGTGCCCGGAGTGCCAGGGTGACGACAGTGGCGTCGGCCGAGGCCATGACGTCGCGGCCGGTCGCGACGGCGAACTGGCGCAGCCGGTTCAGCACCGTGTTGCGGTGGCAGTAGAGCTGCCGGGCCGTCGCCGAGACCGAACCGGTGCGCAGGTAGCGCTCCACGGTCTCCAGCACCCTGGCGACGTCACGGGCCGGAAGCCCTCCCAGCCCGCCGAGCGCGTCGCGGACGAGGTCGGTCCTGAACTCGCCGAGCGTCCCCGCCGCGATCGCCGGCCACAGATCGCGGGCGGCGACGGGCCCGGACGCGTCCGGCGGCAGCGCGTACAGGGTCAGCTCGGCCAGCCGCACGGCCCTGGGCACCTCGGCGAGGCCTTCGACGGCAGGGCTCACCGCGCACCGGACACCGCCGAACCAGCCCTCGGCCGCGGCGGCGCCCGCCCGCGCGGGAAGCTGCAGCACCACGATCGACCCGGCGGGACGCTCCTGTTCGTGCGCGCGGACGTCGAGGACGCCGAGCTGCTCGCGTACGGGACGAAGGGCCGCGAGGCGGCCCGGCGGGAACGCCACGACCACGTACGACGCGCTCTCGTCGAGCCCGAGCACGGTGGACACCTGCCGCCGGATGTCGGGATGGCGGCCGTCGCACTCCAGCAGCCGCGCGAACCACCGGGCCCGCTCATCCTGCCGGGCCTGCGCCATCTCCAGCACCCGTTGCTGGTAGGCGGCCATGATGCCCATGGAGTGGTGCTCCACCGCCTCCCACACGCGCGGAGCCTCGGCCACCAGGCTTGACAGGTCGCCGGGGCCGGCCCGCAGGCGCAGCTCGTCCCAGACGACCCGGGCGTCGAGGCGTACGGCCTGCAACAGCGTGTCCAGCGGCACCCCCGCCTCAGCCCGCGCCGCGCCGATCTCGGCGGACGCGCCCGCGACGTGTTCCGGCACCGGCAGCCGCCCGACGAGGCGCAGGATCAGTTCGAGGCTGCGGCGGGCGTCGGCCAGCAGGGTCTCCTCGGGAACGACCGTCCTGGCGTAGGGTGCGCCGATCCCGATCATCTCGGCGACGAAACGGTCGGCGAGCGGGGCGACGTCGCGCACCAGCTCGCGCGAGAGCCGGTCGACCACTTCGGACGTCATCCGCGCCCCCTCCCGCTGTGCGAATGCACAGTCTAACGGCGGCACCTGGGTGCCGATTTGCGATTGAACCGCAGATCAGAGGCACGACAGGGTGTCATTATGCAACCCACGGCTCACCCCCCGAAGCCGGAAACCAACCCCCGAACAGTCGCACTGGGCGCCTTCGCGGGCACCGCGCTGGAATGGTACGACTACTACGTCTACGGCACGGCGGCGGCGCTGATCTTCAACAGCCAGTTCTTCCCCGAGCTGAGCCCGCTCGCGGGCACGATGGCCTCCTTCGCCACGTTCGGCGTCGGCTTCGTCGCCAGGCCTCTCGGCGCGGCCGTCTTCGGCCACCTCGGCGACCGGTACGGCAGGCGCCGCATTCTGATGGTCACCGTCGTCCTCATCGGCGTCGTCACCGGGTGCATCGGCCTGCTGCCGACGTACGCGCAGATCGGGGTGGCGGCTCCGATCCTGCTCGCCACGCTCCGCCTGCTGCAGGGCCTGTCCGTCGGCGGCGAGTGGAGCGGCGCCGCGACGTTGGCGGTCGAGCACGCGCCAAAGGAGAAGCGCGGCATCTACGGCGTCATGCCGCAGATGGGCTCCCCGGTCGGCTCCTTGACGGCCACGGCCGTGTTCGCGCTGGTCAGCGTCCTGCCGGACGCGCAGTTCGAGTCCTGGGGCTGGCGCATTCCCTTCCTGCTGGGCTTCCCGCTGCTGGTGATCGCGCTCTGGGTGCGCAGCAGGGTGGACGAGTCGCCGATGTTCCAGGAGATGCTGACCCAGCAGCGTGCTGCCAAGCGGCCGCTCGTCGAACTGGTCCGCACCAGCGGCGGGCGCCTGATCGCCGGTATCGCGGTGTCGTTCGTCGGCATCGGCGGCTATTACCTGTGCGGCACGTTCCTCGTCAACTACGGCTCGGACACCGTGGGCATCGACCGTACCGTGCTGCTCAACGCGGCCACCCTCGGATCCTTCATCAACCTGTGTCTCTACCCGGCGTTCGGCCGGATCGCCGACCGCGTCGGGCCGGGACCGGTGGCCGTCTGGGGGGCGGCGGCCTCCGCCGTGGCCGCGTTCCCGATCTTCTGGCTGGTCGGCCTGGGCAGCGCGGCGGGCGTCGCGGCCGGGCTGGTGCTCGGCGTGGTGCTGGTGTCGGTCAGCTATGCCGCGTGCGGGCAGCTGCTCAGCGAGATGTTCACCCGGGAGGTGCGCTACTCCGGCGTGGGCCTGTCGTACAACGTGTCCGGGGCCATCAGCGGGTTCGTGCCGCTGGGCGCGACCGCGCTGCTGGCCGCGACAGGGGAGAGCCTGTGGCCGGTCGCGGCGATGTTGTGCGTGTTCTCGCTGATCACCTTGTTCGCCGCCGTGGCGGCCAAGCGGCTCCGCGTCGCGGAGCTGTGACGTACGGAAAGGACTCGACCATGAGCACGATCGCCGACGACGGCGCGCAGCCCGAGCACTACTACCACAAGCTGGTCGGCCCCGAGCCGGAGCCGCCCTTCCAGGACCCGGCCGAGCTGGAGCGCTACTGGGGCCGCCGCTGGGGCGCCGCGGACGAGGTGAGTCGCCTGCGCACGGTGCTGGTGCGCCGTCCGAGCAGCGGCCTGGCCGCGATCACCGCCGACGCGTGGGACCCGCGCGCCGGAGCGCTGGTCGATCCCGGACGGCGGTGGTACTGGCGCGGTGACAAGGCGCCGAACATGGAACTGGTGATGGAGCAGCACGCGGCGCTGGTGGCCGCGCTGCGGGCCGAGGACGTCGAGGTCGTCGAGGCGCCCGAGCTGCCCGACCACACCAAGTCCGTCTTCACCCGCGACCCGATGTTGACCGTGCCGGGCGGCGCCGTCGTCACCCGCCTGGCCCCGCGGATGCGGCGCGGCGAGGAGGCGTCGGTGACCAGGACGATCGCCGGGCTCGGCATGCCGATCCTCGGCACGATCATCGGTGCGGGGCTCGCGGAGGGCGGCACGTTCGTCAAGCTCCGGCGCGACCTGGCGGTGTTCGGCCTGTCGATCCGGTGTAACCCTGAGGGCGCGCGGCAGCTCGCCGGGATCCTCGAACCACTCGGCATCGAGCTGGTGACCGTGCCGCTGCCGGGCTATACGATCCACGTGGACGGGCAGTTTCACATGGTCGGCGAGGACCTGGCGCTGGCCAACACCCACCGCCTACCGTACGAGTTCCTGGCCCGGCTGGACAGCCTCGGCATCAAGGTCGTCTCGCCCCACCCGGAGGAGCAGTACGCCTGCAACTCGCTCACGGTCCGGCCGCGGCGGCTGCTGTTTCCCGCGCACTGTGTGCGCACCGCCGACCGGCTGGTCGCCGAGGGCGTGGAGATCGTACCGGTGCCCTACGACGAGATCCTGAAGAACGGCGGTGGCATTCACTGCTCGACCATGGAACTCGTCCGCGACTGGTAGAGGGACTAATGCATCTGACTCCGGCGGAGCACGACCGCCTGACCGTCTTCACCGTGGCGGAGCTGGCCCGCCGCCGCCGCGACAGGGGCGCTCAGCTGTCCGCGCCCGAGACCGTGGCGCTGGTCGCCGACGCCGTGTTCGAGGCCGCCTGGGACGGGCTGCCGATGGAGGCGGTGATCGCGGCCGGCCGCGGCGCGGTGCGCGCGGAGGAGGCCAGGCCCGGTGTCGCGGCGCTGGTCCGCCGGGTCGAGGTGGACGCGCTGTTCCCGGCGGGGACGGCGCTCGTGGCCGTCGACGACCCGCTGGGCCGGGAACCGGATCCGGCGGACCCGGGCGCCGTCCTCCCGGCGGCGGAGCAGACGGCACCGGCGCCGGGCCGCGCCCGGATGGAGATCGAGGTGACCAACACCGCGGACGTCGACGTGCACGTCTCGTCGCACTATCCGTTCTGGCAGGTCAACGCGGCGCTGACGTTCGACAGGGAGGCGGCGCGCGGTCACCGGCTGGACGTGCCGGCGGGCAGCAGCCTGTGTTTCCCGCCAGGGGTGACGATCACCGTGCGGCTGGTCATGCTGGGAGGAACGGCCACCGCGCCCCGGCTCACGCTTGGAGGCGAAGGATGAGCTTCGACAGGGCGACGTACGCGGCCGTATACGGCCCGGCCACCGGCGACCGGGTGCGCCTGGCCGACACCGGGCTGGTGGTCGAGGTCGAGCGTGACGACACCGAGGCCGGCGACGAGCTGCTCGGCGGCTGCGGCAAGACCGTGCGGGAAGGACTGCTGCTCACCAGCGGCCCCCGCAGCTCGGAGCTGGACCTCGTCGTCACCAACGCCCTCGTCCTCGACCCGCTGCTCGGCGTGGTCAAGACCAACATCGGCGTCAAGGACGGCAGGATCGCCGGGCTGGGCCGGGCCGGGTCGCCCGACGCAGTGAACGGCGTCGAGCTCGTGGTCGGCCCGCACACGGCGATGATCCCCGCCGAGGGAATGATCGTCACCCCCGGCGTGGTCGACTCCCACGTCCACCTGTCGAGCCCGGCGCTCCTCGACGTGGCGCTCTCCGCCGGGGTGACCACCGTGGTCGGCATGGGCCTCGGCGGGGTGTGGGACGTCGGCGTCAACCCCAAGCGCAACCTCGACCTGATGATCGAGGCCTGGCGGGAGGTGCCGGTGAACGTGGCGTTCCTGGCCCGCGGCTCGTCGGTGCGGCCCGCGCCGCTGGAGGCGGCCGTCCTCGCCGGGGCGGGTGGGTTCAAGGTGCACGAGGATTTCGGCGCGCAGCCTGCCGTCGTGGACACCTGCCTCGCGGTGGCCGACGCCGCCGACCTGCCGGTGGCGCTGCACACCGACTCGCTCAACGAGTCGGGCCTGCTGTCCGACACGATCGAGGCGACGCGGGGCCGTACGGTGCACGCCTACCACGTCGAGGGCGGCGGCGGGCATCCCGACCTGCTGGAGATCCTTTCCCACCCGCACGTGCTGGCGTCCTCGACCACGCCCACGCTGCCGTACACGGTCAACACCGTGGCGGAGCTGTTCCCGATGACGATGACCGTGCACCGGCAGAACGCGCTGCTGCCCGGAGACGCCGACGTGACGAGGAGCCGCGTGCGGGCGAGCGCTATCGCGGCGGAGAACGCGCTGCACGACGCCGGCGCGGTCAGCATCGTCAACTCCGACTCGATGGGGATGGGACGCGTCGGGGAGACGGCCCGCCGCACGTGGCAGCTCGCGGCGCACGCCAAGGCGGTGTCGGAGCGTCACGACCGCCACGACAACGAGCGGGTCCTGCGCTATCTCGCCAAGATCACCATCAATCCCGCGATCGCGCACGGGATGGCAGACCAGATCGGCGGCATAGCTCCGGGCAAGGTCGCCGACCTCGTTCTGTGGCATCCGGCCTGGTTCGGTGCCAAGCCCGAGCTGGTCGTGAAGTCGGGGTTCGTGGCCTGGGGCGTGAGCGCGTCCGGCGCGGCGTCCACGCGGGCGGGTCAGCCGCGGGCGTACCGGCGGTTCTTCGGCTCCATGGGCGACGCGCCGCGGCGCCTGGCCCACGTCTTCGTCGCCCGCGAGGCCCTGGAGGACGCGGCCGCGCGGCGTGCGCTGCCGGCCGGGGCGAGCTACCTGCCGATTCGCGACTCGCGAGGGCTGGCCCGCCAGGACATGGTCCTCAACACACGTGTCCCGCAGGTCCGCGTGCCGCGCGACGGCGGCCCTGTCCTGGTGGACGGAGGGCCGGTGGGGCTGCCGCCGGCAAGTCGGCTCCCGCTCACCCAGGTGCAGCATCTCGCGTGAGCCGGTCCGTGACGATTGTGCGAGCCGACCCTGTCCGAGGTCGGATCGGGCTCGTGCGCGCCCTCAACCGCGCAGGCGGGGGAGCCTCCGGAGGCGGGGTGGATGAGGTCAACGGTCACGTGCGTGCCGCCGGTCCGGCTGGACTCCGCTCTGGCCCGATCAGCCCGGCACTCGTGCCGGCAACTTGCCGGCTACGGCCTCGGCGATGGCGTGCGCTGGTTTCAGCGTGGCGGCCTCGGAGAGCGGTTTGCCGTCGGCGTTGCCGGAGTAGTGCACCGAGACCATGAGGTTGCGGACCGTGAACACCACCCTGGCCGCCCCGAGCTTCCCCAGGTGCGGCGCATTGGTGTCGATCCGATAGTCGGCCATGGCCTTCCGGCCGGGACCTCGCAGGGCGTAGAAGGCGGCACTGGCGTTCCGCCATTCGTGGTAGTAGTGGATGAATTGCCCGTCCGCCTCCGCCGCTCCGTCGCGATGGCGGCCGTTGGGATACGACGTAATGGACACTCCCGCGGAGCTGTACCGGTCGGCTGAGACGGAGTGCCAGCTACAACCCTCTGTGACACCACGCATGCGTCCGCCCATGACGCTGCGGGAGGCGGGGTCGACGCCGGCAGCCCGCAGCGCCGCCTCTCCGACCAGCTTGCACGGGTCCGGCGCCGTGAGGGCGGGTTCGGGCCGACCCGACCGGGCGCCCACCGCCGGATCGTCCACCTTGGCGCCGATGGCTGCGGCCACCTCGGAGGCGGCCTCCAGAGCGCCGTTCATGGTGGGCTTCTCCCCGAGCGGTTCCTCGACATCACCCTTGAGGCGGGTCATCTGGTATTCCACCTTCGTGGACACCGCACCTGACCTGAAGTGCAGCGAGGCCTCGCCGGAAGTCCTGTCTGTTTCGTAGCGGATCATCGCCTCGTGGCCGAGCCCGATGACCGGCTGCCAGGTGCCCTCCACGGCATGCCTGCTGTGGCGCCCCTGATCGGTCACCAGGTCGTAGTGGTCCATGGCATCGGCAAGGGAGCCGGCCGTGAAAACCACCCGAAGCGAGCCGTCCACCCCCAATTCGTCGGAGGTGCGGAGGGGAATCATGAACAGGCAGCCGGTCTCATCCAGATCGCCGGTGGCGCCGGGGACCAGCTTCGCGAGGGTGGCGTCGTCCAGGCCGCACTTCTCCGGTTTGGTGAACGGCCTGGCCGCCGGGTAAAGATCCGCGGTCGTGGGTATGGCGAGCGGGCGCTCCTCGACGTTCGGGGCGCGGGTGTACTTCACTATGGACATCACGAGGCCGCCGACCAGGAGAAGCGCCAGTCCGACTCCTGCGGAGACGGCGACGACAGACTCACGCATCTTGATGGAAGCCCTCCGCGAAATCCGGACTCTTTCCGGCGATCTTCGAGCTGACGTTAGGAATACGACGCCGTTCCACTCTGGGCCCACCGAGGTCAGACACCCCGCCCCTTGGGTCGCGCGCTCAGCTCGACCGCCCATCAATATCACGGTACGTGGTGCCGCCGGTAACGAAGAGGCACTGAAGGACGCACACCCCATCGATTCTGCCAAACACCATGGATGTCCCCGTGAGCCGTCCGCTGCCATGGTTGAGTGCTCTGGCCCGGGGCGCTCGTCATAGGGATGGAGCTCGGCCACGCTCGTCAGGTGCTGGATCGAGCCGGTCGGCCGGCTCGCGCTGATACGGATCTCTGATCACCGCACCGGAAACACGGACGATCAGTAGGTTGGTCATGTGGCTGATAACCGTACGCCGTTAGCGCTGTCCGACCGGTACGTGCTGCTGGATCGCATCGGCAGCGGAGGCATGGGCACCGTGTGGCGCGCGACCGACCAGCTCCTGAACCGCACGGTCGCCGTGAAGGAGACGCATGTGCGGGCAACCGGCGACAAGGGCGCGGAGCACTCCGCCCGCGCGCGCAGGGAGGCGCACGCCATCGCCCGTATCTCCCACCCCAACGTCGTCAACATCCACGACCTGGTCTTCCACGACGAGCGGTTGTGGCTGGTGATGGAGTTCGTGGACGGGCCCTCGCTGAAGCAGCACGTCGCCGACAACGGGCCGATGGATCCCGCCGCCGTCGCCGGGATCGGCCTGCAGCTGCTGTCGGCTCTGGAGGCCGTGCACGCCGCCGGCGCGCTGCACAGGGACATCAAGCCGGGCAACATCCTGCTGCGCCGCGACGGCAGGGCGATCCTCTGCGACTTCGGCATCGCGGCGCTGGCCGGGAGCGAGTCGCTCACCGCGAGCGGCGCCGTGGTGGGGTCGTTCGAGTACATCGCCCCCGAACGGTTGAGCGGCCTGCCTGTGGGGCCGCCCAGCGATCTGTTCTCGCTCGGCGTCACCCTGTGCGTGCTGCTGTCCGGCCGTTCCCCGTTCGCCCGTCCGGAGCCCGTCGGCGTGCTGAACGCCGTCATCCGCGACGAACCTGACATCCCGGCCAGCGCGGGACCGTTGCGTCCCTCCATCGAAGCGTTGCTGCGGAAGAACCCGGCCGATCGTCCCTCCGTCGAGCAGGCGAGCGAGATGCTGCGGCCCTTGGCCGCGACGGCGCCGGACACGCAGCGCTTCTCGCTGGTCGGCGCCGTTCCGCGCCGCCGCCTGCTGGGCGTGGCGGCGGTTTCCGCAGCCGGCCTGGCCGCCGCGGCCGTCGGAGCGGGCGCGCTGATGAGCCGCTCGGGAGCCGGCGCCGACTCCGACGCGGCCGGGACCTCCGCGCACCCGGCAGGCACCGACGCGGCGGCGAAGGCCACGAACCCGACCCGCACTGACGCCGTGCTGCCGGTGCCGGACGATCCCGACCTCGAGGCCCCCGGCTATTACTGGATGTTCTCGGGTGACCGCTACCTCCGGGCCCGCATGTCGGCCTCGGGCTACCCGGTGGGCGAGCGCCTGTCCGAGCCCTCGGACCTCGACGCGTGGAAAGGTACGTTCCAGAGCCTGCCGGGTTTCCGTGACCGGATCGACGCGACGCTCCGGGTCCCCGGGTCCCGGGACGAGTACTGGGTCTTCTCCGGCAGCCAGTACCTCCGCATGCGGATCGCCGGCGCCGAGAAAGGATACGCCGACACGCTGGTGACGGGCCCGCGGCCGCTGCGCGACTGGGCGGACGCCTTCGGCGAGCTCGCCGGCGGCGGCATCGACGCGGTGATGCGCACGCCGGACGATCAGAAGCAGTACTGGGTGTTCGCGGGTGACCGGTACGTCAGGACCAGGCTGGCCGGTGAGGGCCCCGGCGGCGAGGTCGCCTTCGGGCCGTCGGGCTTCGACGGGTGGGCCGGCACGTTCTACCGGCACCCCGCATTTAAGCACGGGATCGACGCGGCGATGCCCGTGCCGGGAGAGCGGAACGACTACTGGGTGTTCGCCGGCACCCAGTACATGAAGATTCGCGTCGCCGACGAAACCTACGCCGACACGGTGGTCGACGGCCCCAGGGCTCTGCGCGACTGGAGCACACTCCAGTGACCCCCGTGGCCGGTAGGGCACCGCCGTGCCGGCCACGGGGATGCCTGTTACGGCGTCACCTGCCTGCCGCCGAAGGTCACGACGAGGCGGCCGTCCGAGGCGAACGACCAGCTCAGCGAGCCGCTGTAGGACGAGCAGCGCGACCCGTTCGAGCCGGACCAGAACTGGTTCGAGCCGTCGGCGTCACCGATGATCCGGTCGTTCGACCCGCTGTCGCACGAGGTGTTGTCGCGGAAGACCGAGGAGCCGCCGTCGAAGTTGAAGTTGCGTTCCTCGTTGCCGATGCTGACGTTGCCCGACACCGTCATCGTGCCGAGGTTGCGGTTGTAGGTGAACCCGTGCTTGCCGTTCTCGTAGGCGATGTTGCGCCGGATGACGTGGTCGACCCCGATGTCCTCGCCGCCGAGCTTGTAGCCGTTGCGGTCACCGGCGCCGGCCTGGCTGCCGTCGCTCAGGGTGCCGTTGTCGTAGGCGAGGGAGTCCTCGATGGTCACCGCGCCGATGGGTCCGGTGTCGTCCTTGGTGAACAGGTCGTAGCCGTCGTCGATGTTGTTGTGGGACACCGTGTAGCGGAAGACGTTGCCGGGCCCGACGGTGAGCTTCGGGGCGAAGCCGTCGGCGTCCTCGCCGTCGGAGTCGGCGTTGTCGTGCGACACCGTGCTCACGACGAGGTTGCCGGAGGGCCACTGGTCCGCGGGCGCCCCGGCGACCAGGCGCGAGAGCTGCAGGCCCGAGTCGCGGTTGAAGCGCGTCACCGTGCGCTCGATGATGTTGTTGTTGCCGGCGAGCAGGATGCCGTTGTCACCGGCGCGCTCGACGACGATGCCGCGGATGTGCCAGTACGACCCGCCCACGGCCAGCCCGCGGTTGGCCGAGTCCTCGCTCTGGGCCGAGAAGTTCAGCACCGGCGTCTCGCCTGGATGGGCGAACAGTTCGGTGCGGTCGCCGGAGGTGCCGTCGTTGCCCTGCGGGATGGTGACCGTCTGCGAGAAGCGGTAGGTGCCGCCGCGCATGTAGATCGTCCCGCCGGGGGCGACGCGGGAGATCGCGGAGGTGAGGGTGGTCGGGTCCGACTCCGTCCCGGCCGCGCTGTCGCTGCCGCCCGGCGCCACGTACAACGTGTCGGCGGGCGGCTCGGTCGTGCCGCCCGCCTCCACGTCGATGTAGTCGATGTTGGGCAGGCCGTTCGAGGTGGTGGGGCTGAGCCGGATGGTGTTGCTTCCCGCGTTCAGCGGCACGGTCAGTGTCGTGGTGGTCCAGGTGGTCCAGGCGCCGGTGGCCGCGAACGGGACGGTCTGGGTGGTGGCGCCGTTGACGATCAGGCCGGCGGGGCGGCCGCTGGTGGTGCCGTTGGCGTGGCGGATGGCGAGGGTGGTGGTGCCGGCCGTGGCGGCGTTGACGGTGAACTGGGCGTAGCCGCCGGTGTCGTTGTCGCCGTTGCAGAACCCGCTGCCCGAATATCCGGAGTGGTTGTTGTCGATGCTGCCGTTGCAGACGGCGGGGGAGGTCTCGGCCTCGTAGCGGGTGGGTGCTGCGTGTGCGGGTTGCGCGACGGCGAGCGTGCCGGCTAAGAGGCCGGCGCAGGCGATGACGGAGGTGAGGCGCATCATGCTGCTCCAATGGGTTGGGTACGGCGTCCCTTGCCCGGGCAAAGCAGAAACGGATGCCACAGTAGGAAAGCGCTTTCCCCCCGTCAACCGCCGCTGAAACTTTCATCCGGCCGCCAGCACGGCCACCCCCCGAGGCGGCAGGACGAGCACATCGCCGGACCGCTCGCCGTCGAGCAGCACGCTCCCGCCGCCGGGGACCGGCACGCGGCGTTCCTCGAAGGCGTGGTTGAGCAGGAACAGATGGCTCACACCATCCGCGCCGGCCCGGGTGACCGCCTCCACGCCCTCCGGCAGGCCGGGCAGCGTCACGCCGGCCTCGGCGGCGACGCGGCGGGTCAGCTCCCGCATCACCGCCGGGTCCGGCCGGGTGCCGAGATACCAGGCGACGCCCGAGCCGTAGACGTGCCGGGTGACGGCCGGGCCACCCGCGTTGGATCCGTCGCCGAACGAGGCCACCGCCTCGGCGCCCTCCAACTCGATGCGCTCGGACCACAGCGTGGCCGGCGACTCCGAGCCGTCCACGACGATCGGGACGCTCGCCCCGGTGTGCAGCGGGTCGAACTCGGTGATCGACAGGCCGAGCAGATCGCGCAGCGGCCCCGGATATCCGCCCAGCCACACCCGGTCGTTCTCGTCGACGATGCCGGAGAAGAACGACACCACCAGGTGGCCGCCCCCCTCGACGTACGCGGCCAGGTTCGCCGCCGCCTCCGCCGAGAGCAGGTAGAGGTTGGGCACCACCACCAGCCGGTAGCCGCTCAGGTCGGAGGTGGGGCGCACCACGTCGGTGGTGACGCCGAGCCGCCACAGTGGTTCGTAGTGGTCGCGCAGCCGGTCCATCATGCGGATCCGGTCACTCGGGTGCGACTCCTGCTCGACCGCCCACCAGTTGCGCCAGTCCAGCACGAGCGCCGTCTCGGCCCGCACCCGCGATCCCTCGACCGCGCCCAGCGACCGCAGGTCGCCGCCGAGGTCGCGGACCGCCTGGTGCAGCGGATGGCCGGGGCCCGCGTGCGGGACCATGGCGGAGTGGAACTTCTCCGCGCCGCCGCGTGAGGCGCGCCACTGGAAGAACAGCACGGCGTCCGCGCCGCGGGCCACCGCCTGCAGGCTGTCCAGCCGCATGCCGCCGGGCTTCTTGGCCGGGTTGGTGCCCATCCAGTTGACCGCGGAGGTGGCCTGCTCCAGCAGCCACCACGGCCGGCCGTCACCGAGCCCGCGCCACACGTCGAAGAACAGCGCGCTCTGCAGCTGCGGCTCGGGCTCGCGCTGGTCGGGATAGCAGTCGCCGCTGACCACGTCCATCTCCGCCGCCCAGGCCGGGTAGTCGGTGGTGGGGGCGACGTTGCACAGGTTGGTGGTTACCGGGACGTCCGGCGTGGCCTGGCGTACCACGTCCGCTTCGAGCCGATAGCAGTCCAGCAGCGCGTCGGAGCAGAACGCGGTGAAGTCCAGCGTGTGCGCCGGGTTGGGGATGCCGGTGGTGCGGCGGGGCGGGAGGATCTCCTCCCACGCGGAGTAGCGCTGGCTCCAGAAGGTCGTGGTCCACGCCTCGTTGAGCTGGTCGAGGGTGTCGTACCGGCGGCGCAGCCAGTCGCGGAAGGCTTCGGCGCACAGGTCGCAGTAGCACCGGGGCACCTGGCAGCCGTACTCGTTGCCGATGTGCCAGGCGGCCAGCGCCGGGTGGCCCGCGTACCTCCGGGCGAGCTCGGTCACCAGGGACCGCGCCGCCTCCCTGTAGGCGGTGGACGACGGGCAGATGTGGCAGCGCGACCCGTAGCTCAGGCGCACGCCGCCGGCGTCGACCGGCAGCGACTCGGGGTGGCGGTGCCCCAGCCACGGCGGCGGCGAGGCCGTCATCGTGGCCAGGCACACCGCCACGCCGTGGTCGTGCAGCAGGTCCATGACCTCGTCGAGCCACGCGAACCGGTAGTCGCCAGGGACGGGCTCCACCTGGGCCCAGGCGAAGATGCCGAGCGTCACGAAATTGACGCCGGCGTCGCGCATCAGCTTGGCGTCCTCCGCCCAGACCGGGCGCGGCCACTGCTCGGGGTTGTAGTCCCCGCCGAAGCGGATCACTCGCGTACGCTCCCTTCGGTCAGGCCGGCCCGCCAGAACCGCTGGAGGGCCCCCGACAACACGATCAGCGGAATGACCGACACGAACGAGCCGACCACCACCAGCGTCTGGAGGATCGGCTCCCGGTCGGCGAAGCCCTGCCAGCTGGTCAGGCCGAGGGTGAGCGGGTAGAGGCTGCTGTCCGACAGCATCACCAGCGGCAGGAAGTAGTTGTTCCAGATCCCGATGAACTGGAACAGGAAGATCGTCACCAGCGCCGGAGACATGATCTTCAGGGCGATGGTGAGGAAGATCCGCCATTCGCCGGCGCCGTCCGCCCTGGCGGCGTCCAGCACGTCGTCCGGCACCGTGGCCGCGTACACCCGCGACAGGTAGACCCCGAACGGGCTGACCAGGCTGGGCAGCAGGACCGCCCAGTAGGTGTTGGCCAGGCCGGCGTCCGACATCAGCAGGAACAGCGGCAGGCCGATGGCGGTGGTGGGCAGCAGCACCCCGGCGAGGATGACGTTGAACAGCGCCTCCCTGCCGCGGAACTCGCACTTGGCCATCGCGTAGCCGGCGCACGCGGCGACGAGCGTGGCGCCGGCCGCGCCCAGCCCGGAGTAGATCAGCGAGTTGAGTATCCACCGCAGGTAGATCCCGTCGCTGAAGGAGAACAGGTCGCCGAGGTTGGTCCACAGCTGCGGGTTGGCGAACCACAGCGGGGAGGAGTTGATCAGGTCGCCGGTGTTCTTGGTGGCCGCCACGATCAGCCAGTACAGCGGCAGCAGGAAGTACGCCGCCAGCACCAGCAGCAGGACGGTGGTGAGCCAGCGCAGGCTGATCGTTCTCATCGGCGTCCCCTGCCCACGAAGCGCAGGAACCCGAAGGACAGCACGGCGGTCACCAGCGCCAGGATGATCGATTCCGCGGCGGCCAGGGCCATGTCGTTGCCGTTGAACGCGTCGTGGTACGCGGTCAGCGTGGGCGTGTAGGTGGTGGACAGGCCGCCGGACACCGGGAGCAGGACCAGCGGCTCGTTGAACAGCTGCAGCGAGCCGATGATGGTGAACACGGTGATCAGCACGAGCGCGGGACGCAGCAGCGGGATCTGGATGCGCCAGGCGATGCCCCACCGTCCCGCGCCGTCGATCCTGGCCGCCTCGTACAGCGTGCGCGGGATCGACTGCAGCTGGGCCACCACCACCAGCATGTTGTAGCCGACGAACAACCACACCACGATGTTCATGACGGACCAGAACACCGTGCCCGGTCCGAGCAGGTCGACCTCGATGCCGAACGCGCTGAGCACCGGGGTGAACGGCGACGTGCCGGGCGCGTACAGGAAGCCCCACATGATCGAGGCGATCACGCCGGGGATGCCGTACGGCAGGAAGAAGCTGGTGCGGAAGAAGCGCGGCCAGCGCGCCATGCCGGCCTCCAGGATCAGCGCCAGCACCGTGGAGCCGACCACCATCAGCGGCACCATGATCGCCGCGTAGAGCAGGATGCGGCCGAGGCTCTCCACGAATCCCGGGTCGGACAGCGCCTTGCCGTAGTTGGCCAGGCCGGCGAAGCGCGTGCTCTGGCCGCGCAGCCCGAGCAGGCCGGAGCGCTCGATGACGGTGAAGCTCTGCGCCAGCGCGTACAGGATGGGTGCGACGAAGAACCCGGCGAACAGCAGCACGAACGGCGCCAGGAACACCGCGGCGGTGCGTTTCCTCATTGGGCCCTCAGCCCTTTCTCCCTCAGTTGCTCGACCACCTGCGTCTGCGCCGCCCGCAGCGCGCTCGCGAAGGTGCCCTCGCCGGCGACGGCCCGCGGGAAGCTGTCGTTGAGCCGCTGCCTGGTCTCCTCGTAGCCGGGCCACCACACCCAGCCGCCCGGCACCTGGTTGGAGGATTCGGTGAACAGCTGGTCGGTACGCTGCCCGCCGAGGAACGCGGAGGGCTTGGTCAGCGACGGGCTGGACATGCCGTCGATCGCGGCGGGCCAGCCGTAGCCGCTCTCGATCAGCATCGCGACGCTGCGCGGGTCGCGGTTGATCCACAACGCGAACTCGACGGCCTCGCGGGGATGCTCGCAGCCGCGCAGCAGCGCGGTGGACGAGCCGCCGTTGCTGGCGGAGGCCTTGCCGCCCGCCTCCCACTGGGGCAGCGGCGCGGCCCGCCACTTGCCGGCGGTGTCCGGCGCGTTGGCCGCGAGGATGGCTTCGGCCCACTGCGCGAGGGGGATCGCCACCAGGTGGCCGGACGCGAGGTCCTTGTACCAGCCTGGCGCGAAGTGCGGGCTGACCTTGACCAGCCCGTCCTTGACCATGCCCTGCCAGTAGTCGGCCACCTTCAGCGTTTCCTGGCTGGTCATCCTGGCGTTCCAGACGCCGCCGCGGGTGTCGAACCACGGCGTGCCGGCCTGCCAGGCGAGGCTGATGAAGGGCGAGGTGTCGTTGGCGGGGAAGTTCGTGACGTATGCGTCCGGGTCGGCCTCGCGGACCCGGACGGCCGCCTCGCGGTACTCCGCCCAGGTCTTCGGCACCTCGATGCCCCACTTGTCGAACAGGTCGGCCCGGTAGTAGAGAGCCATCGGGCCGGTCGCCTGGGGCACGGCGTAGGTGCCGCCCTCGTACGTCACGAGGTCCCAGGTGTTGCGCTGGAAGTCGGCTCGGTCGGCGTCGGTGAGATAGGGGCCGAGGTCCATCAACTCGACGTTGAGCAGGAACGACGGCAACTCCTGGAACTCCATCTGGGCCAGGCACGGGGCGTCGCCGGCCAGCACGGCGGCGTGCATCTTCGCGTACCCGCCCTTCGGGCCCGGCGGGATGTTGTCCAGCGTGACCTGGACGTCGTCGTGGGTGCGGTTGAACAGATCGACGGCCTTGTCCATCCCCGGAACCCACGCCCAGAAGGTGAGCCGGACGGGATCCCGTCCGGCTTGAGCGGCGCCGCCCCCGCAGGCGCTCACGAGCAGCATCGCCACCGCGGCCAGGCTGAGGAGGGGGGATCCTAAGCGTCGTGGCCAAATAACCATAAAATATGCTTTTATCATCTTCATAAGGGGATCGGAAGGGATGTGCGGCCTTGAGCTATCCACGGCGCGGCATGCACGGTGAGGTCGTCGAGGATCTCGGCCGGCGCATTCTCGGAGGCGATCCCGACGCCGGGGGGACGCTCGACCCGACCGCCCTGGCCAGGCACTACGGCGTCAGCCAGACGGTGATGCGGGAGGCGCTGAAGACCCTCGCGGCCAAGGGCCTCGTGGACGCGCGGCCGAAACGCGGCACGTACGTCCGGCCCCGCGCCGAGTGGTCGATGCTCGATCCGGACGTCCTGCGGTGGCGGTTCACCCAGCGCGGCGACGAGCGGATGCTCCGCGACCTCGCCGAGGTCCGGGCCGTGGTGGAGCCGGCCGGCGCCCGGCTGGCCGCGCAGCGCCGCACCGACGAGGACCTGGACGTCCTCGAGGCGGCGCTGGCCCGCATGGCCGACACTGTCTCCGACCCCGTCGCTCACACCGAGGCGGACATCGCCTTCCACCGCACGCTGCTCGCCGCCGCGCGCAACGAGGTGCTCGACTGCCTCCAGATCGTGATCGCCGCCGCGCTGTACGCGCGGGACCGGCTGGTGCACGCCGGCGGCGAGCGCCCAGGGTTCGCCGCCACGCACCGGGCGGTCCTGGACGCGGTCCGCCGCGCCGATCCAGACGCCGCAGAATCCGCCATGCGGGACCTGCTCGCGCAGGCCGGAAAGGACGAAGCCGCATTATGACCACCCCCCACATGACCTCCAGGCGGCGCATGCTCGCCTACGCCGCAGGGCTGGCCGGGCTGGCCGCCGTGGCCCAGGTGCCCGGCGGCTGGACCGACTCCTCACCCGCCCTGCCCGGCACGCCGTTCACGCTCGGCGTCGCCTCAGGAGATCCCCGGCCCGACGGCGTGGTCCTGTGGACCAGGCTCGCTCCGCAGCCGCTCGCCGACGACGGGCTCGGCGGCATGCCGCGCACCCAGGTGCCGGTGCGCTGGGAGGTCGCCGAGGACGACGGGATGCGCAAGGTCGTCCGCAGAGGAGTGGCCACCGCGCGCCCGGAGTTGGCGCACGCCGTGCACGTGGAGGTGCACGGCCTGCGTCCCGGCCGGGCGTACTGGTACCGGTTCACCGCCGGCGCCGACGACAGCCCGGTCGGCCGTACCAAGACCGCGCCCGACCCGCGCTCGTCCGCGCCGGTCAGCTTCGCCTTCGCCTCCTGCCAGGCCTGGGACGCAGGCTTCTACACCGCCTACCGCGACATGGCGGCCCAGGACCTCGACCTCGTCGGGCACCTCGGCGACTACATCTACGAGAACGGGATCGGCGCCACCGGAGGCAGGCGCGGCACGCCGCTGTCGCCCGCGCACGGCACGCTCGTCCAGACCCTCTCGCAGTACCGGCTGCGGCACTCGCTCGTCGCCACCGACCCCGACCTGCAGGCCGCCCGCGCCGCCGCCCCCTGGTTCTTCACCCTCGACGACCACGACGTGGAGGACAACTGGGGCGCCGACCGGTCGCCCACCGGCGCGACCCCGGAGAACTTCCTGCGCCGCCGCGCCGCCGCGTTCCGCGCCTTCTACGAGAACAACCCGATGCGTCCCTCCGCGCTGCCGGTCGGGCCCGACATGGCGATGCACCACCGGATCGGCTACGGGCGGCTGGCGAGCTTCTTCGTGCTGGACGCGCGGCAGTTCCGCAGCCCCATCGACATCGGGGCGCGGCTCGACCCCTCCCGCACCATGCTGGGGGAGGAGCAGGAGCGCTGGCTGCTCAAAGGGCTCGCCGACTCGTCGAGCACCTGGAACCTGCTGGCCAACCAGGTCATGATGTTCCAGCTCGACCGGCTCACCGACCCCGGGCTGCAGCAGCTCAACCCCGACACCTGGGACGGCTACGCGGCCGCGCGCGACCGGCTGTGGACCGGCATCGGCGAGCGCCGCGTGTCCAACCCGGTGGTGCTCACCGGCGACGCCCACGTCAACTGCGCCGCGGAGCTCAAGGCCGACTACGCCGACCCCGGCTCGCCTAGCGTGGGCGTGGAGTTCGTCGGCACCTCGATCACCTCCGGCGGCGACGGATCCGACGACACGCCGGGAGGCCAGGAGTGGCTGGCCTCCAACCCCCACCTGAAGTTCTTCAACAACCAGCGCGGATACGTGCGCTGCCGGGCCGACGCCGACACGCTGACCACCGACTACGTGGTGGTGGACAAGGTCACCACGGCCGGTGGCGCCGCGTCGGTGCGCAGATCGTTCGTCGTCGAATCCGGCCACCCGGCCCTGCAGGACATGTGAGGCTGATCATGAGAAGGACGTTCCACGCCGCCGCCGCGGTGGCGCTCTGCTCGGGCCTGTTCACGATGCCCGCCTCCGCCGGGTCCGCCTCCCCTGGGCCGTCCGCCGCCGGGGCCGCGGTGCGGCGGCTGCCCGTCACGCCGGCGGGCCAGGTCCTGGTGGTGCAGGCCAACCTGCAGGACTCGGTACGCCAGGCGGACGCCCGCGACACCAGAGACCTGGACAACTTCGCCAGGCTGCTGGCCGAGAAGGCCCCCGCGGCGCCGGACGCCCTGCTGCTCACCGAGATCCTCGGCCCCGGCGCCCGCCACCTGGCGAACGCGCTGAGCCGGGCCACCGGGCAGCGCTACCGGGCCGAGGTGGCGGGTGAACGCTCCGCCTTCCTGCCCGACGGCGCGGTCAGGGAGAACGCGATCATCCTGAACACCGGCACGATGACCGCCGCCGCGCGCGGCGGCTTCGAACGGGTGCAGGACGAGGACCAGGCCTACGTGGTGGCCGCGCGGCGGGACGGCACGCTGCGCGTGCCGCTGGTCGCCGCGCACCCCGGTGGCGATCCCGCGCCGGCCGCCGCCTGGCTCGCCGATCGGTTCGCCCACGAGGACGGCGTCACCGTGCTCGGCGGCGACTTCCGCGCCGGGCGCTGCGCCGTACCCGCGGAGGACCAGGCCATCGGCTGCGAGCCGCAGGCGTTCTGGGCGGACCTGACGGGGCCGCGCGCCTACACCGACGCGTACTTCGAGCGCGGCGACGCGCAGGCGCGCCGGCACAGCGGGTACGTCTTCGCCAGGGGGGATGTGCTGAAAGCCGCGATCGACACCGACATGCCGGACGTCTCGGACTGCAAGGCGGCCTTCGACGCCGGGCGCTCGCACACGGCGGACCGGGACTGCCGCGCCGCGTACTACGCCGACGAGCCGTTCGGGTGGGCGCTCATCGGGGCCGCCCGCGACGAGCAGCAGTCGGTGGTCCCGGCGAAGCTCGCGCTGGATCACTGCGAGCTCGCTGTGCGCACCGCCGACGCGATGGCCAGGGTCGTCAACAACACCGCGGCGCCGCTGTCGCGGCCGGTCCGCGTGAGCGCGTCCGAGCCGCTCACCGTCACCCCCGCCGAGGCCGCCCTCGATGTGCCCGCCGGCCAGGCGAAGAACGTGATCGTGACCGTCACCGCGCCCAGGGACACCGAGCCGGGCGAGCACACCGTCACCGTGACGATCGGCAGCGAGAAGCGGGAGATCCCGGTCACCGTCACCGAGGACTGCGTCGAGCCGAAGGTGTACGCGACCAGCTTCCACGCAGGCTTCGGCCCCGAACTGGCGGTGGACGACGACATCGCGACCTACTGGCACTCGGAGTACCAGCCGCCGCACCCGCTGCCCCAGTCGATCACCCTCAACCTGGGCGAGACCAGGCAGGTCAGCGCGCTGGACTACCAGCCGCGCTTCGACGGCAACCTCAACGGCACGATCCTGGACTACAAGGTCTACCTCAGCACAGACGGCCGGACGTTCACGGAGGTCGCCGGCGGATCGTGGGCGGCCGACGCGCGGCAGAAGAGCGCCTCGTTCGACGCGGCGGACGCCCGCTACGTGCGGCTGGAGGGCAGCCGGGCCAGCGGCGGGTCCTACCTGTCGGCGGCGGAGGTCACCGTCCGATGAGCAGGTTCGCGGGGCAGGCGGCCGTCGTCACGGGTGGCGCGCGGGGCATCGGCGCCGCCACGGTCCGCCGGCTGGCGGCGGAGGGCGCCTCGGTGGTCGTCGCCGACATCGACGACGCGGCGGGCCGGGACGTGGCGGACAGCGTCCCCGGGGCCGTGTACGCCGCCTGCGACGTGGCCTCGCCGCAGGCGTGGGACGACCTGCGCACGCTGGTCCTGGACCGGTTCGGGCGGCTGGACGTGCTCGTCGGCAACGCGTACGTGCTGCGGCAGGGGCCAGCCGACGAGGTGGGGCCGGACGACTGGAACGCCCAGCTCGCGGTCAACCTCGGCGGGTTCTACCTGGGCGTGCGCGCGTTCATCGGCGAGCTGCGGCGGGCACGCGGCGCTCTCGTGGCGGTCTCCAGCGTGCACGCCGGTTTCGGCCTGCCCGGTCGCCCTGCCTACGCCGCGTCCAAGGGCGGGCTGCTCTCGCTGACCAGGCAGCTCGCCGTGGAGTACGGCCCCGAGGTACGCGCCAACGCGGTGGTGCCCGGCCCCATCCTGACCGGGGCGTGGGACGGCATCGACGAGGCCGGCCGGGAACGCAGCGCCCGCGCCACGGCGGCCGGGCGGCTGGGCAGCCCGGACGAGGTCGCCGCCGCCATCGCGTTCCTGGCCAGCGGCGAGGCGTCGTTCGTCACCGGCGCCGCGCTGACCGTCGACGGCGGCTGGAGCGTCATGAAGGACTCCGACTGAACCCGTCTTGCCGCTACTGATCGAAAAGGGACCCATGCGTATCGTCTCGCTCACGACCTACCTGGTGGCGCCCCGCTGGCTGTTCCTGCGCGTCGACACCGACGAGGGCATCACCGGCTGGGGCGAGCCGGTGGTCGAGGGCAGGGCGGCCACGGTGGCCGCGGCCGTGACGGAACTGTCCGAGTATCTGGTCGGCGCCGACCCGCTGCGCATCGAGGACCACTGGCAGGTGCTCACCAAGGGCGGCTTCTACCGGGGCGGGCCGGTGTTGTCCAGCGCGGTCGCCGGCATCGACCAGGCGCTGTGGGACATCGCCGGCAAGGCCTACGGCGTGCCGGTGCACCGGCTGCTCGGCGGGCCGGTCAGAGACCGTGTCCGGGTCTACAGCTGGGTCGGCGGTGACTCTCCCGCCGAGGCGTCCGACGCGGCGGCAGGGCTGGTGGAGGCCGGGTTCACCGCGCTGAAGATGAACGCCGCCGGCATCCTGCGCGCCATCGACACGGCGGCCTCCGTCAGGGCGATCGTGGACCGGCTCGCGTCGGTGCGCGCCGCAGTCGGCGACGAGGTCGACATCGCGCTGGACTTCCACGGACGGCTGAGCCTGCCCATGGCCCGCAGGGTGCTGCCGCTGCTGGAGCCGTACCTGCCGTTCTTCGTGGAAGAGCCGGTCGTGCCCGAGCTCACCGGCGAGCTGGCGGCGGTCACCTCGGCCACCGCCATCCCGATCGCGGCGGGGGAGCGGCTGTACTCGCGGTGGGATTTCCGCCCCGCGCTGGAGGCGGGGATTGCGGTCGCCCAGCCGGACGTCTCGCACGCGGGCGGCATCTCCGAGACCCGGCGTATCGCCGCCATGGCCGAGGTCTACGGCGCCGCCCTCGCCCCCCACTGCCCGCTCGGCCCGATCGCCCTGGCCGCCAGCCTGCAGACCGGCTTCGCCACCCCGAACCTGCTCATCCAGGAGCAGAGCCTCGGCCTCCACTACAACGAGCCCGCCGACCTGCTCGACTACCTGGTGGACCCGTCGGTGTTCCAGTACGCCGACGGGCACGTGCCGCTGCTGACCGGCCCCGGCCTCGGCATCGAGATCGACGCCGCCGCCGTCGAACGCGCCGCCGAGACCGGCCACCGCTGGCGCTCCCCGGTCTGGCGCCGCGACGACGGCGGCCTCGCCGAGTGGTGATCGCCCGGTGCGTCCTGAGCCCGGGTGGCACGCGTCGGGGCTGGGTCGAGAGCAGGACTGTTCTGGTGGGCGACGTTGTCCTGGCTGTCGGGCCGTAGATCCCTCGCTTCAGGTCATGCCTATGAAATATCCGGATTGAGTGAGCGCTGGGCCCCTACGGTCGACGGACGCCGCCTGCGGCAGTCGTGACCGAGCAAGGTCGGCTGGCGGTGGAAGAGCCCCCCGGGGTTCGTGGGGAACGTCGCCATCGCGGGTTCGAACGCGGTGGTCGAGGTCTTTGACGGCCTCGTGGCGCTGGACACCGCCACTGGCAAGGAACGCTGGAAGTACCTCCGGCGGGGATATGTCGCTCGTGATCTCGCGGTGTCTTCCGATGGCCGCGTTGTCACGATCGACATGGACATCAGGCGGAAGTTCAGCTACGGGCCTACCGCTCAATCACGGCGGGTGCTCCTGGACGCGTCCACGGGAAGGGTTCTCGCCGAGCACGCCCATGCCTGGGGAGGTGCCCGTGACGCGGAGCTGCACTCGAAAGGGGTCGTCACCGCACCACGCCCGAAACGGGATTTCAGCTTGTCCTCCGGACGCCTCACCGGCTGGGACCCGGTCACCTCCGTGGCCACCTGGCACCACAAACCGCCGAAAGGTTGTGTGGGCGGCTACGAGGCCCGCCACTTCAACACTTCCCGTGCGCTGGGCAGGGACGTGCTGGCCCTGCTCATCATCTGCGCTCCGTGGGCCAAGGAGAAGGCCCCCGGAGACAAGCCGCGGAATTTCACCTTCGCCGTGCTCGGCTTGGATCCCGCCACCGGCGACGAGGTGTGGCGGCGCGAGCGGAAGGTGTCGGTCAAGCCGGAAAGCGTCCGAATCCTCCCGTCAGCGGACGCGCGGGCCTTCTCGGTGGTCTGGGGCGAGCGCAAGGGCATGGTGCTGGATCAGGCGTCAGGAAAGGTCATCGCCCGGGAACGGGTGACCGGCACGTTCAGCGTGGAAGGCTTCAGGCTGTATGGCGCCGGCAAGGATCACAAGCAAACCTACGAGTGGAAGAGGTACGGCGCGAAGAAGGGGAAGCGGGCGTCGCCCAAGTTGACGGGGGTCGAACGTTGGCCCGACGGAGACAGCGCGGCCGAACGCCTGCCACTCGACGACGCGCTGGTGACGGCCTATCCGTCCTGGGGACGGGACACGGACATGATCGTCACCGTGTTCGTCACCCCGTGGGACACGGGCGACACGGTCAGGATCCCGATTTTCCTCCCTCGCTGGGGAGGCCTCAGCGGCGACGAGCCCACCGTAGGAGTGCTGCCCGCGCCCGGTGCGTTGGTCGTCGCCGTGGTGATGAACTCCGAAGTCGTCGGTCTCGTGTGAGAGGCGGGTTCACGGGCGGCCCAGCGCCGCGCAGCGGGCGCGGACTGCCTCCGCCTGCGTGTCCCCGAGAGCGTCGTAGCACTCCACGGCCCGCTTCCAGGCGTCCAGCGCGGCCGCCGTGTCGCCCGCCGCCGCGTGCGTCTCCCCGAGCCGGACCAGCGTCTGCGCGGCAGGGTGGAGGTCGTCGCACTCCTGGAACAGTTCGGCCGCCCGCTCGTAGCCGGCCACCGCCCGCGTGTGGTCGCCCATGGCGTCCAGCACGTAGGCGATGCTGTCCCAGGCATGCCCCTCGCCCTGGGCGTAACCGAGGTCGGCCAGGATGGCCTGCGCATGGCTGCAGTCGGTGAGCGCCTGGTCGTACTCACCGAGCTGGGCGCGCCACCAACCGGCGTTGTTCAGCGCCCGGGCCTTGCCGATGGTGTCCCCGCCCTCCTCGAAGAGCTCCAGGGCCCGGAGCGCGTGGCGGAGCTCCTCGCCGGGCCGTACCCGGCTGACCGGGACCGTCAGGCCCAGGTGCAGGTGCGCCTCCAGGACGGGCTCACCGAGGTCGCGGTGGAGCTCGATGGCCTGGTCGAAGTGCGTGACCGCCTTCTCGTCGTGGCCGAGCTTGGCGCGGGCGCGGGCCAGGCGGCTGTGACTGCCGGCCTGCGCCAGGCGGTCACCGAGCCGCGCGGCGGCGCCCAGCGCCACCGCCTCGACGTGCAGGATCTCCTCCCAGGGGCCGCGGCGCTGCATGAACTCGCCGAACCCCCAGGCCAGCTGCCAGGCGTGCCGGTCCAGTCCGGCCTCGGCCGCCTCCGACACCACCGCGGGCAGCGCCACCGACTCGGCGGCGTACCAGCGCAGGGCCTCCCCCTGCCCGGCGAAGTGCTCCACGGCGACGCCAGGGGCGGGCGGGTCCGGCTTGACGCGTTCGCGGTGCGGGTAGCAGATGGCGCTGGCCGCGCAGGCCGAGTGCAGGTAGTGGTCCAGCAGGCGGCGGGTGGCGGACCGGCGCACGGTGCGGCTGTCGGTGGCGCGGGCCTGCTCGGCGGCGTACGCGCGCAGCAGGTCGTGCAGGCGCACGCGGCCGCGGGCGGAGTGGTCGACGAGGTTGGCGCGGTCGAGGTGGTCGATCAGCTTCCGCGTACGCTCCACGGGCAGGGCGGCAAGGCTCGCCACCGCGGTCACCGGAAAGTCCGGTCCGGCCTGCCTGCCGAGATGGCGGAAGAGGCCGGCCGCCTCCTCGGTGAGCTCGCGGTAGGACCGGGCGAACACGACGCGCAGGTCGATCGCGGGGTCGGTGTCGGCGAACGGTTCCAGGCCGGTTTCCGCTCGTTCGAGGTCGGCGGCGACCTCGGCCAGGGGCAGCTCGCTCCGCCGTACCATCCGCGCCGCCACGATGGCCAGGGCCAGCGGCAGGCGCCCGCACCTGTCGATGATCAGCTCCGCGGCCTCGGGCTCGGCCGCCAGGCGGGCCTCACCGACCCGGGCGGCCAGCAGGTCGCGGGCCTCCTCACGAGAAAGGACTCCCAGATGGAGGAGGGACGCTCCGACGGTGACCGACAGCGAGGGCAGCTCGGACCGGCTCGTGATCAGCGTCAGCGACCCAGGCGCGGTGGCCAGCAGCGGAGCGACCTGCTCGGCGCCGCGGGCGTCGTCGAGCATGACGAGCACCCGGCGGTCGGACACCAGACTGCGGTAGAGCCCGATCTGCGCCTCGACGCCGGAGGGCACCTGGCTCTCCGCGACGCCGAGCGCGCCGAGGAAGCGGGGCAGGACCGCGCGTGCGCCGGCGGGGTCGAGGGCGCCGAGGTCGGCGTAGAGCTGGCCGCCGGGGAAACGGTCGCGGTGCAGGTGGGCCCAGCGCAGCGCCAGCGACGACTTGCCCACTCCCGGCGGTCCCGAGATCACGCACACGGCGCCGGCGGCGGCCAGCCCATCCAGCTCGGCCTTCCGGCCGACGAAGCACCCGAGGCGGACGGGCAACTGCGCGGGTACGGGACGTTCGGCCTCGGCCACCTCGCCCTGCCGCAGCAACATGCGATGGACCTGGCGCAGCGCCGTCCCTGGTTCGACGCCCAGTTCCTCGGCGAGCGTGTGGCGCACGCCGGCGAAGCAGGTCAGCGCCTCGGCCGTACGCCCCGACGCGTGCAGCGCCTCGATCAGCGCGACGGCGACCAGCTCGTCCAGCGGGTACTCCTCCGCCAGCGGCGACAGCGCCGCCACCGCGGCTCCCGGATCGGCTTCGGCCACCGAACGCGCCCACCGCAGCAGGATCTCCTTCCGCTCGTCCCGCAGCCGCCGGCGGGCCCGCTCGGCCCATTCGCCCGGCAGCCCTGTCAGCGGGTCACCGTGCCACAGCGCCAGCGCCTCACTCAGCGGCGGCCGGGGATCCGGTACGGCTGCCGCCCGCTCGGCGAGGCGGCGGAACCGCGACAGGTCCACGGCGGACTCGTCCACGTCGAGCAGGTAGCCGCCGAGCTTGCGCAGCACGTCGCCGTCGTCGCCGAGCACCTCGTGGCGGAGGTGGGTGATGATCGTGTACAGGGTGTTCCGCGCGCCGGACGGGATCCGTTCGCCCCAGATGCGGGTCAGCAGCGTCTCGACGGGAACGACCCGGCCGACCTCCCAGGCGAGGGCAGCGAGCGCGAGCGCGGCCTGCGGAGGGCGCACCGCACTGGTCTGATCCGCGCGCTCCAGCTCCACCGGTCCGAGCAACCGAATCAACATGGCTTTCCAGCGTAGTCAGGGGAGATCGACTCCTCCCAGGTTGTCATGTGTTCGGAACAGCATTGAGAAGTCATTGAGAAATCGCTGAGATGCCCGGGTGAGGCTGCCAGGCGAAGGCTCCTCTTCAGGAAGCGAGGGCTCATGAACGCCTTACACGGACTCTGCGACCGCCTTGTCGCACGGCTCGTCCCCCAGGTCAAGGCCTCAGCCTTGGGGTGCTACTGGCAGTGGGACGACAAGCCGCAGCAGTGCTACAAGCGCTGGTGCTGCGAGTACATCAACGGGACCAGGTGCAACGGCTGGGTCCGCTGCTGACCGGGAACAGAAAGCAGGACGTCATGCGGGTTCTCACCAGATTCACCGATCGGCTCGTCGAACGGCTCGTCCCCCAGGTCAGGGCCGCCGCCAGCAGCTGCTGGGAGGAATATCGCACCGTGATGGGCGGCCGGTGCCAGTACCGCAGGTGCTGCACCTACAACACGGGGACCAGGTGCAACGGCTGGTCGTACTGCTAGACGCCGATCCGGTGTCGTGATCCACGGGCCGGGCCCTCTGATCAGGCCCGGCCCTCCGTACCGCGATGAGGAGATCGTGATGGTTTACGCCCTGTGGGCGGCCGTGGTGGTGCTGGCCGTGCTGTGCGCCCTCAACCTGGCGCTGGGCCTGGGCATCATCCGCAGGTTGCGCGAACACACCGAGCGCCTCAACGGCCTGTACGAGCAGGCCGGCGGCGCCCCGCCGCCCTCGCTCCTGCCCGGTGAGACGGTGGCGGAGTTCGAGGTGGAGCACGGGCTGCGCGGGCGTACGCTGGTCGGCTTCTTCTCCCCGTCGTGCGCGCCCTGCAAGGAACTGGCCCCCAAGTTCGCCGAGCTGGCCGCGACGATGCCGCGTGACCAGGTCATCGCCGTGATCGCCGGCTTCCGCGACGAGATCGGGCCGATGCGCGAACTGCTCGAACCGGTCGCCATGGTCGACACGGCCGGCCCGGACGGCGGGTCGATGGCCACGGCGTTCAAGGTGGCTGCCTTCCCCCGGGTCTTCCTCATCGACGACAGCCGTACGGTGCTCGCGACGGGACATGACCTGGCCGACGTGCTGGCCCTTACCGCCGCGCGTGGCTGAGCGGTCCTGGCCGCGCGCCCTGGCCGCCGTCACGGGGCTGGCCTGGCGCAGCGCGCCCGTGACGGTGATCCTCTACGTCGGCGCCACCCTCGCCCAGGCCGCGGTCCCCATCTCCACGACCTGGTTCACCAAAGCGCTGCTCGACGCGCTGACCACCGAGCGCGGCTCCGTGCTCGGCGCGGCGCTCGGGCTGGCCGCCAGCGGCCTGGCCGCAGGCGTGCTGCCGAGCCTGTCCACCTACGCCAACGGCGCCCTCGGCAGGGCGGTCGGCCTGCGCGCCACCGACCGGCTGTTCACCGCCACCGGGAAGTTCGCCGGGCTGCGCTACTTCGAAGACCCCGCCTTCCTGGACCGGCTGCGCCTGGCCCAGCAGTCCACCACCGACTGCCACGGGCTGCTCGGATCCGCTTTCGACGTCGGCAGGGCCGCGCTCACGGTCGCCGGGTTCCTCGGGGCGCTGGCCCTGATCAACCCGTGGATGGCCGTGATCGTGCTGGTCTCGCTCGCGCCCGCGCTCGCCGCCCAGCTACGCCTGGCCAGGCAGTACACGACGATGATGTGGCAGACCAGTCCCGCCCAGCGCAGGGAGTTCTTCTACGGCCAGCTGCTGACCGGCGTCCAGGCCGCCAAGGAGGTCCGGCTGTTCGGGATCGGCGGCTTCCTGCGCGAGCGGATGCTGGCCGAGCGCAGAGGCGTCAACCGCGCCCAGCGCGGCCTGGACCTGCGCAGGCTGGCCACGAACGGCGCGCTCGAACTGCTGGCCGCGCTGGTCGCCGGCGGTGGGCTGGTGTGGGCCGGAATGGCGGCGCGCGAAGGCAGGATCAGCGCGGGAGACGTGGTGATGTTCATCGGCGCGGTGGCCGGCACCCAGCTGGGGCTCAACACGATGGTGCACATGATCGCGCAGATGGCCCAGAGCCTGAGGATGTTCGGCCACTACCTCGACGTCACCCACACCCCGCCCGACCTGCCCGCGACGGCCACCGCCCCGCTGCCGGCGCTGCGGCGCGGCATCGAACTGCGTGACGTGTGGTTCCGGTACGGCGACGACCACCCCTACATCCTGCGCGGCGTCGACCTGTTCATCCCGTACGGCGGCACCATCGCCCTCGTCGGGCTGAACGGAGCGGGCAAGAGCACCCTGGTCAAGCTGCTGTGCCGGTTCTACGACCCCACCAAGGGCACGATCCTGTGGGACGGGGTGGACCTGCGCCGCTGCGACCCCGCCGACCTGCGCGCCAGGATCAGCGCCGTCTTCCAGGACCACATGGCCTACGACCTGTCCGCCGCCGAGAACATCGGCCTCGGGAACCTTCCCCTGATCGGCTCCGAACCCGACATCCAGGCCGCCGCCCGGCGGGCCGGCGTCCACGACACGCTCGTCGCGCTGCCGCGCGGCTACGACACCCTGCTGACCCGGCTCTTCTTCAGCGACGGCGACGAGGACTCCGCGTCCACCGGGGTCGAGCTGTCGGGCGGGCAGTGGCAGCGCATGGCCATCGCCCGCGCGCTGCTGCGCGACCGGCCCGACCTGATGATCCTCGACGAGCCCAGCTCGGGGCTGGATCCCGAAGCCGAGCACGACATCCACGTCCGGATGCGCGCCGGCCGGTCAGGGCGTACCAGCCTGCTCATCTCCCACCGGCTCAACACCGTGCGCGACGCCGACCTCATCGTCGTGCTGGAGGAGGGGCAGGTGGCCGAGCAGGGGCGGCACGAGGAACTGATGGACCGGGAGGGCCCTTACGCCAGGCTGTTCACCCTGCAGTCGGCGGGCTACGTCACGGAGCACACCGCATGAGATACGTGGTGGGAGTCGTGCTGGGCGCTGTCGCCGTCCTGGTGTGGCTGCGCGGGCGGTTCGTCACGGTCACGGTCGAGGGCGCCAGCATGGAACCCACCCTGCACCCGGGCCAGCGGCTGCTGGCCCGGCGCACCAGGGGCGTGACCGGCGAGGTCGTGATCGTGCGCAACCCGCACCCCGTTCCGCCGCTGCTGGTCAAGCGGCTGGCCGCCTGCGAAGGCGAGCGCCTGCCCGCGGTGCTGGGCGGCGGGCTGGTGCCCGCCGGGCGCGTCGCGGTCCTCGGTGACAACCCGCCCCGGAGCGTGGACTCCCGGCACTTCGGCCTGTTGCCCGCCTCTCATGTGGTGGCGGTCATCAGGTCCCTGCCGCCACGAGAGGGACGGTAGCCGATCATGCGGTACGTCGAGGTGGCGAGCGGGCTGCTGCTGGTCACGGTGTTCGCGCTCGCCCTGGCGGGCAAGGTCCGCGGCCGTCGGGCGTGGGAGGGGTTCGTCGAGTCGCTCAGGGAGATGGCCGTGATCGGCCGGGCGGTCGTCCCGATGGCCGCCGTGGCCGTCACCGCGGGGGAGGCCGCGGTGATCGTGCTGGTCCTGGTGCCGCCACGCTGGGCCGGGACGGCGGGATTCGCGCTGGCGGCGGTGCTGCTGGGCTGCTTCACCCTGGCTGTGGGCGTGGTCGCCCGCAGGCCCGCTCCGGTGCCGTGCCGTTGCTTCGGCCCCTCCGAGACACCGGTCGGCGTGGCGCACGTGGTGCGCAACCTGATCCTCGTCACGGTGTCCCTGCTCGGGCTGGTGGGATCGCTGGCGAACGACTCCGCCGACCCGATGATCAGCGCGGCTGCCGGAACGCTGGGCGCTGTACTGGGACTGCTGCTGGCGCGATGGGACGACCTCGCGGCGCTGCTGAGGCCGTCCTGGTGAACGCCTCGCGCTCGCCTGCCGGGCGGCGTGGAACGGTCACACCAGGGCGGCGACCGCGCGCAGGGTGACGCCCGTGCCGACGAGCAGGACGAGCGCGGCGGTCATGGTGGCGCTGTAGGGGCGCAGGCGCTGCAGCCGTCCCACCAGGGTGAGGTCACCCAGCTTGCGCAGGGCGAGCGCGGCGGCCAGCAGCGTGAACGCCATGCCGAGCCCGTAGCAGACGACGGTCATGACACCAAACACGGTACGTCCCAGCGCCACCGCGCCGAGCAGGACGACCAGGGCAGACGGGCTCGGCACCAGCCCGCCGGCCACGGCCAGCGCCACCACACCACCCGACCGCCGCCCCTGCCCGTGGCCGTGACCATGCCCGTGGTCGGGGACGGGGACGGGGACGGGGCTGCGGCGGCGGGCGGAGCGGAGCAGGCCGACGCCGATCAGGGCGATGATGAGGCCGCTGGCCACCCCGAGCCACCTCAGCACCGCCTCCCCCGTGAACGACGCGGTGAGCGTGACGAGCACGCCCAGGACCAGCACCCCCGCCGTATGGGTGGCGGTGACCGTGGCCGCGACGGCGACCGTGTCCCGCAAACGTCTGTCCCGTCCGGCGAGGTAGGCGGCCATGACTGTCTTGCCGTGGCCGGGCATCGCCGCGTGCACGGCTCCGAGCAGCAGCGACAGGAACAGGGCCAGCATGCCGAGCGGCACGGTCAGCCGGTCGGCGCCGACCAGCGTGTTCAGCCGGTCGGCCAGCAGAGCGGTGTAGCGGGTGATGGTGTCCACGCCCGGCACGGTCACGGACGTTGCGGCGTCTCCGGCCCCCGGCTCCACCGTGACGCGCGCTCGGCGTACGTCGAGCGGGGAACTGAGCAGGTCGGCGGGGTAGTCGCGCAACCCGCCCGACACGCTGTGCGCCGGCACGCTGGAGGCGCTGAGCCGCACGCCGTCTCCCCGGGCCGTGATCTCCCGCCAGCCCACGGTGCCGGCGCGGTGGGTGTTGGCGAAGGTGAGGGTGAGCGGCCGGTCCACCCGCAAAGGCGCGGTCAGGCGGCACGTCAGCCTGCTGGTACGCAGCCCCGCGGCCCCCGCCTGGTAGGCGAAGGACGCCTCGGTGACCCGCCAGGCCAGCGGCCGCCCCTCCACAGTGCCCCTGACGGTGTCGCGCAGCCCAGCGCAGGCACGACGGGCGTGGGCGTCCACGGGGCCGCGTACCGGCTGCTGCAGGGTCGGGATCTCGGCGCTGTCCACAATCGAGACGAGCTCGATCCGGTCGCGGTGAATCGTCAGTCCGTCGTAGTGGTTGACGCTGAAGTTGCCCAGCGGATGCGCGGCCAGCGCTGCGGAGACCAGAGGGGCGGCCAGTGGAACGATCATGCCGTCGCCGCCAGCAGCTTGCGCGCCCGTGCGGCCCCAGCCGGGGAGAAGTGCGGGTTGATGGACAGAGCCCTGGTCAGGTGGGCGCGGGCGGAGGTGGTGTGCCCGAGCGCCTGCTCTATCTCGCCGCGGTGGTAGGCGAACAGCGCGTGGTGCCCGCCGAGCCTTTCCGCGCGGGCGGCGTACGTGGCGGCCTCGGCATGGCGGCCCGCCCGGTGCAGTGCCCAGCCCAGGGCGTCGGCGACCTCGATGCTCCGGCGCCGTTTCCACTCCGCCCGCAGGTGCCGGACCGCGGTGTCCGGATCGCCGTGATCCGCTTCGTACGTGCCCATGGCCAGGTGGTCGGTCTTCCCGGCGGCGGCTAGGAGCTTGTGCTGGGCGGTGAACACGGCGTACTGACGCCTGGCCCCCGCCCGGTCGCCGAGGTGTTCGAGCAGTTCGCCGTACTCGACGACGAACGACGGGGCCCGGGCGACGACGGCGGCGTAGCCGCGCCGCGCCTGGTCGACGTGGCCGAGCGCGGCCTGTGCGCGGGCCTTGCCCACCTGCGAGGGCACGTGCCCGGGATCGGTGGCCAGCGCCTCGGCGTAGGCGGCGAGCGCGGGGCGCGGGTCACCGGTTTCCCAGGCCAGGTCGCCGAGTTGCCCCTGGCAGAAGGCGTACTCGGCGGGGTCGCCGGCGATCGCGCACGCGCGGTGCAGCAGTTCGCGTGCGGGCCCCGGCCGCCCGTGCACCCGCTCCAGGCGTGCGGCCCTGGTGAAGGAGGCGAAGTCGGGGCGGCCGTCGAGCATGTGCCGCAACGTGCTCTCGGCCTGGCGGTAGTGGCCGAGTTCGAGGTGGGCGTCGGTGAGCACGCCGTAGAGCGGCCAGCGGTAGGGGGCGGCCTTGCGGGCCCGTTCGGCCCATCGGACCGCGTCGGCGAAGTCGTGCCCGGCGTTGGCCAGCGCGCCCATGCCGATCACGGCGTCGATGTACGGCTCACCGTCGCCCGTGGGCAGGCGCATCGAACGTTCGAACGCGCCCTTGGCCTTGGCGTGGTAGGCGCCGTCGGCGGTGCGGCGGGCCTGCTCCAGGTACAGGAAGCCGAGGCCCGCCCAGGCCGCCGCGTCGTCCGGGTGACGGCGCAGGCGGTTCTGGGCGTCCTCGATGGACCCGGCCAGGTCGTGCGGCGACCACCCCGCCTGCCTGGGCGTTGGTTCGTCCCGGCGCAGGGCGCCGCCGGGGGCGTACAGGGCCAGCAGCACGCATCCCAGCAGCAGGCATCCCAGCAGGGGCAACGATCGCCGTATACGACTCATCTGATCGGGTGTCCTCGGTGTGGGCTCAGACGGCGGTGACGGGCAGCGCCAGGTAGGGGAAGCTGCCGGAGATGGGTTTGAGCAGGAACGCCGGGTTGTCCTCGGCGATGAGCCCCGGAGCGCCGGGCCCCGCGGGCTCGCCCAGGAGCATGCGCAGGTTGACGGTCACGACGTCGTCGATGAGGCGGCGGCCGTTGGGGTAGCCCTGCTCGTCGCCCTTGAGCAGGCCGTACTTGTCCGGCTCGGCGGCGACGGGCGTGCTCATGTTGAGGCGCAGCTCCTCCGCCTTGACGATGCGCGAGACGTCCCGGTTGAGCAGGTGGGAGTTGAGGTCGCGGTTGATCGGCCCGTCGCCCCGCGTGGTCAGGCCGGTGAGGTAGATCTCCTCCAGGTCCTTGCGCGGGGTCGGCGGCGCCGCGACCTTGGCCTGTTTCGCGACGACCTTGGCCTGGTCGGGGTCGAGCGTGGACGGCATGACGAGCCCGCCGCTCTCGTCGCCGTCGGGCCGCAGCGTGTTGAAGCGGTCGCGCTGCTTCAACGGAATGATGACCTCGTTGAAGTTGGGGTTGCCCAGCCGCGAGACCTGCTTGAAGCCGGCGGACTCTGAGCCGAGCACGCCGCTGGACCTGCGGGAGGCGGTGGTCCAGACGCCTATGACGGGGTTGGCCGCGGGGTCGCCGCCGAGCGCCAGCTCCGACTTGGGGATCTGCAGGGCCAGCGAGCTGACGTTGAGCGGCACGCCGGTCTTGACCGGGAAGAACGGCAGCCCGAACCTGAGCAGGTTGACCGCGTGGTTGTCGGAGTAGAACGGGTCGGCGGCCGTGCCGGTGAAGACCTTGCCCCCTCCCGGCAGGTCACGGACGGCCTTGCGGCGCAGCTCCGGATAGTTCGGCGTGGCCAGGGCGCCCATGTCGGTGGGAGCGACATAACCGTCGCGCACGAGCGTCTCCCACTTGCTGTCGCGCAGCCTGGTCAGCGTGTAGCTCTGCTCAACCAGGGCGTCGGCCGGACCCGCCTGGTGCTTGCGGACCAAGGAGGGCACCGGCAGCCCCTTGGTGGTGAACGTCCAGCGGTAGGTGACGGCGGCCCGGCCGGTGCCGGTGTTGTCGATGTGCACCTCGTAGCGGGCGCCGGTGTCGAACTGGTAGGGCTTGTTCGGCACCTGGAAAGGGATGTAGTTGGCCACGATCGTGACCGTGTCCTGGCGTTCGGGGCTGATGAAGGCGTACAGGTCGGTCGCGTCGACCTGCTTGTCCCGGGTGGTCGCGGGGGCGTCCCAGTGGCTGGTCGCCGTGCCCGGCCGCATGGAGGGGCCGAGCAGCACCGTGGTCGTCAGCATGGCTATGGCGGCGCCGCCGGTGGTGGCCCACGTCCACCGGCTTCTCGCGCTGGTCACTTGCATCTGTCTCTCGTTTCGCCGGCACCCGGCCGTGCCCGCGGGCACGGCCGGGCGGATCTCAGGTCTGGGGAGGTCGCCCTACGGCACGTACTGGACGACCGCGTCGAGGTTGGCCAGGTAGGCGCCCTCGTTCAGCGGGATGCCGGTGAGCTGCCTGACGGTCCGGCTGAGGTAGGGGCTGACGTAGAACGGCCAGTGCTTGGGCCCGATGCCGCCTTCGAGCGGCCGGGGCGTGGGAACGTACGGGGCGAACTCCGACAGCCGGTAGGTGGCCACGAGCTGCTCGCCCTGGGGCCGGCCGTCGATCTCGACCTGAGCGTGCGCGCCGTCGGGGCGCAGGTAGATGTCGTGGATGGCGACCCTGTGCCCGCTCCTGACGTCGTTGATGACGAACCCGCCGGGGTAGTAGACCCCGTTGCACGGGTCGATGTGGTCCTGCTTCCACCCGATGGGCATGTAGATGCCCCTGTTGCCGGGCTTGGCCTGCATGGGGGCGAGGCCCTCCACCCGGGCGCCGCGCTCGTCGAGGAGCCTGATGATGTCGTTGCCGAAATCGAAGTTCGCGTGCCCCTTCGGGCCGAAGTAGGGGAACTCGAAACACGTGGCGCTCGGCGGCTGAATGGATGGGCTGCCGGGGATCGCGGGAGCGGCCCCCGCGGGGGCGGCCGTCGCCGCGATTATCGCGGCGCCGATCATGAGTGTTCCGGTAATGCGGGAAAGGGTGCGCATGGCTGTCGTCCTTTCGTTGTCACGAGACGGTCAAACGCCTCTGACCTGCAATGACATGCTCAACGTAGTGAAGATGTCACTCCTTGTAAAGGGAGTGTAAATGCAGTCATCGAAAGGCCGGCACCGGTAAATCGGGTGCACAAAAACAATGCGTGGCGTGGCCAGTTGTGCGGGGTGCAAAAGGAGAAAGGCGCCCGGTTTTGGGGGCGCCTTATGGTGGCCTCAGATTCCGGTGGCTGGGGAGGGTGGGACGGTGGCCGTGGGGGTCGCGCGCATGCTGGTTGCTCCTTGGAGGGAGATGGGGAGGCGCAGCGGGGCGGCGCCGGGGCGCCGCGCTCACATAGTGTAGTTATACCACTGCACAGAGCCTCGGTCAGCGGTCGACGGCGCAGGCGTCCCTGTTGAGGGAGAACCTGCTCGGCAGGGACGTGTCGCCCGTGTGGCTGACGAGATAACCCAGCGTGACGCTGCCGCCAGGGGCGATGGAGCCGTTGTGGGCGGCGTTGACCGCGGTGACGATGTCGCCGCTCTGGGTGAGGTCGGTGTTCCAGTCGGAGATGACGGTCTGCCCGCGCGAGAGGGGGAATCTCAGCGTCCACCCGTTGATCGGGGTGGTGCCGGTGTTGGTGATGGTGAGGTCGACGGTCATGCCGCCACCCCAGGTCTGCGTGGTGTGCCCGATGAGGCAGGCCGGCTTCGCGCGTTCGAACGAGACGCGGTGCAGGCCCCCGGGAAGGTCGTTGACGACGTACAGCTCGCCCTCCGGCGTGGCGCCGAACGCGGTGACCTGCGTCGGCGTCTGGCCGATCTCGGCCTGGTGATAGCCGCCCGCGCCGTCCTCGCGCAGCGCCCACACGGTGGAGGAGCAGTAGTCGGTGGCGATGTAGGTGCCGCCGACCAGGTCGGCGAACTCCTCGCCGTGATAGACCTGCCCGCCGATGACCGCGCAGCCGCCGGTGTGCGGGGAGTAGGTGAAGACCGGCTCGGTGTAGTCGGCGCCGGAGTCGCACTGGGTCTCGTCGAACACCTCCAGCCCCTCGTAGCAGGACCAGCCGAGGTTCGCGCCGGACTGCCGTCCGGGCTTGATGTGGTTGATCTCCTCCCACCTGCCCTGGCCGACGTCGGCGATCCACATCGAGCCGTCCGCCGGGTCGACGGAGAAGCGCCAGGGGTTGCGCCCGCCGTACATCCAGATCTCCTCGCGCGCGCCCGCGACGCCGGCGAACGGGTTGTCCTCGGGTACGCAGTAGGCCAGGTCGCCGCAGCTCCGGCTGACGTCGATGCGCAGGATCTTGCCCAGCAGGGTGTCCACGCGCTGCCCGGAGTCGAAGGGGTCGCCTGAGCCGCCGCCGTCGCCGATGCTCATGTACAGGTTGCCGTCGGTGCCGAAGGCGATCTGGCCGCCGTTGTGGTTGCTGTTCTCGGCGTGCTCCTGGGAGAGCAGGGGTTCGAGGTTCGCGTCGTCCAGCCCGTACCGTGCCAGGGTCACCGCGCCGTCCGGCAGCGCCGTGTAGGCGAGGTACACGTCATGGCTCTCGGCGAAGTCGGGCGAGAGGGCGATGCCGAGCAGCCCGCGCTCGTTGCCGGACTCGTCCACCGACGCCGTGATGTCGATGATCGGGGTCTGGCCGAGACCGGTGTCCGGGTGGTAGACCCGCACGGTCCCGCGCTTCTCGGTGACGAACAGCCTGTCCGTCCCGTCATCGGGTGCGGCGATGGCGGTGGGGCGGCGTAAACCGAAGGCGACCTGGGTGGTGACCGTGTTGATCTCCTCCAGCGGCACCTCGGAGACGGACGTCGCCGCGGCGACCGGTGGGGTGAGCACGCCCACGGGGGCGAGCAGCGGCAGGGTCAGGGCGAGCAGTGCGGGGGCGGCCCAGCGTTTACCTGGCATGAGGGACTCCAGAGGCGAGGCGTCGTCGGATCGGACGGTATAGGCTCGCCCGCCGTCCCAACCAGGGCGGCGATCAAGATGTACGCGCGGAGCTGACGCGCCAGGCCATTGACACCATCTCACCTGCGGTGATGCGACATCCTCCGGCAAGGGCCGCCACCGGCCGCATGAAACGTACATCGCCCAGCGCGCGCGTGGCCGCCCGTTCGAGGCGCTGCTGTCCGCCGTCCGTGTGGGCGGTGCTGGCCGGTGCGGACTCGGTCGACGTCGAGGCGCTCAGTCAACAACCGCGAGGTGGTCGGCGGCGCCCCCGTGCCACTCGATCATGAAAAGGGTGGCGTCGTCGCTGGTGCGTTCGCTCCGTTCCTGCTTCAGCGTGTGGGAGAGCCGACGCAGATCCGCCCGCACTCCCTCCGACGCTTCTTCCCCCAGGCGCTTGACGCAGCGGATGAGGCGTTCCTCACCGAACGGCTCGCCACCGGCGACGCGCTCCTCGATGATGCCGTCGGTGTAGCACAGCACCCGGTCGTCCCGCTGGAGCATGTGCACTGCGATCCGGGGCTCCTCTCCGCCGAAGCCTACGGGCAACGTCGTCGCGCTCTCCAGCGTGCGCGCGACCCGGCCATCGCGGATCAGCAGCGGCGCGGGATGTCCCGCGTTGACCAGCTCCAGCTCACCGGTGGTGATGTTCACCTGCATCAGCTGCGCCGTGACGAAGTGGTCAGGCCCGAACTGCCGGGAGATGGCATCGTCCATGAAGGCGTACTTCTCCGCCAGGCTGATGAACACGCGCCGGGCATGCCGGTAGGCGCCGATGGCGATGGTCGCCATCGAGGCGGCGTCCAGGCCGTGGCCCATCGCGTCGATCACGGCCACTTGCAGGATGTTGTCGTTCAGGGCGTAGTCGAAGCTGTCGCCGGCGACGCGGTAGGCGGGCTCCAGGATGCCGGCCACCTCGATCTGCGGCACGGACATCGACAGCGGCGGCAGCAGGCTCCATTGGATCTCCGCGGACACGCTCATCGGCTCCCGGCGCCGGGTCAGGAAGAACTGGTCGGTGTAGGCGTTCTTGGTGACCAGCATGTCGGCGACCAGACCGGCGAGCCGGCGTAGCAGGCGCCGGTCGTCGTCGGTGACGGCGTCCAGGGTCAGGGCCATCACCCCCACCTGATCGCTTCCGTCCAGCAGGGGCAGGTACATCCGTACGCCTCTGACCTGCGCAACCTCGACGACATCCGCGCTCAGGAAGGCCCGGCCGGCGGGGGAGTCGGCCATCGGCTTGGGCTGGCCCATGTGCAGCTTCCTGCCCGAAAGCGGCACCAGCAGCTCTTAGGCGTAGTCCTGGAGCAGGATCGAGACGTCACGGCCGCCAACCCTGGCCACTTCCTCCGCGATCAGCGGGGCGATCAGCTGCGGCGGCATCAGCCGTGCCCTGTCCAGCAGCAGGCCGAGCAGGCGCTCACCGAAACCCTCCGACCGGTCCACGATCTCCTCGCCCATGGCCGGGCTCACCCCCTCTTCCCCCGCCACTGATTTCATCTTCGGACGACGCTCGCGCTCCGGTGAGAGGTTCACCGAGGACATCGCCCGGCTGGCCACTGTCAGGGCGTGTCGTGGCAGCCCGCCGCTACAGGTACTGACCCGCCTCGGCGCTGGCTGTCTTCGACACACGCGCCGACACCACGTTGGCGAGGTTGATGACCACGCCGTTCACTTCGGTCTCACGGCCATATCTCGCTCGCATCAACACCAGGCCGCGCCGCTCGTCCATGGCACGGGCGATCGCCGCCACCGCCTCCGGTTCCCCGTCGAAGTCCCCGCTCATCACGGAGACGTCTTCGCCGCTTATCAGGTGGAATCGAATGATCAGTGCGACATTCTCCGGCACGGTCGGCTCCTTTCACCAGAATCCGCAAGGGACCTCCTGCCCAGGGTCGAATGCTGTAGGCGGCTGCCCTCCACATTCGCCTCCTGCGGGGCGGACGCGGTGCCCTCCAATCAAGCTGGGACACGGAAGTGACCATCGCGGCACCCGCTGCGCACCGGTTTGTTGCTCTGGTCAGTGGTCGGTGATGAGGGCGTCCAAGGCGGCTTCCTTGTCGACTTCGCTCGGCAGGGCGTAGCGGCGTGTTTCTGGAAGCTGATCCGGCTGGTTGCGTGATCTTGAGGGCATGTTTCCGGAAACCACCTGGTCAGCCTACTTCCAGAATTGGGAAATTCCGGAAGTAGGAGGTAAGATAAACGTACCGAGGACTTTTCGAGCGTTGGCACTCAGGTCTGCGTCGCCCCCGGCGAACCACCACCGGCCTCTTCGGGGGCCCGGACAGGTCAGGCGACCATGACGCCGACACTTCTTTCTCCACCCGCACCGCTCAGCTCCACCTCATCCGCGATCCCCCGGGTCGATTCTGCGCTACGGCTCGGTCTCCATCCGGTGCTGGATCGGCGAGCTGTGGTGGACGGGGCCTGGTGGCCCTACTCCCGCGACGCGGCCACCGAACTGCCCGGCCTCATCGCCGCCGTCGACCGGCTGCTTGGCCGTGTAACGCTCCGCATCGGCCTGCATGGCGATGCGTGGCAGAGCATCCCGCACCGCATCCCGGCACGCGGGCGTCAGGTCCGCGTCGGCTGGTTCCGCCACACCGACCCGCGCCTGATCACTCTCATCTTCGCGGCCGGCGACCCGATCGTCCTGCTGGTCATCCCGCCGGACACCGCCGCCGGTCCCGCTGAGGCCACGCTCAAGCTCACCGCCCAGGACACCGCCGGCTTGAGCGTCGACGACGCTCTCACAGGCGCGCGTTTGCCGCCCGATCCCGTTCCGCCTCTGAGCGGGACGGCCGCCGACGGCACGGCCCGCTGGGAGAATGAGGGCGGGTCAGTCACCGGTCAGCAGCCGCCCTCCCTACCAGACGGCCATCAGCACCGGCGTAACCCGCGTTCCGTCTGCCGACCGGATCAGACGGTAGAAGGACCCGCCCGTTCCGGCGGACCGATCTCCAGCCGGCAGGCATCTCATCCCATTCCAGCTTCTCCAAAGGAATCCGCCATAACTGTCATCGACATCGCGCCACTCGGCGTGGCCGACCGGTCAAAGCCGACCACCGTTCATCTGTCCGGAGAGATCGACATCTTCACCAGCGCAGCGCTCCGCCGTCAACTGCTGAGCACGCTGCACTACAGCACGAGCCTGCTCATCCTCGACCTGTCGCAGGTGTCCTTCTGCGACGCCGGCGGCGTGGGCGTCCTGGTCGGCATCCAGCGCCGCGCCCGGTCGATGGGCATCACCTTGGCGCTGAAAGCGCCCCGCCCGTTCATGTCCCGGCTGCTGCACATCACCGGCCTGGACCGCAGCCTGCCGATGGTGGCGTGACCGGGGTGCGCGCCCAGGCCCCGGCATACGACGGGCGATCTCCGTTCCCGCACGCCGAGCAGCGCCTCAATGTCCATGCCGGGCAGGTGGCACTGACGATCACGATCGTCATCGCGCCGTTCATCGCGCTGGGTGCCGGAATCTGGCTGGCGTGGGGAAGGGGGATCACCCTCACCGACCTGCTGCTGACCGCCGTCTTCTACATCGTGACCGGGCTGGGAGTGACGGTCGGCTTCCATCGGCTGCTGACTCACCGCTCCTTCACCGCCCGCCCCTGGCTACGCATCGTCCTGGCCATGGCCGGATCGATGAGCTTCCAGGGCAACCTCATCGACTGGGTGGCCGTCCACCGCCGCCACCACGCCTTCACCGACCAGCCCGGCGACCCGCACTCCCCCTACCGCTACGGCACCGGTCCTGGCGGGCAACTGCGCGGCCTGGCCCACGCCCACCTGGGCTGGCTGTTCTCCAGCGAACCCACCTCAGCCGCACGGTATGCCCCTGACCTGCTGCGCAACGACCCGGCCATGCTGCGCATCTCACGCGCCTTCCCCGCCTTGTGCGCCGCCTCCCTGCTCCTGCCGTTTGCGGCGGGCTGGGCGATCAGCGGCAGCCCGTACGGCGGGCTGACCGCGTTCATCTGGGCCGGCCTGGTCCGCATCGCCCTGCTGCAACACGTCACCTGGAGCGTCAACTCCCTGTGCCACATGATCGGCGAGCGGCCGCACACCACCCGCCGCCACGACCGCTCCACCGACCTGTGGCCGCTGGCCCTGCTGTCCTTCGGAGAAAGCTGGCACAACGGCCACCACAGCCAGCCCAACTGCGCCCGGCACGGCCGAAGCGGCCGACAAATCGACCCTTCCGCCGCCCTCATCAGCCTGTTCGAACGCCTGAACTGGGCCACCAACGTGCACTGGCAGCCCCCCGAAATCCTCGGCCACCAACGCACGGTGGCCGGCAAACACACGCTGCGCGCCAGCATCCCACGCCCCGGCGAGACAAGAGACCCCGCATAGTCGGTAGTGAAGTGCGCCGATCGGCAGACGTCACAGTAGTCAGCCACGGATCCGGACCATTCGAGTCCTCCGCGTCAGGCCGAGGGACGGTCGTGGAGCAGGGCGGCCAGTTCCACCCGCGAGGTCACGCCCAGCTTGGGGAAGGCCTTGTAGAGGTGGTAGGCGACCGTACGAGGGCTGAGGAACAGGTGCGCGGCGATCTCCCTGTTGCTGGCGCCGGTGGTCGCCATCCGCACGACCTGGAGCTCCTGGGGCGTGAGCGCGGCCAGTCCGGCCGTGGCCGTGGCGGCGGGCTTGGAGCCGTGGCCGGTGGCGCGGAGTTCGGCGTTCGCGCGCTCCGCCCACGCCGTGGCGCCGAGCCGGTCGAAGGCCTCGAACGCGGCCTGCAGGGGTCCGCGGGCGTCGGCGCGGCGGCGTGCGCGGCGCAGCCACTCGCCGTAGGCCAGACGCGTGCGAGCGTGGTCGAAGGCCCGTGGCCGGCCGGAGAGCCCGGCGCGGTCATGGAGTTCGAGAGCCCGTTCGAAGTGGCTTTCCGCGTCGTCGTGGTCGGCGAGCAGCGCGGAGCAGCGGTGCAGCGCGGCCAGTGCCCAGTCGCGGCGCACCCTGGCCGACCAGGCGGCGTAGCGCGCCAGGTGCGGCCGGGCCAGGTCGGCCCTGCCCGCTCTGGCTGCGGCCTCGACCAGGTCGGGGGTCTGCATGATGGCGATCAGCGGATGGCCGCCGCTCACCGCGGCATGGGGCAGGAGGTGGGCCAGCGCCTCGTCGGCGTGGCCGAGCGAGAGGTCGAGCAGCCCCAGCGCCCACGAGGCGATGGCGGCGCTCGGCGGGATGCGCTGCGCCTCGGCGTGGCGCAGGCAGAGCATGGCCCGTTCACGGCATGACTCCTCCTCGCCCGCCACCGCGTCCAGCCAGGCGAGCACCCCTCTGAAGTGGCAGGCGCGGTTGTCCTGGCCCAGCTCCACGGCCAGGTCGAGCCCTTCGGCGGCGGTGGCCGCGGCGAAGTGGTGGCGGCCGGACAGCAGTTCGGCTGAGGCGAGCAGCTGCAGCGCGAGGGGCAACCAGCCGATGCGGCCCGCGGCCCGGCAGGCCCGCACCGCCTCGCCCGCCACGTCGGTCAGCCCCACGTCGTCGCCCACCATGGCGGCGGCCGCGGTCATGATCGCGCCGAGGGGTGTCTCGGGGGTGACCGCGCCGAGCGGCGGCCTGGCGTTCTCCATGCCGTCCACCGGGTGGCCGGCGCCGTCGACGACCTGGCCGAGGGCGAGCACCGTGCCGACCAGAGGCGTGAGCGGGCTGCCGTGCGGGAGAGGGACGGCGGCCAGCGCCTCGGAGGCCGAGCGCGTACGTGCCGGGTCGTTGAGGAACCAGCCGTTCTTCACGGCGTCGAGCAGCATGGTGGCGGCGAGTTCCGGATACGTCCTCGCGATGGGCGCGGAGCGGTCGAGCAGCAGGCGGTGGACGTCGGCCGGGGAGCCGCGGTCGAAGGCGGCGCTCGCGCGGAGCAGGCCGAGCCTGGCCCGGCCCTCGGGGCCGGCGCCGGCGCGCTCCGCCTGGCCGGCGAGCGCCTCGGCGAGCTCGGGGTCGCCCGACGTGCCGGCGGCCTCCGCCGCGGAGACGAGCAGGGCGGCCCGGTCAGGAGCCGAGGCGGTCAGCCACGCCGCCCGCTCCAGCGCGACTGCCGCGGTGCCCGGAGCTCCGCGGCGCAGCGCGCGCAGGGCGCCGCGTTCGAGGTCGCGGGCCACCTCGGCGTCGGGTCCCGTCGCCGCGGCGGCGCGGTGCCAGGCTCCGCGTTCGGGATCGAGCGCTCTGGCCAGCGCCCGGTGCACGGCGAGCCGCCGGCTGAAGGGCGCGTCGTGGTAGACGGCGGTCCTGACGAGGGGGTGGCGGAACACCACCCGGCGGCCGTCGGCGGTGTCCTCGATCGTGACGATGCCCGCCCTCTCCGCGGCGTCCAGCGCCTGCGCGCGTACGCCCAGCTCGCCGGCCGCGCGGAGGACGGCGGCGAGCTCGCCGCCGTCCTCGGCTGCGGCTACGAGCAGCAGCGTGGCCGTGTCCGCGGGGAGGTCGCGAACGCGGTCGGCGTACAGGCGGCGCAGGTGGTCGGGGATCGGCAGCGGGCCGAGCAGCGGGGTGTGGGCGGTGCGCTGGTCCGCGGTGAGCGCCGTGGGCAGGTCGGCGAGGGCCAGGGGGTTGCCGCCGGCCGCGGCGGCGATCCGCTCGCGTACGTGCGCGGCCAGCTCCGGGTGCCGCTCGGCGAGGAAGGCGGAGGCGGAGGCGTGGTCGAGCCCTCGCACGGGCAGCTCGGGCAGCCCGGGGAAACGTGCGGGGGAGCCGTCGCGGACCGCGAACAGCAGCCCGATCGACTCGCCGGTCAGCCGCCGGCCCACGAACCCCAGCGCGTCGGCGGACGGCACGTCGAGCCAGTGCGCGTCGTCCACCACGCAGAGCACGGGGGTTTCCTCGGCCGCGTCGCCCAGCAACGTGAGCATGCCCAGCGAGACCAGCAACCGCCCGCCCGCGCCTTCCGCCGCCGGGCCGCCGTCGCCGGGCCCGGCCAGGCCGAAGGCCCGGGACAGCGCGGCGGCCTGCGGGCCAGGGAGCGCGCGGACGCCTGGGAGCAGGGGGCGCAGGAGCTGGTGCAGAGCCGCGAAGGGCAGGTCGGCCTCGCTCTCGACGCCGTGGACGCGCAGCACGCGGACGCCCTCCGCCCGGCCGGCGGAGTGGTCGAGGAGGGCGGTCTTGCCCGTGCCTGGCTCGCCGGTCAGCAGGAGCGCTGCGCTGCCGCCCGCCCGGACCGCCTCGATGAGGTGCTGGATCCGGCGGAGCTCCGCGTCGCGCCCGTACAGCATGTCTCGGAACCCTAGCCCACGGTCCGCGACCTCCCGCATCCCCACTGTTCGGTTGACGGATTCGGGACCCGGCCGGCTCCTCCTACCGTCGGGGTCCGTAATTACGAGAGGTCAGGGGGTGGCCGGAATGAAGGATCGCGGTGCCGTGGTCGTCACGGGCGCTTCGTCGGGCATCGGCAGGACGACCACGCTGGCGCTGGCCAGGGTGGGGTTCACCGTGTTCGCCGGGGTCAGGAGCGACGCCGCGGCCCAGGAGGTGGCGGCGCTGGCGCCGGGCAGGACGTTGCCGCTGCGGCTCGACGTCACCGACGGACATCTGATCGCGGAGGCGGTCGCGACGGTGTCCGATCACGTGGGCTCCGGCGGGCTGTCCGGAGTGGTGAACAACGCGGGCACCGGCTCGCCGTACCCGCTGGAGCTGATCCCGCTGGACGACCTGCGGCGCGAGCTGGAGGTCAACCTCGTCGGGCAGCTCGCGGTGGCCCAGGCCTTCCTGCCGTTGTTGCGCAGGGGAGCCGGACGGCTGGTGAACGTGGGCTCCGAGGGCGGGCGGATCACGCTGCCGTACATCGCCCCGGTCACCATGCCGAAACACGCGCTCGTGTCGCTCACCGACGCGTTGCGCATGGAGCTGCGCCCGTGGGGGATCCACGTGGTGCTGGTCGAGCCCGGCGCGACCGCGACCGCGGCGCCGGGCAAGATGATCGCCGCCGCCCGGCGGCTCGTCGACGGCCTGCCCGAGCCGGGCAGGCAGCTGTACGGCGAGTCGTTCGGCGCGGTCGTCGACCGGATCGCCGAGCGCAGCGACCGCGGCAGCCCGCCCGACGTGATCGCCCGCGCGATCCTGCGCGCGCTGACCGCGCCCCGCCCGGCGACCCGATATCCCGCGGGCGGGCACGCCAAGCTGCTCACCAAGCTGCCCCGGCTGCTGCCCGACCGCCTGCTCGACCGGCTCTTCCTGCGGATGCTCGGCATGGACCCGGCCTTCGGCGGCCGGCGGCACGAAGCCCGCCCCCGGCCCGCGACCCGAAAGCGAGATGGACGATGACCACTCTGCCCACTGACCCGATCACCTCGCTGGACGCGGACTTCGCGCCGATGGCGTTGCAGGTGGGCGAGTCGATGCTGGCCGTACCAGGACTGAGCATCCGGGAGAAGATGTTCACCTGGATCACCAGCGACGTGTGCGACGGCAATCTCGGGTTGCCGTTCGAGACGCATCTCAAGGTGCTGACCACCGCGGGCGGGGCCTCCTGGCAGACGGTCAGGGAGGTGCTGCGCCACCTGGCGCCGTACGCGGGCTACCCGGCCGTGGTGCGGGCGTTCGTCCGCCTGGCCGAGATCGAGGCCGCGCACCCGGAGGTGAAGGGCGTAGATCTGCCCGCGCCGGAAGCGTGGGAGCCTCCCGCCTACCCGGAGGGCGCCGACGCCGGGCTCGCCGCCTTCGCCACCGATCAGGCCGGGCAGCGGTGGGGGCGGCCGTACCTGACGCCGCGCGAGCGCGCGCTGATCTGCGTGGCCGCCGACGTCGTCCAGCAGACGCTCGGCACGCCCTTCCGCACGCACGTGGAGGCCGCCCGGCGCGCCGGCGTGGAAGGGGAGGAGCTGCGGTGGCTGCTGCGCATGATGGCCGAGCTGAGCGTCGGCCGGTCCATCGAGGCGATGGAGCGGCTCGACGCGTACCTGAAGGGGGGCACGTCGTGAGCGAGGACTTCCCGATGCCACGGGCCTGCCCGTTCGACCCGCCGCCCCGGTACGCCGAGCTCCGCGAGAGCGCGCCGGTCACCCGCGTCTCGATCCCCGGCGGCAGGACGGCCTGGCTGGTCACCGGTCACGCGAACGTACGCGCCGTGCTGTCGAACCCGCATGTCAGCTCCGACCGTACGCATCCCGGCTTCCCCCTGGTCATGCCCGGGTTCGGGCGGCACCTCAGGGGCTCGATCCTGACCATGGACCCGCCGGAGCACAACAGGCACCGGCGGATGGTCACCACCGAGTTCACGGTCAGGCGGGTGCAGGGCATGCGTCCGCGCGTGCAGGAGATCGTGGACGGGCGGATCGACGAGCTGCTGGCCGGGCCGCGCCCCGCGGACCTGGTGCAGGCGCTGTCCCTGCCGGTCCCGTCGCTGGTGATCTGCGAGCTGCTCGGCGTGCCGTACGGCGAGCGAGGGTTCTTCCACGCCCGCACGGCGGAGATCGTCAACAAGGGCACCACGGCCGAGCGGCGCGCGGCGGCGATGGGCGAGGTGCGCCGCTTCCTGTACCGGCTGGTCGGCGAGAAGGTTCGCGACCCTGGCGATGACCTGCTGAGCCGCCTGGTCGTGAAATACCAGGAAGCGGACATGTTCGACCATGAGGCGATGTCCGGGATGGCGCTCACGCTGCTGATCGCCGGGCACGAGACCACGGCGAACATGATCTCGCTCGGGACGCTCGCCCTCCTGGAGAACCCGGACCTGCTCGCCGAGCTTCAGGCGGACCCGACGCTCATGCCCGGCGCGGTCGAGGAGCTGTTGCGCTACTTCACCATCGTCGACCAGGCCACCTCCCGGGTGGCGACGCGGGACATGGAGGTGGACGGCGTGCTCATCCGCGCCGGAGAGGGCGTCATCGCCGCCGCCTCGTCGGCCAACCGCGACCCCCGCGCCTTCGAGGACCCGGACACCCTCGACATCCACCGCTCCGCCCGCGGACATCTCGCCTTCGGCTTCGGCATCCACCAGTGCCTGGGGCAGAACCTGGCCCGGCTGGAGCTGGAGATCGTCTACACCACGCTGTTCCGCCGCGTCCCCGGCCTGAGGCCGGCCGTGCCGTTCGACGAGCTGCCGTTCAAGCAGGACGCGAACGTGTACGGGCTGCACCGCCTCCCGGTGACGTGGTGAGCGGCGTGCCTGCCGGCATGGAGGTCGGCGTCGACCAGGACCTGTGCTGCGCCGCCGGCCAGTGCGTGCTGATCGCGCCCGACGTGTTCGACCAGCGTGCGGAGGACGGCGTCGCGGTCCTGCACGACCCGACGCCGTGCGCGAGGCCGCCCAGGTCTGCCCGGCCATGGCCATCTCGGTACGGGAGGCGCCGTGACCGTCCACGACCATGTGGTCGTGGTGGGTGCCTCGGTCGCGGGCATCACCGCGGCCGAGGCGCTGCGCCGCAACGGCCACAGGGGGAGGCTGACCGTCGTCGGCGCGGAACACAGCGCTCCCTACGACCGGCCGCCGCTGTCGAAGCAGGTGCTGTCCGGGGCGTGGCCGCCGGAGCGGATCGTGTTGCGGCCGCGGGATCGGCTCGCCGCGCTCGACCTCGACCTGCGCCTCGGCGTGGCCGCGACCGGCTTGGACCACGACGGGCGCAGGCTGCGCGTGACCTCTGGCGGCCCGCTCGGCTATGACGCGCTGATCATCGCCACCGGCGTGCTGCCGAGCCGCCTGCCGGGCGACGACCTGGCCGGTGTGCACTACCTCCGCACGCTCGACGACGCCCTCGCGTTGCGTGCCCGGCTCCAGCCGGGGGCGCGCCTGCTGGTCGCCGGCGCGGGCTTCATCCGGGGGCGGCAGCGCACTGTGGCGAAGCTGATGCAACGTCCACCCCTGACGGTGCGGGTCGAGCCTGGCGGAGGCGGTCTTGAACAGGTACTCGGCACGTGGATAGGACAGCCGGCCCCGCCCGGTTGCGGGGCAGATGTCGGCGGCCGCGGGCGCGCGAGATCCGGAGGCAGGGGCGCGCCGGTCGGCCAGGAACACCGGCCCGGCGGTGCGGCCGGCCAGCAGGCGGGGCAGGATGCGGGCGGTGGGGGTGGCCCAGTGCACGTACTCGAGGGCGCCGCCCTTGCTGGTGACGCGGGCGCGGCGGAACTCCAGGTCGAGGTCTTCGATGTTGAGGGTGAGGATTTCCTCGGCGCGGGCGGCGGTGTCGTACAGGAGCCGCCAGAGCACTCGTTCGCGCAGCGCGTGAGCGGGGTCGGTGAACTGCCTCTCCAGCCGGGTGCGCAGGAGGGCGCGGTCACCGCGGCGGGCGGGTTTGCGGCGCTCCAGGCGCCGGGCCGGGTTGGTGGCCAGTCGTTCCTGGCGCTGGGCCCAGGCGGTGAAGGAGACCAGCGCGGACAGGTGCCGGTTCCACGTGGCCGCTGCCGCGGTGTTCCAGCGCTCCATCACCGCGGCGTAGTGCTCCGGCTGCAGGGCGGTGATCGGGTTCTGCGGGCCGGCCAGCGCGGTCAGGCGGGTCAGGGTCTCGGCGTAACCGGCGCGGGTGGTGGCCGCGGTGCGGGACTCCAGGAAGCGCTCGACCGCCACGGCGGTGGTCGCGCCGACGGTGGCCGAGCCTGTGGTCGAGCTGGCGGGGTCGGGTGGGATGGGGAACGCCACGACGGACACGACGCCGTCCTCCTGCACGTGGATGTGACACATAACGTTGCCGAGTCGCCCGCGGCGCGGCGGAGGCCGAACTGGGCGGACGCGGCCCGGCGAGGGCCAGTGTGACAGATAATGCAACTTCCCTGTCACATCGACCACGGCGCGTGGCGGACGCTCAGTCGTCGTCGGCACGAGAGCCCGCCACCCGGGAATTTCGGCGACGAGGCCGTCCCGGCGTGGGCCGGGTTTCACGGCTCCAGGCGGGTGAGGTCGAGCCGGGCCAGCCGGTCGGGGTCGGACAGGATGTCGATGGTGGAAATCTTGCCGTCGGAGATGGTGAAGCTCATGACGGAGATGAGCCGTCCGTCAATGGTGTTGACCAGGCCGGCGAGACCATTGACCAGCGCCGGGTGGGCGGTGGCGCTGGTGGCCATGCGCTGGAAGGTGGCGAGCTGCCCGGCCACCGCCGCGACACCGCGCAGGACCTTCATGCCGCCGGCGAGCGTCCCGCCGTCGCCGCGCAGCACCACGTCGGGGTCGAGAATGGACACCAGCGCGGCGAAGTCGCCGCCGCGGGCGGCGGCCAGGAACGCGTCCACCACGCGACGCTGATCGGCCGGATCGGGGTCGGGGTTCGGGGTCGCGCCGCGGACGCGCTGACGGGCGCGGCTGGCGAGCTTCTTGGCCGCCACGGGGGTGCGGTCCACGATGGGCGCGATCTGCTCGAACGGCAGGCCGAACATGTCATGGAGCACGAACGCCAACCGTTCGGCCGGGGTCAGGGACTCCAGCACGACCAGCAGCGCCAGGCCCACCGAATCCGCCAGCAGCACTTCCTGCTCCGGGTCGGCGGCATCCGCAAGGCTGACCACCGGATCGGGCAGGCGCTCCTCCAGCGATTCCTCGCGCCGGGACTTACGGGCACGCAGCATGTCCAGGCACACCCGGCCGACCACGGTGGTCAGCCACCCACCGAGATTGTCGATGTCGCCCGAGTCCGAGCGCGCCAGCCGCAGCCATGCCTCCTGGACCGCGTCCTCGGCCTCGCTCAGCGAGCCGAGCATGCGGTAGGCAACCGCCTTCAGATGGGGACGGTGCCCCTGGAACTGGTCGGCCAGAAAGTCGTGGGGCGTCACGGTTGTCTTCCTCTCATCTCAGTCACGTCAAAGCGCTGACGCACCAAACCAAGGGAAGGTGACCGCGTACGCACCCGGTCACCTTTCCCGCGGACCATCCGTCATGCCGGCGACCAACACTCCTGACGAAGGGTTGCCGAACGATGAGCAGGATGGATGTCCACGGAACGGTCGCGGACGGCTTCGAACAGGTGCGCGAGGAGTTCGCCGCGGTGGTGGCCGAGCAGGACGGACGGGTGGGCTCGCAGCTGACCGCCTACGCGCACGGCCGGCGGGTGGTCGACCTGTGGGCCGGAGATGAGGTGAGCGGCGACACGCTGACCGGGGTGTACTCCTCCACCAAGGGTGCCGCGACGCTGGTGGCGGCTCTGCTGGTGCAGGAGGGGGTCCTCGACCTGGACGAGCCGGTGGCCCGGCACTGGCCGGAGTTCGCCGCCGCCGGCAAGGACACGATCACGCTGCGGGACGTGCTCACACACCGCTCCGGCGTCATCGGCGTCGATGGCGGGCTGTCGGCGGCCGAACTGGCCGACGACGCGGTGATCGCCTCCCGCCTGGCCGGGCAGCGGCCGTACTGGCGGCCCGGTTCGGCCTACGGCTACGGCGGGTTCGTCACGTTCGCCATGGTGAACGAAGTGATCCGGCGGGTGACCGGCCGGTCGCTGCAGCAGGTCTACGACGAGCGCGCCCGGACCCCGTACGGGCTGGACCTCTACCTGGGGCTGCCCGCGGCCGAGGAGCAGCGGTTCCGGCCGATCCAGTGGTGGACGGCCACGCCGGAACAGGAGGCCGCGTTCTGGTCGAACCTGCCCGGCCCGCACAGCATCCTCGGCATCGGTTACGGGCTCAACAGCACGCCGCCGCTGGACCAAGTGGCCTTCGCCAACACCCGCGCCGTCCGTGCGAACGGCCAGGCGTCGGCCGGCGGGGTGGGCAGCGCGCGCGGGCTGGCCGGCCTGTACGCGGCGGCCGTCTGGGGGCTCGACGGACGCCCCCCGCTGCTCAAGCCGGACACCGTCGCCGAGTTCGCGCAGATCCACTCGTCCGGCGCCGACCTGGTCCGCGGCGCGCAGGGCAACTACGCGCTCGGGTTCCAGGCCAAAGGGCTGCGATACGCGTTCCTCAGCGCCAACGCGTTCGGCCACGACGGCTCGGCGGGCTCGGAGTCCTTCGCCGACCCGGTCAGTGGCATCGCCTTCGGCTACACGCGCCGCCGCTTCGGCTTCGCCTGGTCCTACCCCGAGCACGACCGGCTCGCCGCCGCCGTCCACCGCGCCGCCACCGCCGCCTGAGGAGCCTGGTGATGAGTGTTCCCGAGAGAAGAAGCGGCCTGGCCCTGCTGGTGATCGCCGCCGCGCAACTGCTGATGGTGATGGACGGCACCATCGTGACCGTGGGCCTGCCCGTCATCGGAGCCGGGCTCGGCATCGCCGAGGCCGACCTGGACTGGGTGCTGACCGCCTACGCCCTGGCCTTCGGCGGCCTGCTGCTGGCCGGCGGCCGGGCCGGCGACCTGTTCGGCCGGCGCAGGCTGTTCCGGGCCGGGCTGGTCGTCTTCCTGGCCGCCTCCCTGCTGGGCGGCGTGGCCGGCACCGGGAGCGTGCTGATCGCCGCCCGCGTGCTGCAGGGCGTCGGCGCCGCGATCGTCGCTCCGGCCGCGCTGTCCCTGCTCGCCGACACCTTCCCCGCCGGGCCGGAGCGCAACAAGGCGCTCGGCGTGTACGGCGCGATGGGCGGCCTGGGCTCGGTCGCCGGCCTGCTGCTGGGCGGCGCGCTCACCGAATACGCGGGCTGGCGCTGGATCATGTTCGTCAACATCCCCATCGCACTCGTGGTCCTCGCCGGATCCTCCGCCCTAACGCCCGGCAGCCGCGAGCGCGGCGGACTCGACCTGCCCGGCGCGGCCACCGTGACGCTCGCCCTCGGCTCACTGGTCTACGCGATCAACCGGGCCGGCTCGCACGGCGCCGGCGACGGGCTCACCCTGACCTTCGGCGCAGCCGCCGTCGCGCTGCTCGTGGTGTTCGCGTTCATCCAGCGCACCGCGCGCAGCCCGATGCTGCCCTCAGGCGTCCTGGCTGACCGCGGCCGGCTCGGCGCCAACCTCGTCATGCTGCTCATGGGCGCCGGGCAACTGGCCACCTTCTACTTCCTCACCCTCTACATGCAGACGATCAAGCAGTACTCGCCCATGATCACCGGTCTGGCCTATCTGCCGTTCGCGATCGGCATCGGCCTCGGCTCCGGACTCATCGGACCCCGGTTGCAGGCCCGCACCTCCACCCGGGCCGTCCTCGCGATTGGGATGGCGGTGGCCGCCGCGGCGATGGGCTGGTTCAGCCTGCTCACCCCCGACCAGAACCCCCTGCTCGCGCTCCTGCCCGCCCAGCTCGCTGGCGGCATCGGCCTGGGCATCGGCTTCGTCGCGGCCACCATCGGCGGCGTACAGGGCGTCGCACCGCGCGACTCAGGCATCGCCTCCGGCCTGGTCAACACCAGCCAGCAGATCGGCGGCGCCCTCGGCCTGGCCGTCCTGGCCGGCATCGCCGTCACCGCCACCGCCAACCAGCCCTCGGGCACACCCCTGCCCGACGCGCTGACCAGCGGCTACACCGCCGGCATGCTCGGCGCGGGCGGCTTCTACCTGGCCGCGATCCTCACCGCCGTCCTCCTCCTACGCCCCCGGCCCGCCAACCGGGACACCGAGCCCACACCGCAGGCCCTCGGCAGCACGCCCGGCTGAAATCGACCGCCCCAACCGGTCACCTTCGCTCTACACGATCCGTCAAAGCAGCGATCCACCAGTTGAGACCCCGAAGGGAACCCCCACCATGACCACCATCGAATCGCGCCTGCCCAACCCCGCCGTGCTCATCCCCGAACTCAAGGACATCGGCGGCGCCCTGTACAAGGCGACCGGCAACGGCACCATCCCGCAGACCACCATCAGCCTCATGCAGCTGCGCGCGGGCCAGATCGCCGGCAGCACGTACCTAACCGTCCTGCACACCGGCAACCTCCGCAAGGCCGGCGCCACCGAGGAGAGCATCACCGCCGTGGCCTCCTGGCAGGACGCGCCCTACTTCACCGACGCCGAACGCATCGCACTGGAACTCGTCGAATCCGTGCTCACCCCGAACCCGTCCGGCGAACGCGTCCCTGACGAGCTGTACGCCCGAGCCTCCGAACAGTACGACGACAAGGCGCTCGCCACCCTCATCATGGCCATCGGCCAGGTCTGCTTCTTCCTCCCCCTGGCCCTCATCGGCAAGCCGCTTCCCGGTGTGTCGCCGGCGGAGCAGTGGAGACCGTAACGCCCGAAATCCTCAGGGCGAGGACACGGCAACCCGTACCTCGCCCTGCCCCGGGCCAGATCAGGGCCGAGAGCCCAAGCGACGGACCCGCGCGGGCCCGTCCCGCACACCGACATCGCAAGGAGAACGAATCATGCACGCGCGGATGGCCAACCCTGCCTACCTGGTTCCAGACGCGGGACACGCGATCGGGGCCCTCATGCAGGCCATGCAGCACGACATGGAACAAGGCATCGTTCCGGCGGCGACACTGATGCTGGCCGCCATGCGCGGCAGTCAGATCAACGGCGGCAGCGCCTGTCTGTACGCCGACGCGGCCGAGGCCAGAAAGGCCGGAGTCACCGACGACCAGCTGATCACGGTGGCGGCATGGCGGCAGTCACCGTACTTCACCGACGCTGAACGGGCCGCCCTGGCGCTGGCCGAAGCGGCGACCCGCATGAACGACCGGTCCGGCGACGCCATCCCCGACGCGGTCTGGGACGAACTCGTCGAGCATTATGACGAACGACAGCGCGCCACCCTGATCCTGTGGATGGCCACCAGCAACCTCTTCAATACCATCAACAACATCATCAACGATCCTGCTGGCACCACCTGGAACTAACCGGTCCTCCTGCACGGTTGCCCCCTTGCGGAAACCGTGGAGGAGCGCCTGCCGGACCCGAGGAGGCAAGGTCGCTCCCAAGTACCACACGCCCCGCTTCATGCTGGTGCCCCAGCTCCGGGCCGAACTGGAGGTGCGTACCCCGGCCGAGCGCGCCCCGGGCCGCGCCTGGCAGGCGGGTCCCGCGATCGAGGCCGCGCTGCCGGCGGCCGCGGCTCGGCCGACTCGGGTCGGCTACGCCCGCTGCAGCACCGCCCAGCAGGAGCTGCAGAGCCAGCTCGACGCTCTCCGCGAGGTGAGCTGCGAGCCGATCTTCTCCGAGAAGATCAGCACCCGTATCAAGGTGCGGCCGGAGTTCACCAAGGCGATGGAATACGCGCGCACCATCAAGAAGGCTGTCCCGCACCAGCGGGTGATCTTCACCGTGCACGAGATGAAACGCCTGGGCCGCGGTGCCGCCGAACTGCTGACAATCGCCGAGGAACTGCGCCACCACGACATCGAACTCGAACTGCTGACCGGCCCGCTGCAGGGCATCTACAACCCTTCCGGGCACGGGGCGGCGTTGTTCGCGTTCTTCGCCGGGATGGCGGAGTCCGAACGCGAGTACATCCGCGAGAAGTCCCTGGAGGGGCAGGCCTCAGCCCGGGAGCGGGGTCGGCACGGCGGGCGGCCGAAGGTGTTCGACGACGACATGATCGCCTACGCGCGGACGTTGCGCGAGCGCGGCGTGGCCGTGCCCGACATCGCCCGCAAGCTGGTCATCCCCACCGGCAAGAACAAGGGACGGCGCCCGTCTGTGGCCAGCGTCTACCGTGCCCTGGCCGACAGCGCATCCAATCCGGACACCGCCAACCCCGCCGGTCTCGGCTGACGTGCCGGCGGATCGGGCGCCGCCGATCGCCGACGGGTCAACACCGACGCTGTGGCCAAGGACCAACGGCTGGTTCCGCTCTTCCTACGGCAGCGGGCGGTGTCGTGGATCGATGGTGCGGTGTCAGGAGAAGAGGCGGGAGGGGTGGACGCCGTCCACCAGCCCGGTGTCAGGGGGGTGGATGCTGTAGCCGAGCATGTCGCGGGTCCGGTTGCTGAGCTGGCGGGCCACCTGCCTGCCAGGGGAGAGGGTGAAGGCCTCCCGGGTGCGTAGCCACGGCTCGCAGTACTGCGCGGTGACGGTTAAGGACGGCGCGGCCGATGGCGGGGGCCGGCCGTGCCAGAGGGTGCCGAGGAGCAGGGTGCAGGAGCCAGGCGGCGGGGCGAGGAGCGCGCCCGGCGTGGCCGGATGGCGGGAAGCCCAGCGGTGGCTGCCCGGCCACACCGTCACCGTGGTGCCCGGGTCGAGGGCCCACAGGGCGGCGATGGACAGGGCAGGCCTGGGGCGGGCAAGCGGGTAACGCTGGTCGTCGTAACCCGCGAGACGGGCGGGCGCGCCTGGGGACACCTCGACAACCTCCAGCTGGGACAGCAGGTAGTTGGGCAGCAGCAGCCGGTCGAGCAGGGCGAGCACGCGGGGATGGTCGATGAGGGGATCCGCGGCCCGGGTGTTGTGCAGGACCCCGTACAGGCGGCGGATGTGCCGCGACCGGAAGGGGTCGCGGCCCGCGGGACCGAGCAGCGGGGTGAGTTCGGCGCGGATGCGGCTGCAGGTGTCTGGGGTGAGCAGGTCGGGCATGATGAGGTAGCCGTCACGGTGGAGCGCGGACATGGCTCCGGCGGTGGCCGGCATCCTGCCCTTGCGGGTCATGGCGTGTCGCCTTGGGTCATGCCGAGCGCGCCGGTGCTGAACTCCCAGATCTCTTGCAACACTGCGGCCCGGTCGGGGCGGGGATCCTGGTCGAGGACGATGGCCAGCACCGACCGCATGCCGCCGACGACGGCCGCGGACATCAGCTCGGCGTCGCGCCCGCGGGTGATGATGCCTTCGGCTTGGCCGGCGGCCACGTGCTTGGCCCCGAGGGCGATGACCTGCCTGGCGCAGCGGGCTTCCATCGCGGCGACCTGGGCGTCGCCGACCATCCGGCCGAGCACAATGGGGGCGAGCGGCTCGTCGTAGACCCAGTCGATCCACCGGGTGAGCTGGGCACGCCAGCGTTCGAGCCAGGTGTGGCCGGCGAAGGGGCTGAGCACGGTCTTGTCCAGAAGCCGGTCGTAGAAGTCGGCGAGCAGCGCGGTCATCAAGCCGCTGCGGGTGCCGAAGTATCGGTACGGCAGGCCGACGCTGAGCCCGGCGCGGCGCGCGACCGCCGCGACCTCGATGTCGCCGGTCTCGATGAGTTGTTCGGCGGCGGCGTCGAGGATGCGGCGCTGGGTGGCGGCGCCGCGTTCGGTCAATGACTCCATACCACCAGGTTAGTTGAGTTCAACTCAAGGTCCAAGGTCTTCCAGCGCCGCCAGAGCGATGATCAGCCATGGCCACGTGCTAAACAGCGGAGCCCGGGTCACGCCGACTTATCCTGCGCGGAAGTTGACGTGGATTGTCCCGGAAAGCTTCTTTGCTTGCCCTGCTGTGCGTTCCCTATGACCGCGCCAGCTGCATTCGCGTAGCAGGAGGGCTCACGGCTCAGTCGATTCCGCGCCTCCTTCCGTGAGCGCGATCAGCTCTTTGGAGTCGTTAGTGCGTGCTTCCCTCTGTCAGGTCCCCACGTGATAGGGCGGCCAGGCGGTATTCACGCGGGGGACTGGCCAAGCCCGGCGTCGCGGGCGCGGATGATGGCCTCGGCGCGGTCAGCGACCTGGAGTTTGGTGAAGATGCTGGAGATGTGGTTGGCCACGGTCTTGGGGGAGATGCCCAGGCGGCGGCCTATCTCGCCGTTGGGACGACCGGCGGCGATCAGGTCGAGCACATCCCGCTCCCGATCGGTCAGCTGGGGAAAAGGAACATCGGCCGGGGGCGGGGCGGAGAAGAAGCCGAGCACCCGTTGCGCGATGCCGGGCCCGAAGATCGCCTCACCGGCGGCTACGGCCCGGATGGCCCGTACGATCTCGTCTTGTTCGGCGCCTTTGAGCAGGTAGCCGCGGGCTCCGGCGCGCATGGCGGCGAACACCGAGTCGTCGTCGTGGTACATCGTCAGCATGAGCACCGCGACCTTGGGGGCGTCGCGGGTGATCTGCCTGGTCGCCGTGATGCCATCCAGATCGGGCATCTGGATGTCCATGACCAGGACGTCCGGGCGGTGGGTGACGGCCTGGCGCACGGCCTCGTGGCCATTGGCGGCATCGCCGATCACGGTGAGCCCGTCGATCGAGCCGAGCAGCGCGCGCAGGCCGCTGCGCACGATGGGGTGGTCGTCGGCCAGCAGGACAGTGATCATGATGCTCCCAGCGGCAGGACGGCCACGACCTGGCCGCCGTCAGGGCCGGGGCCTGCTGCGCAGGATCCACCGAGCTCGGCGGCGCGTTCGCGCATGGATGACAATCCCACTCCCGGTTCCCACTCCTGCGGCGAGTCGCCGTTGTCGCTGATGCGCAGACGTAATGCGGCGCCTGCGTCAATCCGCACGTGGATGCGGCTGGCGTCGGAGTGGCGTACGGCGTTGGTCATCGCCTCGGTGGCGATGCGGAAGGCCGCCGCCTCGACCGCTGCCGGAAGCGAGGGCAGGGTGTCGGGAGCGGCTACGTGGACGGCGATGCCGTCGCGTTGCAGGTGGGCGGCGCGTTGCCGGATCGCCCCGACCAGGCCGAGATCGTCCAGGGCGGGCGGGCGCAGGTCGTAGACCAGCCGGCGGATGTCGTTGATCGCCTGGGCGGTCTCGGCACGGAGTTCGGCGACCAGCTCCCGTGCCGTATCGGGGTCGGCGTTGATCAGGTTGCGGGCGGCGTCGGCCTTGAACGTCACCCCGGTGAGCACGGGGCCGAGCCCGTCGTGCAGGTCGCGGCGCAGCCGCCGCCGCTCTTCCTCCCGGGCCACGACAATCTCCTCGCGGGAGTGCTGCACCTGCTCCGACAGGGCCAGGGCGTGCACGGCGAGTGACAGCGGCGCGGCGAGCAACTGGAGTATGGCGTGGTCGGCCCCGCTGAGGCGGTTCTCCCCGTAGCGCAGACCCACCACCAGCTCGCCGACATCCTGCTTGCCGTAGCGCAGCGGGTACGTGTGCAGGTGTTGCGGAGGACGGCCGGATGTGACCACCACCTCCGCCGCCTGGCCGGCGTCTGCTTGCCCGGCCGCGACGGTGTGCAGCGCCGCGTACGGGATCCGCAGCGCTTCGCGCACCGCCTCCAGCACCCCGGGCAACCCGGCGTCCAGGCGTTCGCCCACCCGCCAGACAGCTCGCATCGGGTCGGCGCGGTCGCCGTACAGGATCCGGTCGACGCCGCGTTGCAGGCGGACGCGTACCGGGTTGAATCCGACCGCGATCAGCACCGTGGCCGCGACCGAACTGCCCAGCCCCACTTGCCGCCGCATCACGGTGTCCAGCACCGCGACCAGGGCCATGTAGGTGCCGATGACGCCGGTCGTCAAGAGCGCGTACAGCACCGTACGGGAGAAGACCAGCCGAATGTCCAGAAGCTGATGACGCAAGATCGCCACCATGATCGCCGCCGGGATGAGCGGTATGGCCAGCAGAATCAGGACCGGTCCGGACTGGAAGACGCCCCAGGCCGTGAGGACCACCGCGACGACCAAGACGGCTTGCACCAGCCACAACAGCTGGCGGCGGCGCGTCTCGTCCCCTCGCCGGTAGCGGACGGCCAACGCGACCAGGCCGATCACGACGGTGATGACGATACGTACTTCGCTGACGAGCCACAGCGGCGCCAGATCGGCATGGCCGGGCAGGACCAGATATCCGCTCAGCCCGGTGCCCATCCCATCGGGGCCGGCCCCCATTTCCAGCACGAACAGCGGAGCGGTGGCCACGGTGGCCCACATCAGCCGGCGCAGCACCGGCCCGGCCGCTCGGCCGTCGGGGAACAGCTGCAGGATCAGCGGCAGGAACAGCCCGATCGACCACGGCCAGGCATAGGCGCCCACCGTCACGAGCACGCGTACCCCGGCGGTGGGCCACCCTGCGTCCTGGCCGTACTGGATCAGAGGGACGACGGCCGCCGACGTCGCGTGGCCGAGGCCGTCGGCGATCAGCAGCCAGCCGATCGGATTGCCCCGCCGATGCCAGGCGATGAGCAGGCCGCATAAGGAGAACGCCAAGCCCATCGCGGCGTTCGTCACGACGAAGGAGTCCAGAGCCTCCGCCACGCCCCTGCCGAGGATCACACTGCCGATCACGGCTGTGGCCACTTCTGTGGCCGCCACGCTGAACAGCGCCACGGCCGCCGCGCGACCGCTTCGTGTCCGCAGGCGATCGGCCTCAACAGCGGGTGTGGTGGTCACCATCACATGATGAGGTCTGCGATCCTGGCTTGTCCTGGGTGCAGGCACCCGGACCGGCTGGGAAAATCTCCCGGCCGATAACTCCGGCACACCGTGGCTGAGGGCAACGGGCCACGCGCACGGTGGTGGTCATCCGATTCCCCCTGTCAAGGAGTGCCATGACCGCCATCGTCACGCCGGCGACGACCGCCGCCGCACCATCTCGGGTCCGGTGCCTGAGCCTCGGCCTACTCGTTGCGATCGGGCCGCTCAGCATCGCGGCCATCCGCGCGATCTTGCCGTACGGCGCCACCGACACCTCGGCGGAGGTGTTCGCCAAGATCGCAGCCCACCAGGACGTCGAGTCGGTGGTCCTGTGGCTGTCTCTGCTCGCCACGTTCACTCTGGTGCCGGGCGCGATCGCGCTCGGCCTGCGGGCGGCCAGACATAGTCGCCTGCTCGGCACGGCAGCGCTGGTGATGTCGGTGGCCGGCTTCTCCGGACTGCCCGCGATCGTGGCCATCGATCAGGCGGCGGTCTCAGCGGCGGCCGCGGGCGTGCCTGCCGACGTCGCCGCCCGCCTGCTCGAGCATCTGCTCAACGAGCCCACTGTCGCCGCCGCCACCATGATCTTCGTGATCGGCCACATCGTCGGCGTGGTGCTACTGGGGATCGCCCTGTGGCGCGGCGGCATCCTGCCCGGCTGGGCGGGGTGCGTCCTGTCGATCTCACAACCACTGCATCTGGTCTTCGCGATGATCGTGCCCAACCAGTTCCTCGACGGATGCGCCTGGCTGTTGACCGCGACCGGCTTCGCCCTCGCCGCTGCATCCGCGCCACGCACTCCCACAACACCCTGACCCATGAACCGTTGACAACCTTAATGCCATTTAGGAAACTGAATGACATGGAGGATACGTCGGGAGTAACGCCCGATCGCCGGCGGCGGCGGCGGGCCGAAACGATCACCGAGATCCTGGCCATCGCCGAGGAACAGATGACCACCGACGGGGTGGCGGCACTCAACCTGGCCCAGGTCGCCCGGCGGATGGGGCTGACGCCGGCGGCGTTGTATCAGTACTTCGCCTCCAAGAACGCCATCTACGAGGCGTTGTTCGCCCTGGGAATGGCCGATCTGGAGCCGGTGCTGATGGCGGCCGAGAAACGGGCGCAGACCGATCCGGTAGCGGCGATGACCACCTGCCAGCAGGACATCCTGCGCTGGTGCATGAATCGGCCGGTGCTGGCGCAGATCATCTTCCTGCGCCCGGTGCCAGGTTTCGAGCCATCAGAGACGACCTGGGCCTCTGCGCTGAGCCAGTTCCAGCGACTGCGGGAGATCCTGCGCATGGCAGGTGCGGCAGGTCAGGTCCGTCCCGAGGGCGCCACCGACGACGCGATGGAGATCCTCGTCTGCCTGGCCTCGGGGGTGCTGACTCGGCAGCTGGCCAACGAGCCCGACGCGCCGGTCGACGGCGGCCGGATCGCCCAGTTGCTGCCGACCGTCTTGGACATGTTCTTCACCTACTACGCCTCCCATGACGCCTGACAAGGTGGCGGCACGGGGTGCCGCCCCAGGAAGGAACGTTCCATGCATTCTGTGTCCGCCTTGGAGGAGCGGTAGCCATGGCCCGCCCCCACCATGAGAGCGTCCATCTCCACATCAAGGCCGCGCCGCAGGCGATCTGGAGCCTGATCGCCGACATCACCCGCATGGGCGAATGGAGCCCGATCTGCCGGTGCTGCGCGTGGCTCGCTCCGGCCACCGGACCGGTGGCCGGAGCCCGGTTCGTCGGCCACAACCGGATGGGCGCCTTGCGCTGGTCACGTGAGTGCGAGGTACTGGTCAGCGAGCCCGGCGCCGAGTTCGCCTTCCGCTCCTTCGTCGGCGGCCGCCCTTCGACGCTGTGGCGCTACCTGCTGGTTCCGGACGGGGCCGCAGGTGCCAGAGTGACCGAGGAGTACACCGTGTCGAGCGACTCCTCCAGCCCTCGCTGGGTCACGGCGCTTGAGAGCATCCCAGCGATACGCGGGCGCAATCGGGCCGCCATGCGCAACGGCATGATCGAGACCCTGCAACGCATCAAGACAGCCGCCGAGGCCGGCACACCGGCCCGGCGCTAGCCATCCCGGCAACCGTCGATCGCCGACGGCGCGGCGCGGCTGTCGCTGCCCGCGCCCCTACTGACACCTCGTGACCTCCCCGCCACCTCATGACCTCCGCACGACCGATCGGCAACACGGACGGCTATCAAACGCATACGTTAAGAAAGAGGACGCCCATGTCTGCGCCGCAGACGCACCCCCGTACCGAGTCTGACCTGTCGGCGTTCCTGCTGGCTCATGCCGGGTTCCGGGTCGAGTTCGGCCGCCTGGCCGAGGTCATCGGCAACGCGCGCGACGCCCGCCACGCCGAGCTGATCGAGGACCAGATCGAGTTCGTCCTGTCCTACCTGCACCATCACCACACCGATGAGGACACCTGGGTCTGGCCCCTGCTGCGCGCCCGCGCCCCGCACTCGGAGCAGATGCTGGCCGCGCTGGAACGGCAACACCAGCAGATCGACCCCGACCTGTCACTGGCCGGCGACCGCGCCCAGCCGCCGGCGCAGCGCGAGGCTGCGTTGCGCCGGCTGCACACCGCGCTGGCCCACCATCTGGATGAGGAGGAACGCGACGCGGTCCCGCTGATCCGCTCCCAGCTCACCGCCGAGGAATGGCGCGCCCATGGCCTACAGGTGGTCCGCGCATACGACCGCCGGCGGGTGCCCCTGCTGTTCGGCTGGGCCTGCGCCGCCGGGCCACCCGAGCTGGTCCGCCACGCACTCATCGACTTCCCCACCCCGATCCGCCTGCTCTTTCGGCTGCGCTGGTGGCCCGCCTACCGCCGCCGCCACACCCGCCTGTACGCAAGCCCGCCCCGCCGCCACCCCGACCGCGCCTGACCACCAACCACCAGAGGCGGTACAGGCGAGCCACCTCGCACCTATCCCTCCATCACCGCTCCTGGGCACGGGCTCCCAGACGGGCCGGGAAATCCTCCCGGCCGTCCAGCCATACGCCCCCTCCCGGTCGGGAGCCCCGCCACCGCACGCTGATGGCATACCGACAGGCCGAACCATCGGCCACGACCACCACAAGGAGAAGATCATGAAACGCGTCGCATCGGCGTCGCCGCGTTCGGACAATGACTCCATATCACCGTGTTAGTTGAGTTCAACTCAACATCTACCGGCATGCAAGTGCCCACGTCCACTCTTACGAATATCCCGGCACCCCTCGGAAGGGCACCAATTAGCCGGAAGTGGTCCGGGAGAAGCTCACACAACAAAACGGAAGGAACAGTCATGAGTAAACTTCACAAGACGGTGGGTGTCGCCTCGGCCATGGCGGCCCTGGCCGCGGGGCTGGCGTTCCCGAGCGCCGCGTCGGCTCAGTCACTGGGCTCCAAGGTCAGCACCTTTGGGACGCAGACCGCTGGCGACTGCACGATGTTCGAGGGCGCGCGGTGGACTCTCTACTCGGACGGCACGGCGGAGTTCGACGGTAAGGTCAGAAGCAGCGGCAGCAACGATGCCTGGCTGATGTGGGTGTACCTCAAGGACGAGAGCGGCGCGGTCCTGGGCCGTTTGACGAACGTCGAGTACCAGAACCCCTCCGACCCGGCCAGGTTCGTCAAGAACCTGCCCAAAAAGCAGACCCAGCGGTGGTTTGCTCATGGCCGGTTCGACCCCGACCTGTTCCCGCTCGTGAAGCGCATGTCTCTGGGGAGACACTGCTGACCCGGCCCCACGGCACGTTCGAGTCCGGCTCAGCGCGACCACGGCTGGGACAGCAGCGGTGCCCTGTCCGCGCTCGCCTCGGTCCGCTGGTCCTGCCACAGCTACAGGTGGAGTTGTGGCAGGACAGTTTCCGTCTCAGTGTCTCGGGCCTGGTCGACTCGGTGTTCAAGGCCGTCGGCACCGCTGCCGTGGTCGCCTCCATCGTCGCCTGAACCTCGCCACGCCGCCCCCTCTGCCCCACCGCACGCCATCTCCTGTCAACCCTTCGCATCCGGAGCAAGCAGATGAACAACTGCTCACATGTGGTGATCGGGATCACGGCGGCGCTCCTCGCGGCGGCCGCCCTGCCCGCCACCGCCCAGGCCGCCACGCGATCGTCTCAAGCCGGTCAGTTCACCGCCGCGCCACAGTCCTGGGGCCCGTACTACTCGCCCGGCGGCAAGCGGGCCCAAGCTTCCGGCACGGTCACCGCGACCGGTGAGGACCACGAGGTGATCCCGTCGGCCGCCACGCTGACCGTGTCCGGCACCGTCTCCGACCTGAGCCGATCCTCCTCCACCTGCGGGTGGGTGGTGTTCGGCATCGCCACCGTCAACACCGCCGGCAACCGGGTGACCTGGAAGCGACAGCACGAACGCAGCTGCGCCTACCGCACCCCGAAGCGCTTCTCCTTCACCTACCACCGCGTCTACCAGGTCGAGTTGAAGGTGTGCGCCGAAGGCCGGGGACGCTGGCCGTCGATCCAGTGCACCGCCGGCAACCCCGCCTGGAAGGACATCTACACCTCCCCGCACTAACCCTGTGCGCCGAGGGAGCAGAACCACGACCGCGCTGAACACAGGGCTTTACCCGGCGAGAAGACGCCCAGGAGAAGATCATGACACGCGTGACCCGCGCACAGGCCACACCGCCACCGCGCCAGTTTTCGTGGCCGGTGTCGATCGCCATCGTCGCCGGCCTGATCATCACCGCCCTCGCGCTGCCGTATCTGGCCCACCCCCTGCTCTATCCGTGGGCAGTGTCGCTGACCGGCGAACCGACCCTGACCGGGTACTGGCACGGCCAGGTGTCCTTCCCGCAGCAGGGACGGCAGCAGGTGGTCATGGATCTACGCGCCGAGCCGCGGGGCGGGCGGTGCTCCAACTGCTCACCCATCGACGGCGAGGTCAAGGTATGCGACCCCGGCCGCCCTGTCGTCTATGAGATGTGGGGCCGCGTCAGCGACCGCAGCGCCGCCCGCTTCTCCCTGAACACCCGCCCCAGCCGCCAGACCCCCGCCATGTCCCCTGTCACGTCCCTCGGCCAGCTCGACGGCCGGTGGCCTGGCGGCGACACGATCACCATCGCCGCCAACCGGTGGCGGCCCGGCGACCAGCCGTTGCGTTTCCAGATGCGCCGCACCACCGAGGCCGCCTTCACCACCGTCTGCTGACCACGACCGTCGACGTGGCGCTGGACCTCCAGCCCTATCACTGACCGACACCAAGGCGAAGGAATCCTCCCGTGAGCTGCTGCACAGCGTCCCGTCCACTCACCGGCCTGACCGCCGCCGTGGTGACGGCCGCCGTCTGGCTGGCTACGGCGAGATCGTCTGGTCGCCGAACCTCGGCAACGCCACCCTGGTCCGCCTCCACCAGAGGGGTCCCAACATCGTCGTCACGTGGAGCGGCCTGGGCCGTGACTGGGACTACTTCAACGTGCGCTGGAGCAAAGACGGAGGCAAGGCCACCCAGGTCCAGGTAGGCCGGCTGACCCCGTGGAGCGGCCAGTACCGGATGGCCCCGTTCGCCACCGGAGGCGTCGCCACGACCACCGGCGGCGAGGAGACCTTCAGGTTCGCCTTCATCGTCCAGGGTTGCGACAAGACCACCTTCGGCTTCGACCGCGGCCCCTGGAGCATCCCACCTCCATCCGCGTCGCCCACTGACCGCATTCCCCTGGCGGCACCCAGATCACCGCCGCCCACCCCGCACGCAGGCCATCCGTTCGGCGCGATGGTTTCGCACCCGATCCGATCAAGGAGAACGAACCATGCCAAGAAGCTGCGCCCGGCTCACCATTGCCGTCACAGCCGCCGTTGCCGCGAGCATCCTCACCTTGTCCGCCGCGCCCTTAAGCGCTGCCGCGAACGCGTCGACCACCGCCGCCGCTGTGGGCTGCGGCACCGCGGCACAGTACTACGACAAGGTCCCCGTGAGCGGCACCGGATCGCTCGCCAAGCAGTACAACTTCAGGCTGAGCCAGGCGGTGCACTGTCTCATCGACGCCGAACGCGCCCAGGCCGGGCTACCGCCGCTCACCCGGGTCGGCAAACTGGACGCGGCGTCGGCTGATCACGCGCGTGCCGCCGTGTTGCTGAAGTGGTGGAAGCCGGGGGCGGACTCGCACCGCAACCCGCGGACTGGTTCAACGCCGTCGAGCAGGATCCGGGGTGCGGGCTACTGCCCGAACCCCCGTTCATGGGCCGTCGCCGAGACCACCTACAACGGCTGGGGCGGCGCAGGCACCCCGAGGGCAGCCGTCCACTGGTGGGTGTATGTCAGCAAGGCCGGCCACCGCGAGATCATCCTGAGCAAGTCGCTGACCGACGTCGGCACTCTCGGGGTCGTGGCAGGGGCCGCGAACCCGGCCGGCGCGGGCGCAAGCAAGGCGGGAACGTACGTCGTCACCTTCGGGCGCTGCCGGCAATAGGAATGGCGCACCGCCCGCTCCGGCTGGCTTTCACATGAACGGCATCGTCATGACAGCACTTCCGTAGCACCTTTCGTCCAGGCATCGGTAGGGAGACGCGATGAGGGCGAACACAGCTCAGGCGAACACGCGGATGATGGGCATCGTGCACAGCGCGCTCCAGCGCGATCTGGAGCGCGCCCGAGCAGTGCTGACGGCCGAACCGTATCCGCGGGGGCGCCAGCGACGGGCACTCGGCGAGCATGTCGTGTGGATGATGGACTTCCTGCACGAGCACCACCAGGGTGAGGACGACGGGCTCTGGCCACTGGTACGTGAGCGCAACCCCGCCGCCGGGCCGCTGCTCGACTCCCTGGAGGCCGATCACCGGCGGATCGCCCCGGCGATGGAGTCACTAACGGCGGTGGGCCAGCGGTACGCCGGCACGACGACGGACCAAGCGCGCACCGCACTGGTGGCGGCGCTGGACGCGCTCACCCAGGTACTCGTGCCCCACCTCGACTGCGAAGTGGCACAAGTCTCAGCACCATGGCCGAGGGGCATACATGAGACTTCCGGTATGGCTCACGACGCGCAGAAGCAGCGTCAACGGCGATTCCCCTGACCCGCCACCAGATGTCCCACGCACGGAACCACGCATGGCGACCGACCTCGGCGACGCGCTGACGGCCTACTGGCGCAACGGGGGAACGCCACCGGTGACCTGTGGCTCTACCCGGGCACGGGCAAGCCCGGGCCGGCTTTCCAGCCTCGCGTGAAGATTGGAAACGGCTGGAACGGCTACACCTTCGCCGGGATCACCAACTGGCGCCGCTACGAACTCCGTGACCGAGACATCATCGCGCGCGACGACACGACCGGTGACCTGTGGCTGGATGTAACCTCCTGTGCCTTCGAACGAGCCGAGGAGCCAGACGTGCCCTTGACCAACCAACAGATCTACCAGCGGTACGTCTGGGCGGGGATGACCCGGGACGCCGCCACGCTGGCCGAGATGTTCACCGCGGACGGTGTCCTGGAGACACCGCTCGTCTCGGCCGGCGGCCCCTACCCGCGTCGCTTGGAGGGACGCGAGGAGATCCGCCGGGCCATGGCCGCGTACTACGAACGCTCGGCGACTGGCGACCGCACCGTGAACGTGGACAAGAGCCGCTACCTCCTGCACACCACGACCGACCCCGACGTGTTCATCGTCGAGATCGACACCGTCTTCGACAGCCCCGCGGGGCCGAGCAGCATGTCCCTGGTTCAGATCTTCCGCCTCCGCGACGACAAGATCGCCCTGCTGCGCGACTACTTCGCTCCCGAGGAGGCCGCTTGAGCCAAGCCGATCAACATCAAAGAGACGACTACACCGCCCGGCGCGTTCAGCAGGGCTCGTGCTGTGACCGGGAATGATCACAGTTGCCGGTACGCGGACAGGTGCCGGCCAGCACGCCCTGAGATTCATTTGGTTGCCGAAGCAGACCACGTGCAGGGGATCGGCCGCCGGGTCAGCGTCGAACTGATCAGGACGGCGCTGCTCGCCGCCGCATGCCCCTGGCGGCGCAGTCCTGCGCTGCGCATGCGGCCCTGGGGGCTGCTCTCGCGAGAGCGCCGCGCAGGGCATCGCCGTACGACCGCCCCGCCGTACACCCCAACCCCCGGCCCGGGTGTCGTGCGGCAGCCGGGTACAGACCATCCCGCTGTCCTTGGCCACGTCGATCGCCGCCACCCGGGCCAGCGTCTCCTCCGGCTCGTCTTCCTGCCCGGCCTCGGCCACCGCCGCGGGCCCTCGTGCTCGCCGCTGATCATTTCGTGACGTCGCAGCGGATACCAACCCCGGTGACTTGGTTGATTCGGCGACGAGCGCTCCTCGGCTCATTCGAGGGCGCGGGAAGCAGGGCCAGGCGTACACGCTCGGCCTCCCACAGACCCATCGCACCGTCCCTGATGACCAGGGTCAGGTCGATCATGACGCGACGGCGGCACTCACGTAGGGGGCGGGCCCTGTCACTGTGGAAGGTTCCCTGGCCTCTGCGTGAGCGCGGTCAACTCCCTAAAGCCGTCAGTGCGCGCTCCCGTCAGTAGGGCAGGTAGTAGCTGAGTACATCGGCGGTGAGCGGCGGGAAGAGTGTTTGGAACAGTTCCTCATCTCCGGCGTAGACGTCGGGCCGGGTGCGGGTCAGCCCTTCGATTCCGTGCGGGCCGAACAGCAGGGCTGGTATGTGGTCGGGCGCCGCTGCGGCGCCTCCCACGGCTCCGGGCGCCTGCATGACGCCGCCGGTGACGACCTCGCCGAGGCCGTCGGCGTGCACCGGGATCCGGTAGTGGGCGCCGAAGGTGGAGATGACGATGTCGCGGTCGGTGCGATCGATCCCGGCTGTGGTGAGGCGGTGCCAGAGCAGCGGCCGCAGCCGGTCGAGCAGCGCCGCGACGTCCGGGACGCGGACGTAGTACTGATCCGCGTGCTTGCGCGGTTCGTGGTCGAGGAACTCCTGCCAGGCGGCGGCGGTCACCGTGCCGGACCGGTGGACGACCCGCACCTGGCCGTCGGGTGCCAGGGCGGCGACGCCGCGGAGCAGGTCCCGTGCCGCCGCCTCATCCAGTGCGGCCGCCTCGGCCAGGGTCACCTGGTCGCCGGGGGGCGTGGTGCGTGCGGTGGCGACAACGGTTCCGGCGCGCTCCAGGACCCACAGGTTGCTCGCCTCGTGGGCCAGCAGCCATCGCCAGCGTGCCGGCGAGTGCGGCATGGCCACGTCGAAGTGGTTCTGGGCCGCCTCCTGCAGGGCTGCCATGGCGGGGATGTCGCCGGGCCGGGCAGCGCGGAGCCCGGAAGTTGCCTCGCCGGGCGGCAGGCTGTGCACGGCCGGCGCCGGCGCGATGTCGATGGCGTACTCGTAGCCGAACAGCCGGTAGAAGTACGGGATCCCGATCATCGTCTGAATGACGTGGCCGCGGGCGGCGGAGCGGTCGTGGGCCCATCGCATGAGCGCCCGTACGAGTCCGCGCCCTTCGTATGCGCGGTCGGTGGCCACCAGTTCCACCTGGCCCGCGGGCAGGTGGACGCCGCCGATGCGTACGTCCTCGTCGAGGAGGGTCGCGGTGGAGACGACCCGGTCGCCGTCCACGACCACGGCGCAGGCAGGCCATCCGGCGTCGGGATCTGCGACGACCAACCGGTGGTCGAGGGCGTCGGCCGGGACACCGCGTTCGGCCAGCAGCGCGCCGATCTGGTCGAGGTCTGCCGGCTGCGCCTGCCGCAGGACCAGGCCGTCGCCCAGTGAGCCGGGTAGAGGGGAGGCAGCGGTCGTGCGTGTCGTGCTCACGGCGGGACTATCGCATCGCCTGGACGCCTCGTCTATAGGGTTTCTCCGCTTGCGTAGTGGCGAGTCTCGGTACAGGGCAGGCGACCCTGGTGTGCCTCGTTCGGGCATCCCCTTTCCGACCGACAGGCTCGTAGCAGGCGTCGTCCGTCACGACGGTCAGGTCCTCATCGTGCGCTGGCCGCCGGAGGGACTGCCTTTGCGGCCCAGGCGATAGGTGCGATGGTACCCTGATCCGCATCACCCAGATCGGTGACCATGGCGGTGGTCTGTACTGCCCCCTCGCAGGTCCCCACATGACAGGGCCGGGCAGGCGATATTTAGTCGGGTGACCGGCCAGCCCGGCTTCGCGGGAGCGGATGATGGCCTCGGCGCGGGCCCAGGGCAGGCGCGCGGACGCTCCTGCCCGACCCATGAATGGTCACTACAATCGTTCACGATCCTGGAGAATCGCGGCGCGCCGGTGGCTGCTCGCCCCAACGTGCGTGGAGGAGCTCATGCCCGCTAGCTGTGTTGACCCGCAGGGTTGTTGACGCGGGTGATCGGTGGGTGGCCGCCGAGTGCGGTGTGGCATCAGTGGTGGTTGTAGGTGTGGAGAAAGTCTTGCAGGGCGGTGGTGCGTTCGTCGTTACTTCGGTAGGGGCGGGCGTAGGCCCATTCGTCGAGCAGGGTGCGGTTGAAGCGTTCGACCTTGCCGTTGATCTGCGGACGGTAGGCGCGGGTGTGTTTGCCGGTCGCGCCGAGGTCGGCCAGGGCTTGGCGCCAGGCGGTGGCTTTGCGGTAGCTCCAGGCGTTGTCGGTGAGCACGCGTTCAATGTGGGTGATGCCCAGGCCGGCGAAGTGGGCGGCGGCGCGGCGGAGGAAGGCGGCGCAGGTGTCGGCCTTCTCGTCGGGGGTGGACCTCGCTTGTGTAGTAGGCCAGGCGGGTGTGATCGTCGACGGCGGAGTGGATGTAGTCGAAGCCGAGGGTGCGGGTGCGGTCGTGGCTGCGTTGGTCGCGGCCGTGGATGCGCCAGCCGCCGCCGTTGGGGATGCGACCGAGTTTCTTGACGTCGACGTGGAGCAGTTCGCCGGGTCTGTCGCGTTCGTAGCGGCGGATCGGCCGGCCGGTGGGCCGGTCCAGGTGGGCCAGGCGGTGCAGGCCGTGGCGGGTCAGGATGCGGTGCACCGTGGAGGTGGGCAGGCCCACGTTCTTCATTTCGCCAGCAACTCCTCGACCGTTTGCACGCCGCGCTCCAGCACCGCGGCGTAGATGTCCGAACCACCAATCGTGTCCGGGTAGTCCGGGCACTCATGCTTCAGCCGCAAAATAGTCGCGCGTTGATCATCGGTTGCCGCACGCAACCGCAGGGCGTCGGGGACGTGCGGCCGCTCGACGACATGCAGCCAGAACGTCAGGTCGACCTTCCACACCTCGTTGACGAGCAAGACGGCGTAGAAGCGCTCGTCGGTGAGTCGCGGGGTCGGCCGGCGCTCGCCTCGTTCGTCGCGGAAGTCCACAGCAAGCACCTCGACGCGGCCGGCCAGGGTGGCCAAGCCGGCCAGGACGTGGAGCGCGGTGGCGTCCGGGGCGTCGAACATGACGTCGAGGTCGCGGACAATCATCAGGCCGGACAGCGCGCTACCGATCACCTGGGCATGCCAGGGGAACGCGGTCGGCAGGTCCAGCTGGTCGAGGAGCCGGCTCGCCTCGGCCTGCAGGACCTGAGCGTGTTCGACCAGCGACATGGACACAACGTAGGAGACGGCCAACGGGCAACACCAGTGATTTTCCGGGGACGATCACCTCGCCGTCGACCGTTAGGGCGGCGGGCTGACCGCTCTGGCCTCTGCGGCACCACATCGAGCCGCCGATCGACCACGTCGCCCATCAGACCAAGACGTCAGCCGGCAACTCCGGCACGTAAGACGTGCGCCGAGGGCCGGGGATCGGAGCCGTCGATCCAGTGCACCACCGGCAACCCCGCGTGGAAGGCCATCGACACCTCGATCGGCTGGCGGTCGGCACGGCCTGCGCCCTGGCGGCCATCCACGGCGCCGAGGTCGTTCATCGGGACTTCAAACCCGCCAACGTGCTGCTCGGTCCCGACGGGCCGCGCGTGGTCGACTTCGGCATCTCCCGGCCACTCGACGCCGGCACGGCGCCTTCGACGATGGCGGGCACCCCGCCCTATATGGCGCCCGAGCAGCTCAAGGGAGACCACGCATCTCCCGCGGCCGACGTTTTCGCCTGGGCCGCGACCATGGTCTACGCCGCGACCAGCCGGGCACCGTTCGGCAGCGACACCGTCGCCGCCGTCTTCCACCGCATTCTCACCCAGGAGCCCGACCTTTCAGGCATTCCGCAGAGCCTGCGCGACACCCTGACCGCCTGCCTGTCGAAGGATCCCCGGAGCCGCCCCTCGGCGCGGTCGCTGCTGATCCGCCTGGTCGACCCCGGTGACCCTACCGTCACGGTTCCCGATGTCGGCCCGGTCCCCAGCGCGTACGTCCCGACTGGCTGGCCCACCCCCGGCCTGACCAAAGTGCTGCCGACCGAGCCCATGCCTCGCACGGCGCCCATGCCCGTGGACGGATCGACGGTACCGACGCCCCCTCTTGGCGGCGCCAGCATCCCCACCCTCCAGCAGCTCCAGGCGCTGTTTGAACTTGCCCAATGACGCGGCCTGCGCCACATCCTTCAGACGGTCGAACTCGCTGCGCCGACTGATCGGATCCACCACCAGCATCCGCGCCAGCCTGGCCTTGGCCCCAGCGTCGAGCCGCCCAGCGACGCTCTGGTAGAAGCTGTTGTTGACCTCGGCGCGGATCGTCGCGGCCATCGCATCCAGCGTGGTGTAGCCCGGCAGCTCACAGCGCGCCCGGACAAGCTCCTCCAATGCCACGTTGATCAAGTCCGCAGGATTGTCTTTGGTCAGGACCGCTCCGCGAATCGCGTCCTCGGCAACCTTCCGGACCCCGGCCCCGTCATAGACGACCTTCATCCGCTTGCGGACGAACTCCCGATGCCGCTTGGCCGACCGAACCGCCGCACGCTCCAACGCTACGTCCTCGCCGAGCCCCAGAACGTCCCTCACATGCCGCACCACCAGCAGCGGCACATGCTCGACCTTCGGGAAGTACCCCAGCCGCTGGTAGGACTTCAACCACACCACCAGGGCCAGCAGATGCTGCTGATCCTGCGTCTTGGTCCGCGCCCACTCCACCTCGGCATCCGTCGGCGTGAACGCCTCAGCCAGCTCCCGCCCCGACACCACGCGGCCAAACCGTGGATACGCCGTCCGATCGACCGAGGTCACAGCCAACCCCCGCAGATGCGGCCAACAAGACGCCACCAACCCTAACGATCAGCCCTCAGCCCCGCGGCCCCTTTCCGGCGTATTCCGGCCGCCCCCGGAGATCTCCCAGAGTTCGTGCGAACTGAAGGGTCTTCAGGATGAACCCGAGGGTCTTCACGTTCTAGGGATGGTTTCGACCCTTGGGTTCGCCGGAACCGGCGAGGTCTTGTTCCTCAGCAGCCGTGATCAGGAGCTGCCGGGCGGAGTCGGCGTAGCGGATGGCGGTCTTGGTGTCGAGGCCGAAGACCGAGGCGAGATGCAGTGGGTCGCCGCCGCAGGCGAGGGCTTCTTCGAGGATCCGATCGATGCGCAGGCGTTCCAGGGTGGCGGCCTGTTTGTGCAGGATCAGCGAGGCTCCCTGGCCGCTGGCCGGCGCCGTGGTCGTGGCGGTGATGTGGTTGATGAGCAGGTGTGGGTTGGCGGTGTTGGGCCAGCGGGCGGCGCGATGGCGGAGCCAGTCGAGGAGCAGCCGGTGCGTGAGGTCGTCGAGTGGGCGGGCCCGGCTGGCGATGACGATGCGGCGGTTGCCGAGGTCGACGTCGTCCAGGCGCAGCGCGAGCATGTCGGCCGCGCGGGCGGCGTGGACTCCGGCGAGCGCGACCATGACCCGGGCCGCCGGAGTGGTGGCGGCTTGGACGGATCGATCGATGTCACCGGTGAGCAGCGGTTGCAGAACGCCGTAGGGGTATTGACCGACCCTGAGGCGGCGGGTGGGGTCGCGGAAGATTGTGCCGTTCTTCTTGGCGCGGGAGAACAGCGACCGCAACGCGATCAGGGCGTGGTGGCGGTGGTGGCCGTGGAGTTGGTCAAGCGCGGCCAGGACGTCGTCGCGGGTGACCTCGCGCAGGTGGTCGTAGCGGTCTGACCAGGTCAGCAGAATGGGCCGGATCCGGCTCATGTATCCATAGACGGTCGCCGGAGCTCGCGCCTTGTTGCGCGGGCCGCCGTCGTGCAGGACCCGCAGCCACGCCTCGACATCCCGGCCGATTCCGGGAGCCAGGCCGTCCAGCTTGCCGGTGAGCCAGTCCTCGAACGGGGGTCGGCGGTCGTCGTGAAACAGGCCCATGCGGGTGAGCACGTCGATGGTGCGGCCGACGCCGATCACCCGCTTGCGCAGGACGGGGGACATCTCCGAGTGCAAGACGGGCTCGCCATCGACACGGCCGGCCAGCAGGGTGGTCAGGCCCTGCTCGATGTCCTCACGGACTCCGCGTTTCCAGCCGCGGGCCTCGCCGAGGAGGTGGATGGTCCAGCGGGCCCAGGCCATGAGCGGGTCGTTCAGAGTGAGGCGATCGCGCCGGTCGAATCGTGTGTAGTCGTGGGGCAGGTCGAACAGCCGCAACGGCGTTCCCGCAGATGGCGGGCGTCCTGCGGGGACAGGATCCGGCTTGGGCGGGCGCCCGATCCGTCCTCCTGGATTACGGATCCGGCCGCCCTTCTTCCGCGCACGACCCCAGAGTGGATTCAGGTGGGCCAGGAAGAGCTGGTGATGGCGGACCTGAGACAGCAACGGCTGGACTCCGATGGCCACCTGGCCCGTCTGCGCGTCACGACGAGCCTGGCACCAGCACAACCGGCAATAGCCCTCACGTGCGGGCAGCCGCCGAGAGCATCCGGCGCAGTAATCGGCCGGGAACCGGGAGGCGAACGCAGCGCAGGCTCCGCATCGCGAGGTGGACAACATGCCCCAGGCCAGGCAGTCGGTGCAGTTCGAGGGTCGCATGGGGGTTCATCCCGTTGGATCACGGTGGCGGGAGCGACCGCCCGTCCTTGCGCTTGGGCGTCACTGCCGGGCCTGCGGACGAGGCCGCCGCGGGCTGCTGCCGGTCATGCTCGACGCGCTGGACCTTCTCCGGCTCGGGGATAAGGAGTTCGTCGACTCCGCAGCCCAGCACGGCGCAGATGACGTTGAGATCGTCGAGTTTGATGCTGGCCGGATCGCCCGACCACAGTCCGGACATCTTCCCGGCGCTGATGACCAGCCCATGCTCGGCGAGCATGCGCTGCAGGTCGCTGGCCTTCCAGATGCCGCGGTGGGCGGCGGCCAGGCGCAGGTTCCACTTCATGCGTGCTCCCTTCCGGACGCTGGCA